>NZ_JBHVRK010000004.1:90809-447773 GCF_042885845.1 Kitasatospora sp. NPDC058032 | reverse complement strand
GTCGGGTGGAGCGGCTCCGCCGTGGGCTTCCATGGCAGGAGCCGCATCAGGGGCGGATCGTCATCCTGACCCCAGCTCAGGTGGGGCCGCCCCCGGCCCGGGCGCGGCCCCACCGGTGATCCACCGCACACGATCGGACCTCTCCCATGCCCCGCTCCGCCCGTTCCGCCCGTTCCGCCCGTTCCGCCCGCCTGGCCGGGGCCGCCGCCGTCGCCCTGGCCGCCGCGCTCACCCTGACCGCCTGCGGCTCCGACGCCGGCGGTTCCGCCTCCCCCGCCAAGGTCGTCCAGCAGAAGTCCGACTCGCCCTACGAGGGCACCGTGCTCGGCAAGAACTTCGAGAAGCCGGACCTCCAGCTGACCGACACCTCCGGCCAGCCGTACGACCTGCGCCAGCAGACCAAGGGCCGGACCACCCTGCTGTTCTTCGGCTACACCAGCTGCCCGGACGTCTGCCCGACCACCATGGGCGACATCGGCGTGGCGATGAAGAAGCTCTCCCCGGAGGAGCGGCAGAAGGTCGACGTGGTGTTCGTGTCCACCGACCCGAAGCGCGACACCCCGCAGGTGCTGCGCAGCTGGCTGGACTCGATGGGCAGCGACTTCATAGGCCTCACCGGGGACCTGGAGAAGGTGAAGACCGCCGCCAAGGCGCTCGGCATCCTGATCGAGGACCCGGTGATCAACGCGGACGGCACCGTCACCTCCACCCACGGCGCCCAGGTGCTGGCCTTCCTGCCCTCCGACGACAAGGCCCACCTGCTCTACCTGAGCGGCACCGAGGTGAAGACCTACGAGCACGACCTGCCGCTGCTCGCCAAGGGGGTCGCCGCGTGAAGGGCTCCCTCGGCTTCCGCCGGACGGCACTCGCCGGGGCGGCGCTGGCGACGGCACTGGGCGCCGGCGCGTTCCTGGTGGCCTGCGGGGCGGACGGCGGGAACGGCGCCGCCGGCGGCGGAGCATACGGTGGCGCGGCGGCCCGGCTGAGCGTCGCCGACCCCTACATCCCGCTGCCGCCGGCCGGCGGCATGGCGGCCGGTTACCTGACGGTGCGCAACGACAGCGGCCAGGGCGACGAGCTGGTCGAGGTCTCCAGCCCCGGCGCCTCCTCGGTCACCATGCACCGCTCCACGTCCACCACCATGGAGCAGGTCGACAAGCTGGACGTCCCCGCGCACGGCGCGCTGCAGCTCGCCCGCGGCGGTACGCACCTGATGATCATGGGGTGGCAGAAGGCCCCCGCCCTCGGCGACGAGCTCGAACTCGACCTGACCTTCGCCCGGACCGGCACCATCTCGGTCAAGGTGCCGGTCAAGGAGCTCACCTACCGCCCCGGCCAGCAGTAAGGGACACCGCACGATGCTGATCGCACCGGGACTGACGGGACGGCGGATCGCCGGGCTGATCGGCGTGCTCGCCGCCGTCCTCGCGCTGCTGCTCGGCGGCGCCGGACCCGCCGCCGCGCACGCCACCCTGCAATCCACCGACCCCGCGCAGAACGCCGTCCTGCCCGCCGCCCCGCAGTCCGTCACCCTGACCTTCAGCGAGGCCGTCTCGCTCTCCTCGGACTCGGTGCGGGTGCTCGACCCGGCCGGCAAGGCCGTGGACGCGGGCAACCCGGGGCACGCCGACGGCAAGGACAACACCGCCCGGGTCGCACTCGGCAGCGGGCTCGCCAACGGCACCTACACCGTCGCCTGGCGGGCCGTGTCGGACGACTCGCACCCGATCGGCGGGGCGTTCACCTTCTCCGTCGGCGCGCCGTCGGCCACCACCGTCTCCGCCACCGCGCTGCAGGGCGCCGAGGCGGACGGCCTGGTCGCCGCGGTCTACGGCACCGGCCGGGCCGTCGCGTACGGGGCGTTCGCGCTGCTCGTCGGGGCGGCCGGCTTCGTGCTGCTCTGCTGGCCGGCCGGGGTGGCCCGGCGCCCGGTGCAACGGCTGCTGATGAGCGGCTGGGTGGCGCTGCTGGTGTCCACGGTCACGGTGCTGATGCTGCGCGGCCCGTACGAGCGGGGCTCGGGGATCGGCAAGGCGTTCGACCTGTCGCTGGTCCGCGCCACGCTGGACGAGCGGATCGGCACCGCGCTGGCCGCCCGGCTGCTGCTGCTCGCGGCGAGCGGGGTGTTCCTGTCGCTGCTGGTCGGCCAGCTCGGGCAGCCCACCGGCCGGACCGTCCCGGCCACCGGCACCGCCGGGACCACCGGGGCCGGGTCGGCGGCCGGGGACGCCGAGGAGGCCGAACTGCGGGAGCTGGAGCGGCGCGCCGCCGAACGCCCGCAGCGCGAGGCCCGGCTGGGCCTCGGGGTGGCCGGACTGGTGCTGGCCGTCGCGCTCTCGGCGACCTGGGTCGGCGCCGACCACGCCTCGGTGGGCATCCAGGTCTGGCTCGCGCTGCCGCTCGGCATGCTGCACCTGGTCGCGATGGCGCTCTGGCTGGGCGGCCTCGCGGCGATGCTGGTCGGGCTGCGCGAGGGCATCGGCGCGGACGTCGCCGACCGCTTCTCGAAGCTCGCCTTCGGCGCCGTCCTGGTGCTGGCCGGCACCGGCGTCTACCAGTCCTGGCGCGGCCTCGGCAGCTGGAGCGCGCTGACCGGCACCGACTACGGGCGGCTGCTGCTGGTGAAGACCGGCTGCGTGGTCGCGATGCTCGGCGCCGCCTGGATGTCCCGGAGCTGGCTGGCCCGGCTGCGGGCCGCCCCGGAGGAGGCCGCGGAGGTCACCCCGGCGGAGGTCGCCGTCGCGGCCGGCGGCGTCGGCGGCGGTACCGGCAGCAGTGCCCCGGACGGTGGCGACGAGGACTCCGACGACCCGGTCCGGCGGGCCCAGCTGGCCCGGCAGCGGGCCGCCCGGGCGAACGCCGACCGGGACCGCGGGCTCACCCCGACCCGGGCCGGACTGCGCCGCTCGGTGCTGGTCGAGGCGGCCGTCGCGGTGGCCGTCCTGGTGGCCACCACCCTGCTCACCAACGCCCCGCCCGGGCGGGTGGCGGGCGAGGTCGCGGCCGGGGCCGCGAACGGCACCGCGCCGGCGGCCGGCACCGCGGCCGGAGGCACGACCGGCGGGGCGCCCGCCCCGCAGACCGTGCCGGGCCGGACGGTGGAGCTCGCCCTCCCGTACGACACCAAGGGCCGCACGCCCAACGCCAAGGGCACCGCGACGGTCACCCTCAACCCGGCGGGCACCGGCTCGAACGAGGTGCACCTGAAGCTGGACGGCGCGGACGGGCAGCCGGTCGAGGTGCCGGAGGTGCAGCTCGCCTTCACCCTGCCGGACCGCGACCTCGGCCCGCTCACCGTCCCGCTCACCCCCGAGGGCACCGGGCGCTGGACCGGGACGGCGCAGCTGCCGCTCGCCGGCAACTGGGTGGTGTCGGTGGTCATCAGATCCTCCGACATCGACCAGACCACGGAGATCAAGCAGCTGAAGATCGGATAGGGACAGCTCATGGCCACGGAGACCGGCACCGACAGCACCACCGGGCAGGACGGCACATCCGACGGCGCCGCCACCGGCTTCACCCGGCGGGCCCTGCTGGGCACCGCCGGGGCGGGCCTGGTGATCGGCGCGGGCGCCGGGGCCGGCACAGCCGTGGCCGTGGACCGGCCCGGCCCGCACCGCCCGGCGACAGCGTCCGGCGGCGGCCTCGGGCCGGCCCGGGTGGCGTTCCACGGCGAGCACCAGGGCGGCATCCTCGAACCCCAGCAGGCCCGGGTCCAGCTGGCCGCCTTCGACCTGGCCGGCGGGGTCGGCCGGGACGGCCTGCGCGGCCTGCTCCAGCGCTGGTCCCGGACGGCCGCCCGGATGGCCGTGGGCGAGCCGGCCGACGAGTTCGAGAACCAGGTCGCCCTGGACGCCGGCCCCTGCTCGCTCACCGTCACCTTCGGCTTCGGCGCGGGCCTGTTCGACAAGGCCGGCCTGGCCGACCACCGCCCGGCCGGGCTGGAGCCGCTGCCGGCCTTCCCGGCCGACGCGCTGGACCCGGCGCGCGGCGACGGCGACCTGTTCGTACAGATCGGCGCCGACGACGCGCTGGTCGCCGTGCACGCGCTGCGGGTGCTGCAGCGTCAGGCGGCCGGCACGGCGGCGCTGCGCTGGCAGGCGTCCGGCTTCGCCCGGACGCCCGGCGCCACTGCCACGCCGATGACCGGGCGCAACCTGATGGGCCAGATCGACGGCACCAACAACCCGCAGCCCACCGAGGACGGCTTCGCGGCCAAGGTGTTCGTCGCCGCCGGGGGAGAGCAGCCGGCCTGGCTGACGGGCGGTTCCTTCCTGGTGTTCCGGCGGATCCGGATGCTGCTGGACAACTGGGAGGCGCTGCCGGTGGACCGCCAGGAGCGGGTGATCGGGCGGCGCAAGTCGGACGGCGCCCCGCTCGGCGCGGCTGACGGGGCGGGCGAGCGGACGCCGGTGGACCTCGCCGCCCAGGCCCCGGACGGGTCGCTGGCCGTCCCCTCGGACGCCCACATCCGGGTCGCGGCGCCGGCCGCCAACGGCGGGGCCGCCATGCTGCGGCGCGGGTTCTCGTACCACGACGGGCTGCTGGCCGACGGCTCGCCGGACGCCGGACTGCTGTTCCTCGCCTTCCAGGCCGACCCCCGCAAGGGGTTCACCCCCGTGCAGCGCAAGCTGGCCCGGGGCGACGGGCTCTCCCGCTTCCTGCGGCACGAGGCGAGCGGCGTGTACGCCGTCCCGCCGGGCGCGCCGCAGGGCGGGTACGTCGGACAGACCCTGCTCGACTGACCGGGCCCGGTGCCCGGGCCGGCCGCTGTCCACGGATCGTCCGTCCTCCTCCCACGGAGCGGACCGCGACCACAGGAGGGCGGCGGAGTGGCTAAGGTGACTCCTTTCGGCGGTCCGCCGTTGTTCCCCACAGGTCCCGTTCCCCTTGGAGGCGTCATGTCGGCAACCCGCTACACGTACCTCGGGCCGGCGGGCACCTTTACCGAGGCGGCCCTGCGCACCCTGCCGGAGGCGGCGACCCGGGAGCTGGTGCCGATGTCCTCGGTGCAGCTGGTGCTGGACGCGGTGCGCGGCGGCGAGGCGTCCGGCGCGTTCGTGCCGATCGAGAACTCGGTCGAGGGCGCCGTCACGGCGACCAACGACGAACTGGCCTCCGGCGCGCCGCTGATGATCTACCGCGAGGTGCTGCTGCCGATCACCTTCGCGCTGCTGGTCCGCCCGGGCACCGCGCTGTCCGACGTGAAGACGGTCACCAGCCACCCGGTGGCCCAGGCGCAGGTCCGCCGCTGGCTGGCCGCCAACCTGCCGGACGCGCACTGGGAGTCCGCCGCCTCCAACGCGGACGGCGCCCGGCTGGTGGCCGAGGGGCGGTACGACGGGGCGTTCGCGGGCGAGTTCGCGGCGCCGATCTACGGTCTCGACCCGCTGGTCAAGGACATCGTGGACGCCCAGAGCGCGACCACCCGGTTCGTGCTGGTGGGGCGGCCCGGGCGGGTCTCCTCGCCGACCGGGGCGGACAAGACCTCGATGGTGGTCTGGCTGCCGGACGACCACCCGGGCGCGCTGCTGGAGCTGCTGCAGGAGTTCGCGGTGCGCGGGGTCAACCTGATGCGGATCGAGTCCCGGCCGACCGGGGAGGGGCTGGGCAACTACTGCTTCCTCATCGACTGCGAGGGGCACCTCAGCGACCGCCGGGTGGGCGAGGCGATGATGGGCCTCAAGCGGATCTGCCCGCAGGTGCGCTTCCTCGGCTCCTATCCGCGCGCCGACCAGCAGACGCCGGAGCACCAGCGGCCGGGTACCTCGGACGCGGATTTCAGCGCGGCCTCGGACTGGCTCTCGCGCTGCCTCGACGGCCGCGGGGACATCTGAGTCCGGTCGAGTCGGGCCGAGTCGGGCCGAGTGCGGCCGAGTCCGGCCGGCCGGGTCCGTCGGACATCCGGGCGCCATTCGGCGGCCATGTGTCCTTTTCGAACCGTTTTCCACCCCGCCGGGCGGCCGTCCACAGGGCGGCCGCCCCGGTGCGGGGCTTGTCCACAGGGGTGGGCACTGTCCACAGGTCCGAGTTATCCACAGGCCTGGGGATGAGTCGACAAACCGGTATAGCCACTGCGCGTTTCGGTCGGATCATCGGTTTGCGTCGCAGAGATGACTAATCGGACCAGAGTCACCCGGGTACCAGCAAATCACCCGTCCGAGCGCTTTAATTCGCTCACCCGGGAAGGTCAATTCAGGTTTGAAACCTGAATTTCATGGGTCGCTTCCTCGTCCACCGACGCCGCCCCACGATCCACAGCCTCCACCCCGAACCTGTGGATAACCGACCTCCGGACGGTTTCCCACAGCGGTTATCCACAGGCTGGAGCGAGTTATCCCCAGGGGAAAACCGGTACCGGTGGACAGGCGCCCGCCCGGTAGGCTTGGGCCCGTGATTGACCTTCGCCTGCTCCGTGAGGACCCTGACCGAGTGCGCGCCTCGCAGCGCGTCCGTGGCGAGGACGTCGACCTGGTCGACGCCCTCCTCTCCGCCGACGAGCGTCGCCGGTCCTCGGGCACGCGCTTCGACGAACTGCGCAACGAGCAGAAGGGCCTCGGCAAGCTCGTCGCCAAGGCCCAGGGCGAGGAGAAGGCCGCCCTGCTCCAGCGCACCAAGGAGCTGGCCGCCGAGGTCAAGGCCGCCGACGCCGAGCAGACCGAGGCCAAGGAGGAGGCCGAGCGCCTGCTCCGCTCGCTGGCGAACCTCATCGACCCGGCCGCCCCGGTCGGCGGCGAGGAGGACTTCGTCACCCTGGAGGAGATCGGCACCCCGCGCGACTTCGCCGCCGAGGGCTTCGAGCCCCGCGACCACGTCGAGCTGGGCCAGCTGCTCGGCGCGATCGACACCGAGCGCGGCGCCAAGGTCGCCGGTGCCCGGTCGTACTACCTGACCGGTGTTGGCGCGCTGCTGGAGCTCGCCCTGGTCAACATGGCGATCGCCCAGGCCACCGCCGCCGGCTTCACCCCGATGATCACCCCGGCCCTGGTCCGCCCGGCTGCCATGGACGGCACCGGCTTCCTCGGCCAGGCCGCCGAGAACGTGTACTTCCTGGAGGGTGACGACCGCTACCTGGTCGGCACCAGCGAGGTCCCGCTCGCGGCCTACCACATGGACGAGATCCTCGACGCCGAGAAGCTGCCGCTGCGCTACGCCGGCTACTCGTCCTGCTTCCGCCGCGAGGCCGGCACCTACGGCAAGGACACCCGCGGCATCATCCGCGTCCACCAGTTCGAGAAGGTGGAGATGTTCGTCTTCACCACGCCCGAGGACGCCGAGAACGAGCACCGCCGCCTGCTCCAGTGGGAGAAGGACTTCCTCAACGCCCTCGAACTGCCCTACCGGGTGATCGACGTCGCCTCCGGCGACCTCGGCGCCTCGGCCGCGCGCAAGTTCGACATCGAGGCCTGGATCCCGACCCAGGGCAAGTACCGCGAGGTCACCTCGACCTCGAACACCACCGAGTACCAGTCGCGCCGCCTCGCCATCCGGATGCGCGAGGAGGGCAAGGTGCGCCCGCTGGCCACGCTGAACGGCACCCTGGTCGCCGTCCCGCGCACCATCGTGGCGATCCTGGAGAACCACCAGCAGGCCGACGGCTCGGTCGTCGTGCCCGAGGCGCTCCGCCCGTACCTCGGTGGCCGTGCCGTCCTGGAGCCGGCCAAGTAGGACCGCCGGTGCCGGAACCGGCACCGGCCGCAGCCGCGGTGACGCGGACGCAGCAACGAAGCAACTCCCGGGAGACACGGCCCATGAGCACCACCAGCCCCAGCCCCGTCTCCCCCCTGGACGGTGGCGGCCTGCCCTTCAAGCTGGTCGCCACCGACCTCGACGGCACCCTGCTGAACAGCACGGAGGGCGTCTCGGCACGCAACCGCGCGGCGCTGGCCGACGCCACCGCGGCCGGGGCGCTGCACATCATCGTCACCGGCCGGTCGGCCACCTGGGCCCGCCCGGTCTTCGACGAGATCGGCTACCGCGGCATAGCCGTGTGCGGCCAGGGCGCCCAGGTCTACGACGCGGGCGAGCACCGGCTGCTCACCTCGCTCACCCTGGACCGCCGGGTGGCCGCCCTCGCGATCCAGCGGATAGAGGAGGAGACCGGTCCGCTGGCGGTCGCCGCCAGCCAGGACGGCCTGGACGGCGACGTACTGGCCGGCCCCGGCTACGAACTGCAGATCGGCTCCGAGCTGCCGGTGGTCCGGACCGCGAAGGACGAACTGCTCAGTGCCCCGGTCAGCAAGCTGTACATCCAGCACCCCGAGCTGACCGACGACGCCCTGGCCGAGGCCGCCCGCCACGCGGCCGGTGATCTGGTCGGCGTGGTGATGGCCGGCGCCGGCGTCGTCGAGCTGCTGCCGCTCGGCCTCTCCAAGGCCACCGGGCTGGCCGTCGCCGCCCACCGGCTCGGGGTGAAGGCCGCCGACACCATCGCCTTCGGCGACATGCCCAACGACGTGCCGATGTTCGGCTGGGCGCGGCACGGCGTGGCGATGGCCAACGCTCACCAGGAGCTGCTCGCGGTCGCCGACGAGGTCACCCTGAGCAATGACGAGGACGGCGTCGCGGCCGTACTGGAGCGGCTCTACCCGAACGGGTGAACCTCGCTGCGGCCACCGCCGGTTCAGCCGTTGGAGTGATGCTGCGGTGAGCCGCCGCGACGAAGCCGCGGGTCGGCGGGGGTGCGGCCGTCCCGGGCCGCCGGGCGGGCACCGGAGGGGTTTGTATGCTCCCAGGGTTGCCCGCTTCCGCCGCTGAGAGGTGCGCGCCATGTCAGTCCAGTGGGACCAGGGCCCGCCGGATCCGGCTGGGCGGCGGCGCGCCGACGGCGGCGGCGTCCGGACCGACCCCCCCGAAGAGGCCCCCGGCCGGTTCCCGCTGCCGCGCACCGGCGGCCGGGCCGAGGCCCGCCGGGCCGCGCAGGGCCGTACCGGGCAGACCCTCGCCGCGCAGACCCGCGTCGCGCAGGGCCGGATGGCACCGACCCGCACCACCCAGACCCGCACCACCCAGACTCACGCCGCACCAACCCGCACCGCACAGACCCGCGCCGGTCGGCGGGAGGCGGCCCGGTGCGGCCGGCGCGGCGCCCGGCGGCTGATCGCCTGGTCACTGGCCGGGATACTGGTCGCCCTGGCCGGCGCCGGCGCCGCGGTGTACTACCGGCTGAACGGCAACCTCCGGTCCTTCGACCCCGACGCCATCGCCCCCGACCGCCCGCCCGAACCCAGCGCCGACGCGCACGGCCACCGGCCCGTCAACGTGCTGCTGATCGGCTCCGACTCGCGCGCCGGAGGCAACGGCGACCTCGGCGGCGGCCATGAGAGCGGCGCCCGCTCCGACACCACGATCCTGCTGCACGTCCACGCCGACCACCGGCACGCGGTCGGCGTCTCGATCCCGCGCGACGCCCTGGTGACCGTCCCCCGGTGCAAGCTCCCGAACGGCACCTGGACCCGGGAGCAGCCCGGGCAGATGTTCAACTCGGCCTTCTCGGTGGGCAATTCCGAGTCCGGCAACCCGGCCTGTACGCAGAACACGGTGGAGAAGCTCACCGGCATCCGGATCGACCACACCATCGAGGTCAACTTCGCCGGCTTCGCCGCGATGACCGGCGCCGTCGGCGGCGTGGACGTCTGCCTGCCGAACGCCGTGCACGAGGGGAACATCAACCCCAATCTGGGGCGCAAGGGCAAGGTGGTGCTCACCAAGGGCCGCCAGCGGGTCTCCGGGCAACGGGCGCTGGACTACGTCCGGCTCCGGCACGGCATCGGCGACGACTCCGACGTCGGACGGATGAAGCGTCAGCAGGCGTTCCTCGCCTCGCTGCTGGCCCGGATCAAGAGCAGGGGACTGAACCCCGGCACGCTGCTGCCGCTGGCCGACGCCGCGACCAGCTCGATGACCGTCGACCCGGGCCTCGACTCGGCCGCCAAGCTGGTGGACTTCGCCCTGACGCTCAGGGACATCGACCTGCACGAGGTCAAGTTCCTGACCACGCCCTGGCGTTACAACGGCGCGCGGATCGACCTGGTGCACCCCGCGGTCGACACCCTGTGGCGGACCCTGCAGGCCGACCGGACCATCGACGGCCAGGACGCCACCGGCCACCAGCCGGACGCGGCCGACACGCCGCCCGCACCGTCACCGGCCGCGCCACCGTCCCCACCGTCCTCCTCGACGGCCCCCACGGCCCCGAGGACCCCACCGCCCCCTCCGCCCCCGCCGCTCGGCGCCGACGGTGCGCCGATCCGGGTCACCGTCCAGAACGGCACCGGCACCCCCGGACTGGCCGCCCGGGCCGCCGACACGCTCCGGGCGGCCCGGGTCACCGTGGCCGGGACGGCCACCGCGCGCGGCACCGCCCGGGCGGCGACCACCACCGTCGAGTACGGGGCCGGGCAGCGGAGCAACGCGCAGAAGGTCGCCGCACTGTTCCCGGGCGCCGCGGTGGCCCCCGGACCGGGAGCCGGGATCAGCCTGCGGCTCGGTCTGGACTACGCCACCGGCGCGACGTCCGGCGGGCCCGCTCCGGCCGCCGCCGCGCCGTCCGGCGTCCCGGCCCCGCTGCCCGCCGAAGTGGTCGGCCAGGCCCGCTCCGCCGACGACGACATCTGCAGCAACGTCTCCTACGGCTGACGGCGGGAGCGGGGGCGGCGGCGGGAGCACGCGGGGGCCTCAGAGCGCGGCGCGGATCCAGCCGTCCACCAGCCCGGTGAGGTCCTCGTCGGCCTGGCCGTGGTCGACCACATGGGTGCGGATCACGTCCCCGCCACCGCCGAACAGACCGCCGCGCCGGTCCGCCTCCAGCACCACCTCCACCTTGCCCGGGGTGGTCACGAAGCTGACCTCCAGCGAGTTGCAGGCGTGGGCGTACTGCGGTGCCGAGGAGTACTCGATCTCCTGGTAGAACGGCAGCGTCTGCCCGGTGCCGCGGATGTGCCCGGCCTCCAGGTCCGCCGAGCGGAACCGGAAGCCCAGCTGGAGCAGGGTGTCCAGGATCCGGCGCTGCACCGGCAGCGGCTCGACCTCCAGCGGGTCGGAGTCGCCCTTGTCCAGCGCGCCCGCGATGTCGACCTCGGTGCGCACCCCGAGCCGCATGCCGTGCAGGTGCTGCCCGGCGATGGTGGTGACCGGCGTCTCCCACGGCACCTGGACGGCGAACGGGATCGAGCGGTTCTCGCCCGGCGCCAGCTTCAGCGGCGCGGTCACCGAGAAGCGGGCGAACGGGTACAGGCCGGTGCTCTCGCCGTCCTCGTGCTCGATCTCCACCTGGGCGACCAGGGTCAGCGTGATCCCCCGGATGTCCGCCTCCACCGTCCCCCCGGTCAGCTCGACCGTGCCGGCCATCGTCCCGCCGGGCTGCACGACCGGCGTGCTCAGGACGGTGTCGACGCCGGGACCGCCGACGCCCAGGGCACCGAGCAGCTTCTTGAACACCATGCGGACGATCTCCTCGTATCAAAGGGGTGTGGAACCGAACGGGTGCGGACCGGGCCCGTCGTCACCGGATCACCGGTCGTCCGGAGGAACGCCAGGCCGCCGCGAGCGGTTCCCGCGCTGTTCACCGCCGGTTGTAGGATGACCGGACAAGCAGTTGTAGGATGACCGACGACCAGGCCGTAGCCGGCCCACGCCCGGGGAGGAGAGCCCGCCATGAGCAGCGCCAACAGCGGACAGGACACGCTGCAGACCGCCGGGCGGCGCTCCCTCGTCGACACCGCGATCGAGCAGCTGCGGGAGCAGCTGAGCGCCGGCGTCTGGCCGGTCGGCTCGCGGATCCCGACCGAGCACGAGCTCGCCGAGCGCCTCGGCATCGGACGCAACACCGTCCGCGAGGCGATCCGGGTCCTGGTGCACGCGGGCATGCTGGTCTCCCGGCAGGGCGAGGGCACCTTCGTGCGCTCCACCAGCGACCCGGCCGCCGTGCTGCGCGGCGTGCAGCGCTCCGGGGTGCGGGACGTCCTGGAGGTCCGCGCCGCGCTGGAGACCGAGGCCGCCCGGCTGGCGGCGCTGCGGCACACCCCCGAGGACATCCGGCGGATGCGGGCCGCGCTGGCCCGCGAGGCCGAGGTGATCGCGGCGCACCCCGAGCGGGCCGGCCGCGAGGCGACCGTCGAGCACGACCTGGAGTTCCACACCGCCGTCGTCGAGGCCGCGCACAACCCGGCGCTGACCGAGGTGTACCGCTACTTCGGCGCCTCGGTGCGCGAGTCGATGCGGACGGCGTTCGGCGACCACGAGATGCCCGAGGTGGTCGTGGCGACCCATCAGGCCCTCGTCGACGCGATCGAGAGCGGCGACCCGGAGCTGGCCGAGCGGGCGTGTCGCGCGCTGCTCGCCGAGCCGACCGCCGCCGTCGAGCAGCTCCTCGCCGCCATCGCCGCCCGGAAGTGAACGGGCCGAGGCCCCCGTTCCCCGCTCACCCGGTGTGCCCCCGCACGCCTTGAACTCCACGAAAGCAGCACCACCCATGGCCGTCACCCGTGCCCAGCAGCCGGTTGCCACCACCTCCGCGGGTACCGTCCCGCTCCCCGTCCCCAGCCGGCTGGCGCACCCCGCGCTGCTGCTGACCGGCATCGTGCTGGTCGCCCTGAACATGCGCGCCTGCCTGGCGGCGGTGTCGCCGATGGTGGCCGAGATCCAGCACACCTTCGGGCTCTCCGCCACCGCGAGCGGGCTGATCACCACCGTGCCGGTGCTCTTCCAGGGCGTCGGTGCCCCGCTCACCCCGCGGCTGACCCGGCGGTTCGGCACCGAGCGGGTGGTGCTGGGCGCGGTGCTGGTGCTCGGCGCGGGCGTGCTGCTGCGGGTGCTGCCCTCGGTGGTGGCGCTGTACGCCGGGTGCGTGGTGATCGGTGTCGCGATCGCCGTGCTGAACGTCTCGATGCCGGGCCTGGTCAAGCGTGAGTTCCCGGGCCGGGCCGCGGCGATGACCGGCGTCTACTCGACCACCATGCTGGTCGGCGCGACGATGGCGGCCGGCCTCTCGGTGCCGCTGGAGCACGCGCTGGGCGGCGGCTGGCAGGCCTCACTCGGTTCCTGGTCGGTGCTGGCGCTGATCGCCACGGTGGCCTGGCTGCCGCAGGTGCTGCGGGCCCGGGCCGCCGCCGGGACCGCTGCCGCGAGCACCACCGCGCCGGTCGCGTCGGCCGCCGCCTCCCGCCCGATCGAGGGCATCTGGCGCTCGCCGCTGGCCTGGCAGATCAGCCTGTTCATGGGCATCTCGTCGCTGCTGGTCTACACCCTGGTCGCCTGGATGCCGACCATCCTGGCCGACCACGGGATGGACCGCGGCGAGGCCGGTCTGGTCTTCGCCTTCTCCAACCTGGTGCAGGTGGCGGGCGCCTTCCTGGTGCCGCTGTTCGCCGGCCGGATGACCCGCCAGCGGGCGCTGGCCGTCTCGATGGCCGCGCTCAACGGCCTCGGCATCGCCGTCCTGCTGATCGCCCCGGTGTCCGGCGCCTGGGTGTCGGCCACCATCCTCGGCGTCGCCCAGGGCGGTTCGCTCGGCCTCGGACTCGCCTTCATCGTGCTGCGCACCGACAGCGTCGCCGGCGCCGCCCAACTGGGCGGCATGTCGCAGGCGGTCGGCTATCTGGTCGCTGCGGCCGGCCCGGTCGGCGCCGGCGCCCTGCACCAGCTGACCGGCGGCTGGACCATCCCGCTGGCGCTGATGCTGGTGCTGGCCGCCGTGGTCGCCGCCGCGGGCTGGGGCGCCGGACGCGACCGGACGCTCTGACCCCGTCCACCCCAGCCGGCCCGGGCCGGGCGCGCCCCGCTCCTCACTCCTCCGAGGCGAGGGTGAGCCCGGCCAGCCGCACCGAGGCCAGCGCGGTCGCCGCCACGCCGACCACCAGCAGCAGCGGCACGGCCGCGCCGAGCGAGACCGCCGAGGTGATCGAGCCCTCGGCCGCCACCGACTCGGCCACCGCCAGCGCCCACTGCTGGATGCTGAGCGTGCGGGCGCCCGCCACGAAGTTGCCGACCAGCGACTCCCACACCAGCGCGTACGCCAGCCCGGCCACCACCGCGTGCCGGGTCACCACGCCGAGCAGCAGGAACAGCGCGCTGTACGCGGCCCCGGCGACCAGCGCGGCGACGGTGTAGGCGAGCGCCAGGCCCTCCTTCGTCCCGTACAGCAGCAGGCCCGCGAGCAGCATCGGCAGCGCCGCGAAGGCCCAGGTGGTACCGATCGCGACGGTCAGCTTGGTGGTGATGATCTTCCACCGCGGCAGCGGCTTGGCCAGCAGGTAGACGATCGAGCCGTCGTCGATCTCGGTGGCGATGGCTCCGGTGCCGACGACCAGGCCGAGGATCGGCAGCAGGGTGCCGAGGCCGAGCTTGCCGAGCACGTTCACGACGAGCTCGTGCTTGTCGCCGTTCGACCCGGCGGTGATCGCCGAGACGGCCAGCAGCAGGGCGGGGACCACCAGCAGCAGCAGGCCGCGGCGGCGGCCGAGCAGGCCGCGCAGCGTCAGCCTGGCGACGGTCGGGTTCATGGTGGGTCGGCCTTCCTGGGGTCCTGGAGGTGGGTGCCGGTCGGCGGGACGGCGTCCGGGCCGCTACGCGGAGACGAGGTAGGAGAACACGCTCTCCAGCGACTCGTCCGCCGGTGCCACGGTGTACAGCCGGATGCCGGCCCGCTGGGCGACCTTCGGCAGCAGGGTGGTGAACCCCTGGAAGTTCACTGCCTGGATCCGCAGCGCCCGCTCCTGCAGGTCCAGCTCGATGCCGGCGGTCGACGGGTCGGCGATCAGCGCCGCCGCGAGCCGCCGGTCGTCGCTGGAGCGGACCAGGTAGCGGTGCGGGCGGTCGGTCATCAGCCGGCGGATCTTCCGGAAGTCACCGGAGGCGGCGTGCCGGCCGGCCACCACGACCTCGATGTGCCGGGCCAGCTGCTCGACCTCCTCCAGGATGTGCGAGGAGAACAGCACCGTCCGGCCGTCCGAGCCGAACCGCCGCAGCAGGTCCATCAGCTGGAGCCGCTGGCGGGGGTCCATGCCGTTGAACGGCTCGTCGAGCAGCAGCACGGCCGGGTCGTGGACCAGCGCCGAGGCCATCTTGACCCGCTGCTTCATGCCCTTGGAGTAGGTGCCGGTCCGCCGTTCCTGGGCGTACTCCATCTCGACCAGGGCGAGCGCCTTGCGGGCGGCGGCGCCCGGGTGGGGCAGGCCGTGCAGTTCGGCGTTGGCGAGAACGAACTCCCATCCGGTCAGGTAGTCGTACATCGACTCCCGCTCGGGGACCAGGCCGATCTGCCGGTACACCTCCTGGTTGCGCCAGATCGGCGCGCCGTCCAGGGTCACCGCCCCGGTGGACGGCGCCAGGAAGCCGCTCATCATGTGGATCAGGGTCGACTTGCCGGCCCCGTTCGGCCCCAGCAGGCCGGTGATGCCGGGGCCGATCGCCATGCTGACGTCGTTGACGGCGACCACGTTCCCGAACCAGCGGGAGACCTTGTCGATGGTGATGGTGGCCATGACGCCCTCTCAAACGTTCCGGTAGCGGCGCAGCAGCAGCCGGTACGAGCCGGCCACCATCGCGACGGCGACGGCGGTGAACACCAGCAGGCCGAGCCCGCCCGGCGCGTGCATCCGCTCGGGGCCGGTACCACCGAGGTCGAACAGCTCGTTGGTGAGGCTCTCCACCAGCCCGCCCGGCGACAGCAGCACCGCCCACTGGGTGGAGTCCGGGATGCTCCCGCCGACGGCGACGGTGGACATGCTCACCCCGACCACGATCGCGACCACCGTGGTGCTGACCGCGAGGTAGCCCATGATCGCGGCCACCCCGAAGCCGCGCCGCGGCGTGGCGGCGGCGATCACCACCGCGACCGAGGTCGGCACCAGCGCGTACAGCACCGCGGCCACCAGGCCGTAGCAGAAGTGCTCGGTCTGGTCGCCGAAGTCCAGCTTGATCAGCAGCGAACCGACGTACAGCACCACCAGCGGCGCGACCATCAGCAGCAGCTGGGCGCAGGCCATCGCCCCGAACTTGGCCCGCACGTAGTCGGCGCGGGTGATCGGGCGGGAGAAGTACAGCGGCACGGTGTGGTGGCGCAGGTCCCGGGAGAACAGCACCGGCGCCTGCGAGGCGAGGAAGATCGAGGTCACCAGCCCGATCGCGCTCAGGTACTGCGCGTAGTCCACCGGGAGCCGGTCGGACGCGGTCATCAGCGCGACCGCCACGATGATCAGGGCCGGCACGGTGGCCGCGCCCAGCACGATCATCGGCAGCACCTTGGACTTGCCGGACCGCCCGAGGCCGTACGCGGCGCGCAGGCTCTGGGTGAACAGCGAGCGCGTGGCGTACGCCCGGCCGAGCCGGGGGCCGGTGTAACCGCGGTAGCCGATGTCGTGGATGACGCCGGTGTCGGCCGGCCTGAACTCAGGAGGCAGTGACATCTGCGGTAACCCCCTCGTTCTCCGTCGTCCCCGCGTCCCGGGTGAACAGTTCGGCGACCCGGTGCCGCCGCTCCTCCAGCCGCACCAGCCCCAGCCCGAGGTCCGCGACCGCGTCCCGGATGGTGTCGTACGTGTCGTCACCCGCCAGCCGGACCAGCAGGATCCGGGTGCCCTCCGGCTCCACCGAGAGCCCCGCCGCCGCCAGCCGCTCGCGCACCGCGGCGCCCGCGTCCAGGCCGTGGTCCTCCGGGTGGTCCGTCACCTCGACCGCCAGGGTGGCCGTCGTGCCGGTGAAGGAGGCGGTGGACGAGGAGCGCAGCAGCTTGCCGCCGTCGATGACCACCAGGTGGTCGCAGGTGCGCTCCAGCTCGCCCAGCAGGTGGGTGGTGACCAGCACCGAGATGCCGAAGTCCGTGTACACCCGGCGGATCAGCGCCAGCATGTCGTCCCGGCCGACCGGGTCCAGCCCGTTGGTCGGCTCGTCCAGCAGCACCAGCTTCGGGTCGTGCACCAGCGCCTGCGCCAGCTTCACCCGCTGCTTCATGCCCGTCGAGTAGCCGCCCATCGGGCGGTAGCGCTCCTCGTACAGCCCGACGTGCCGCAGCGTGTCCGCCGTCCGTTCGCGCGCGGCGGCGGCCGGCAGCCCGGCCATCCGCGCCATGTGCACCACGAACTCGGTGGCCGAGACGTCCGGCGGCAGGCAGTCGTGCTCCGGCATGTAGCCGACCTGCTCGCGGATCTCCGACCCCTGGGTGGCGACGTCGAGCCCGAGCACCCGCCCGGTCCCGGAGGTCGCCGGGGCCAGCCCCAGCAGGATCTTGATGAGTGTGGACTTGCCCGCCCCGTTCGCCCCCACCAGGCCGACCACCCCGGGCTCGACCTCAACGGTCAGCTGATCGAGGGCGGTCACCCGGGGGAACCTCTTGGTGAGGCCGTCCGTCTTGATGACAGTGGACACGTTCCTCACCGTAGTGTCCGGCCCCGCGCCCGGTCATGAGCTGCGATGACGAGCCCGCCTGCTGCTCGGGTATGACGCCACCCCGCCGTTCCCCTAGGGGACCACGGCGCCCGCCCCCGAGAACCGGACCCCGGGGGCGTCGACGCGCCGTCAGGCCAACTGGGCCAGGCCCTCGGTGGCGATCCGCTCGAAGACGGCCAGGTCGTTGGCGAAGATCGAGTCCGGCACCGGCCAGTGGACCACCAGCTCGGTGATGCCGACCTCCCGGTACGTCCCGGCCCAGTCCACGAAGGCGTCCAGCGACTCCAGCGGCTTCTCCGCGGTCGAACCCTGGAGCAGCACCTTCTCCAGCGTCGCCACGTCCCGGCCCCGCTCCTCGCAGGCCGCCGTCAGCTTCGCGATCTGCTGCGCGACCACCGCGGGCGCCTGCTCCACCGGCACGTCCGCCGGAGCCTTCGGATCCCCGTACGTCACCCAGCCCTGCCCGTACTCCGCGGCCAGCCGCATCCCGCGCGGCCCGGCCGCGGCGACGTAGAAGGGCACCCGCGGGGTCTGCACGCAGCCGGGGATGTTCCGGGCCTCGACCGCCGAGTAGTACGTGCCCTCCCGGGTCGTGGCGTCGTTGCTCAGCAACTCGTCCAGCAGCGGCAGGAACTCCCCGAACCGGTCCGCCCGCTCCTTCGGCGACCACGCCTCCTGGCCCATCGCCGTCGCGTCGAACCCGGTCCCGCCGGCCCCGATCCCCACCGTCAGCCGCCCGCCGGACACGTCGTCGAGCGTGATCAGGTCCTTCGCCAGCGTCACCGGGTGCCGGAAGTTCGGCGAGGTCACCAGCGTCCCGATCCTCAGCCGCTCGGTCGCCGCCGCCGCCGCGGTGAGCGTCGGCACCGCCCCGAACCACGGCTCCTCCCGGAACGACCGCCAGCTCAGGTGGTCATAGGTGTACGCGGCGTGGAAGCCGAGCTCCTCGGCCCGCCGCCAGATCTTCTGTCCCTCGCTCCACCGGTGGATGGGGAGGATCACCGTGCTCAGACGCATACCGCCGACCCTACGGCAGCCGTCAGCGGCCGGGCGCCCTCCGACTTGACGACCTCATCCTCGCGACGGGACTCCTCTCCAGGACACGACCGCCGGTGCGGACCGGCCCCGTGCCGGATTCAACGCTGCAGCCAGCTCAGTACGCTGGAGGAGGTGCCCTGCCAGGAGCAAGCGCCAGGCCACTGGTACTACGGCGCGGCCCACACCCTGAACGTCACCGGCGGCACCGCCCACTGGTACCCGGCGTACAACGGCGACGGCACCGTCAGCGGCGGGGTCGCGGTCCTGCGCAGCGGCACCAGGGTCGCCGTCGTCGAGCTCACCGGCCGGCCCACCGACGCCCTGACCTACGTCGAGCGCATCGCCACCGCGGCACTGGAGCGCCTCTCCTCCTGAACAGCGGCCCCGCTCCGCCCGCGCCACCGTGCTCGGTCGCACGGCCCCGGCCCTACGCGGGCCGCCGGGGGCGGTGCGGGAGGCGGGGAGCCGGGTGCGGGAAGGTCAGGGGTGGGGGCGTTGGGAGGGGAGGCGCAGGGGGTGGGTGGGGCTGCCTCGGCGGGCGAGGTCGGCGAGGGTGTCGAAGAGGATGTCGCCGATCAGCACGGGTTCGCGGGAAGGCGGCGTGGCCGCCTCCTCGGGGAGGGGCGCGGGCTCGATCTCGATCTCGTCTGGGACCTGGCGAGTTCGCATGGCTCTTCCTGCCGACGGGGTGGCCGAGGAGAGTCCTGCCCGGTCGGAGGCGGTGGGACACCCCGGAAGCGGGCGGATCGGCCGGAACTGGCGCAGCGGGGGCCGAAACGTGCGCCGGACGGGGAGTGGGGGAGAGCGGCGGCGGTGGGCGAAGATGGAGCGGTGACCACACCGCGCACCGCTCCCCCGACCCGGCTGATCGCCACCGATCTGGACGGCACGCTGCTCTGCTCCGGCGGCACCGTCACCGAGCGAACCGCCGCCGCCCTGGCCGCCGCCGAGGCGGCCGGGATCCAGGTGGTGTTCGTGACCGGCCGCCCGCCGCGCTGGATGCAGCAGGTGAGCGCGCACATCGGCGGCCACGGGGTGGCGATCTGCTCCAACGGCGGCGCGGTGGTGGACGTGCGGCGCGGCGAGCTGCTGGAGTCGTTCCCGCTGGCCGGGGAGGACGCGCTCGCGGTGGTGGCCCGACTGCGGGCGAAGCTGCCGGGCACCGCGTTCGCCTTCGAGTACCCGGCCGGGTTCGCCCGCGAGCCCGGCTACGAGGTGCGGATGTGGGGGCAGGACGAGAACCACCCGGTCGGCCCGGCCGAGGAGCTGCTCGGCCCGGGCGGCCCGGTGCGCGGACTGTACAAGCTGCTCGCCAAGCACCCGGACCTGGACCCGGACAAGCTGCTGAGCGAGGCCCGGGAGGCCGCCGGGGAGCTCGCCGAGATCACCCGCTCGGCGCCGATACCGCTGCTGGAGATCAGTGCGCCCGGCGTCACCAAGGCCAGCACGCTGGCCCGTTGGTGCGCCGGGCGGGGGATCGACCGGAGCGAGGTGGTGGCCTTCGGCGACATGCCGAACGACCTGGAGATGCTGGCCTGGGCCGGCACCGCGTACGCCGTCGCGAACGCCCATCCGCAGGTGCTGGCGGCGGTGCCGCTGCACACGATGAGCAATGAGCAGAACGGCGTCGCCGCGGTGCTGGAGGAGATCCTCCGGCACCGCGGCGACTGAGGGCGCGAGCGGGTCGGGTCAGCCGAAGCGGCCGTTGACGTAGTCCGAGGTCCGCTGGTCGTGCGGCTGGTGGAACACCTGCTCGGTCGGCCCGGCCTCGACGATCCGGCCGGGGGTGTCGTGGGTGGCCAGGAAGAACGCGCAGCTCTGCGACACGCGCTGGGCCTGCTGCATGTTGTGGGTCACGATCACGATGGTGAGCCGGCCGCGCAGCTCGGCGATGGTCTCCTCGACCCGGCGGGTCGAGGTCGGGTCGAGCGCCGAGCAGGGCTCGTCCATCAGCAGGATGTCCGGCGAGACGGCCAGCGACCGCGCGATGCACAGGCGCTGCTGCTGGCCGCCGGAGAGCGAGCCGCCGGGGGCGTCGAGGCGGCTGGCCACCTCGTCCCAGAGGCCGGCCTGGCGCAGGCTGGTCTCCACCAGGTGGTCGCGCTCGTCCCTGGCGACCTTGATGCCGGCGAGCTTGAGCCCGCTGGAGACGTTGTCCTTGATGGACATCGCCGGGAACGGGTTGGGCCGCTGGAACACCATGCCGATCCGGCGGCGCACGTCGGCGGGCCGCCGGCCGGGCCGGTAGACGTCGTCGCCGTCCAGCAGCACCTCGCCGGAGAGCGCGGCGCCGCGGACCATCTCGTGCATCCGGTTGAGGATCCGCAGGTAGGTGGACTTGCCGCAGCCGGACGGGCCGATCAGCGCGGTCACCTCGCCGGCGGGCATGGCGAGCGAGACCCGCTCCAGCACCTTGCGGGAGCCGAACCAGGCGGAGACGTCCCGGGTCTCCAGTCCGGCCAGGGCGGGCTCCTGGTCGTAGCCCTCGTAGTGCGCGTCCTGCGGGTAGAGCAGGTGCTGCCCGTCGTAGCCCGCGTGGTCCGCGTGGTCGGCGTGGTCCGCGTAGTCGGCGGCCGGCAGCGTCATGGTGGTCTCGTCGGGCCCCGGGGCCTGGTCGTGCGGTAGGTCGGTCATCGGTGCATCCGTCATCGGTACGGTCCTCCGGGCGCGCTTCAGTAGAGGTTGGGCAGCAGGGCGGCGGCGTTCTCGTAGACCGCCCAGAGCAGCGCGCCGATCACCGGCGCGAGGCTGAGGTAGGCGGCCGAGCGGTGCCAGTACCGGGCGAGCACGACGGCGGCGACGACCGCGCCGAGCAGGCCCAGCGTCCACAGCTGCAGTGCGGCCAGCGCGCCCTTGTCGGCGGCCAGCGCCTTGTCGAACGGCACGGTGGCGGGGCGCCCGCCGGGGTTGGCCGCCGGGTCGCCGTCGAGCCGGGCGCCGATCAGCACCGTCGAGCTCGCGATCCAGTTGGAGTCGCTGGTCACCAGCACCAGGCGGTTGCGCACCGGGTCCACGATCGGGTGGTCCTCGTCGCCGTACACATTGACGGTGTAGGTGAAGGTGCCCTGCCCGGTGGTGGCCTGGATCTTGTCGCCCACCCGCAGCTTGGTCAGCTCGCCGAACGGCGCCCCGAAGGTCGCCCCGCGGCCGAACACCACCGACACCCCGGTCTGCCCGGGCAGCGCGGTGTCCCGGCGGTGGCCGGGACCGCGCATGAGGTCCCGGCCCGTGGTGCCCTCCACCACGACCGCCTGGTGCAGCCCGATCGCCGGGATGTCCAGCAGCGCGACGGGGGCGCCGTCCGCGGCCTTGCCGGTCGGGGCGGTCGCCTTGGCGAGCTGGTCCCGGAAGGACTTGTAGGAGGTGGACTGGAAGTGCTTCTCCTGCACGTGCGAGAGCGTGAACAGGTAGCCGACGAAGCCCATGGTGAGCGCTGCCAGCAGGCTCACCGCCCAGGCCGCCTGCAGGAACCGGACCCGCTTCGCCGTCCGGCCGGAGCCGTCCCGGCCGGGCCCGGCCGCGGCGGGCTCGGCCGCGGGCGCGGGGGCCGCCGGGGCCGGCGCGGGCTGCGCCGCGCCGACCGGCTTCTCCAGGGCGGGGGCCGTCATGACCGGCCGCCCGTCTGCGAGCGGCGGCGCAGCAGACGGCGGCCGAGCAGCGGCGGGACGATGACGACGGCGAGCAGTTCGACGGCGGTGAGGACGCTCAGCGTCCAGTCCTCGGGCCGGCCGCCGACGTTCACCACGTCGGCGGCGACCTCGGTGGTGCCGCCGGAGCCGCGCGCGACCACCTGGCCGGTCTGCGGGTCGACGGCCTGCTCGGCGCCCTGGCCCTCGCCGTCGGCCGAGGCCGCGGCGTTCGGGTCGGCGGCGACGGCCCCGGCGTTCGGGTCCGCGGCCGTGCCACCGGTCCCGCCCGTCCCGCCCGTGCCACCGGTACCGCCGGAGCCGCCGGTGGAGGACCCGCCGGTGCCGGAGCCGGAGCCGCCGGTGCCGGTGGTCCCGGGAGCCTTGGTGCCGGTCTTGTTGCCGGTGGCCTTGTTGCCGCCGGTACCGCCGGACGTGGCTGCCGCGCCTCCGGCGGCCGCGGCACCCGCGCCGCCCGCCGCAGCGCCGCCCGCCGCAGCGCCGCCGGTCCCACCGCCGGTGGCACCGCCGGTGCCCGCGCCGCCGGCCGCCGCACCGCCGGTGGTGGAGCCGCCCGAGGTGCCGCCGGGCCTCGTCTTGCAGTCCAGCGGGGCGCCCTTCGCGTCGCACTCGCTGGGCTGCGGAGCGGTCTTGAGGATGGTCAGCTCACCGGCACTGTTGAAGGTCGGGTTGTTGCAGTTGGAAAGGGTGTTGGGGTCGACCGGGCTGGCGTTCCCGGGGATGCGGTTGGTCTGCAGCAGACCGCCGCGGACCAGGTTGCGCGGGATCGGTGAGTAGCCGAGCGAGTCCGCCTCGCCCTGGCCCTGGCAGAGCACGTAGGCGAGGAAGCGGCTCAGCGCCGAGCCCTTGTCGTTGCTGAACTTCGGCAGCGACTGGAGCGAGTTGCTGCGCGGCACGATCAGGTAGCTGTAGCTGGAGAGCGGGTAGGAGCGCGGGTCCTTGTTGATGTAGACGCCGTCCAGGTTCTGCTGGAGGTAGTTCGGGTCTTCCGGCGAGGTGTTGTCGTCGACACCGCGGATCTGGGCGGCGGTCAGCGCGACGGCCACGTTGGAGGCGGTCGGCAGGGTGTAGTACCCGGCCGGGTTGAGGACCTTCACGACCGGCCAGTTGCTGTTCTTGGCGAAGGCGTACTCGTCGTAGCCGATGGTGCCCTCGCCGGAGCCGGCCTTGATGTAGCCAGCGACGGTGTCCGAGCCGCTCTGCGCGGTCATCCGGCCGGCGCGCGGGAAGAACTCGGTGTACAGGCCACAGCTCACCTTGTTGACCGACTTGCAGTACTCGTCCCACTGCTCGGGGTAGGTCCGGCTCATCCAGCGGGTGAACTGCGCGGTGGCGCCGGAGCCGTCGGAGCGGATCACCGGGGTGATCGGCAGGTTCGGCAGCTGCTTGCCGTAGTCCTCGGTGACCCTGGGGTCGTTCCAGTTGGTGATCTTGTTGGTGAAGATGTCCATGATGGTCTGCGTCGACAGCCGCAGGTCGTTGACCCGCTTGCCGCCCACCGTGAGGTGGTACATCAGCGCCGTGCCACCGGCGGTGATCGGAACATAGGAGTAGCCGTAGACGACCTTCTCCACGCCCGCCTCACCGGCGCGCTGGATGTCCTCGCCGGCCCCGGTGTCGACGGTGGTGCGGAACGGCACGTCGGAGGCGCTGAAGTCGTTGCGACCGGTGTTCCACTCGGCGCGACCACGGGCGGAACCGACCGCGTTGAAGTCGATCTGGATGCCCTGCGGGCCGACGTCCTGGCGCCACTGGTCGATCGCCGGGAAGGCCCAGCTGGACCCGCTGGCGGTGAGCGCGACGGAGGCCGCGCTGGCCGGGACGGCCTGTCCCAGCAGCAGGGACCCGGCCGCTAGCAGGGTGGACAACAGCACGGCCAAGGGACGTGCCAGGGGGCGGCTTGCGGCCTCCCGCGACATGGGGACTCCTCTGGTGCGGAGGGTGGTGGGTCGGAACATCAGTGCCCCCCGGTGGCGACGGCCGAGGTGGCGAGGCCGGGCTGGGCGGTGGGTCGGACGGCGTGCGGCCCGGCGACCTCGGGGGCGGCCGGCGCGGAGGCCCGGGAGGCGCGTTCGAGCCTGCGCTTCTGCCGGCGACTCAGTTCGCCCGGGCCGCGCCCGCCGAGCACGCGCGCGGTGACGAAGAGGATCAGCACGACCGCCATCAGGGTCAGCGCGGCGGCGAAGGCGCGCGCGATCATCGCGTCGTACGGCAGCTTGACGTAGCTCCAGATGTAGAGCGGCAGCGAGATCTGCGGGCCCTCGAAGGGGTTGGCGTTGAACCGCGAGGTGAAGCCCGCGGTCAGCAGCACCGGCGAGGTCTCGCCGACGGCGCGCGCCATGCCCAGCACCACGGCCGTCACCAGACCGCGCCGGGCGGTCGGCAGGACGACGTTCCAGACCGTGCGCCACTGGCTGCCGCCGAGCGCGTAGGACGCCTCGCGCAGGGTTCCGGGGACGAGGCGGATGACCACCTCGGCGGCCCGGGTGACGATCGGCATCATCATCACGGTCAGCGCCAGGGAGGCCGCGAAGCCACTCTTGTCGAAGCCGAAGGTGAGGATGACGATGCCGAGGATGAACAGGCCGGCGACGATCGAGGGCAGCGCCGTCATCGCCTCGACCAGGGTCCGCACCGGCCGGGCCAGCCGGCCCCCGATCTCGGACATGAAGACCGCCGCCGCGATGCCCAGCGGCACCGCGAACAGCGTGGCCAGGCCGAGCTGTTCGAGCGAGCCGACGACGGCATGGACGGCACCGCCGGAGGTGATCGGGGAGAGCGAGGCGGTCTTCTCCATCGACTCGGTGAAGAAGTTCGCGTGCTGGGCCGCCTGGTAGCCGCGCGAGGCGACGTAGCCGATCTGGTCCACGATCAGCGCGACCACGAGGGCGCCGGCGCTCCAGGCGACCACCGAGACCAGGCGCTCGCGGACCACCAGCGTGCCCCACTGCTGCCGGCCGAGGATGTAGTAGCCGGCCAGGAAGAGCAGGTACCAGCAGAGCACGAAGCCGAGCGCGCCGCTGAACGGCAGCACCCGCTCGTACAGCACCCAGTTCAGCCCGAGCGCGCCGACGATCGAGCCGGCGACGGTGAACACGTCGTCGCGGGTGATGCCGCCGAGCTTCAGCTTCTTCTCCGGCAGCTCCGGCCCGGGGGTCCGGTCACCGGGGGCGTCCGCGGGGGACGCGCCGACGGGTGCGCCGGCGGGGGGCGCTTCTGTGGGCGCCTTGTCGAGGGTGGTCATCGGTGCGTCCCTTCACGGCGGAGCGGCAGCGGTCGGCGGGCCCGGTGGCGGGTTCTCTGGTGGGCCATGGATCAGTCCGCCGTCGCCGCGCCGGAGCGGGAGCGGCTGATCACGAAGCTCGCGGCCATGTTGACCAGCAGGGTGATGCCGAACAGCACCAGTCCGGCCGCCATCAGCGCGGAGAGCGACAGGGTGTCGGACTCGCCGAACCGCAGCGCGATCAGCGCGGAGATCGAGTTGGCGCCGTTCTCGAAGATGTGGCCCATGATGTCGAAGCTGGGCGAGATGATCAGCGCGACGGCGATGGTCTCGCCCATCGCGCGACCGAAGCCGAGCATCACCGCGCCGATCACGCCGCCGCGTCCGAACGGCAGCACCACCGTGCGCACCATCCCCCAGCGGGTGGAGCCGAGTGCGTAGGCGCCCTCGCGCTCGCCCTGCGGGGCCTGGGAGAACACCTCACGGCTCAGCGAGATGATGATCGGGATGATCATCAGCGAGACCACCACGCCCGCGATGAAGGTCGAGGAGGTGTAGGAGGTGCCGATGTCACCGGTCCGGACCTTCAGGAACGGGATCGTGTCGCCGAGGTGGTTGGACATCCAGCGGACGGTGCCGATGATCTGCGGCTGGAGGAAGAAGAGCCCCCACAGGCCGTAGACGATGCTGGGGATCGCTGCCATCAGGTCGACCAGCGAGATCAGCGTGGCCCGCAGCCTCGGCGGGGCGTACTCGGAGATGAAGATCGCCGTGGCCAGCGCCACCGGGACGGCGATCACCAGCGCGATCACGGCGATCAGGATGCCGTTGGGCAGGACGGAGGCGATGCCGAAGTTGTGTGCCTGGGTCTGCCACTTCTTCTCCGTGAAGAAGTCGAAGCCGACCGCGCGCAGCGCGTCGCCGCCGCGCAGGACCAGGAAGAAGGCGATCAGCCCCATGATCGCGAAGACCGAGAGGCCGGCCGCCCGCAGCAGGCCGCGGAACACCCGGTCGCCGTTGGTGGCGGGGGCGGTGATGGTGCGGGGTACGTCGGGGTCGGGCTGGCGTGGAGCCTCGGCGTGGGGTGCCGCGGGCTCGGCGGCGGCTGTCATGGTCTGCTCTCCGGCTCGGTGGGACCTGCTCGGTACAGGGATCGGTGGGCGGAAACCGCCGCCCCGGCGCGGGGCGCCGGGACAGGGGTGCCCGCCCCCGGGAAGGGGACTCGGCGGGGCCGGAACGGCGGCCCCGCCGAGTCCTCACGGGTCGGGCGGTGTCAGGGGCGGCGGCGGATCCGCGCCCACACGCTCCGGGTGGCGGCGGTCGCCCGCGCACCCGCCGGAGTTCCGCCCAGGAACAGCGCCGCCGGGCCGCCGACCAGCAGCACCGCGCCGCCGATCAGCGCGATGGGTAGCAGCAGCCGAGCCCCGCCGGAGCGGTCGGGAGACGGCGAGCCGGCCGCGACCGGGGCCGCCGCGAGTGGGCCGTTCTGGGCCGGGGCGCCGCCGGCCGCGCCGGCTCCGGTGGCTCCCGCACCCGGCGTGGTCGCGCCGCCGGCTGCGCCGGCTCCGGTGGCTCCCGCGGTACCCGCGGCACCGGTGCCCGGGAGGTCGGGGTCCAGACCGCTCGAACCGGAGCCGCCGGAGATCCCGGAGCCGCCGGACGTGCCGGAGGTGCCGTCGCTCACCGGGGTGCTGTCGCCGCCGGTGGTACCGGTCGTACCGGTACCACCCGTGGTGCCGCCGGTACCCGAGGTCCCGGTGGTGCCGGTGGTGCCGGACGGGACCTCGGGGACGACGGTGCCGCCGGTACCGCCCGTCGTACCACCGGAGCCACCGGTGGGCGTCCCGGGCTCGGGGTTCCCGCCCTCGGGCTCGGGCGCCGGGGGCTTCTGGTTGCCCGGCCACTTGCCGTCCTGGTCCGCCACGTGCTTGACGGCGTCCTGAGCCTGCGCCCGCTGCTCCTTGGTGAGGGGGAGGAAGCCCTCGGGCAGGCGACCCGGCTCGACGCCGAACAGTTGACCGGTGTCGGTGACCGTCCGCAGGAACTTGGTGATGTCGTCGGCCTTCTTCGCCGACAGCCCGCCCGTCGGCACCATCGCGTACTGCACGACGGTCAGCGGGTACGCCCGCTGGTCGAGCGAGTACAGGGTGTTCGGCTCGCCGTAGGGCAGCAGCTGGGTGCCGGTCGCGGGATCCACCGGCATGTCGCCCAGTGCCGCCTGGAGGCTGTTGAGCGTCGGTGCGACGAAGGCGCCGGACGCGTTCTGCAGCGAGGCCTCGGGGAGGCGATAGGCCTTCGCCTGGGCGCTGTCGAGGATCGCGAAGTTCATCCGCTTGCCGATCGGGCGCGCGTCCAGTCGCGGGTTCTGGCCGTTCTGCTTGTCCCGCTTGCGGGCGGTCGACTGCCCCTGCTGCAGGTAGCGCAGCACCTCACCGAGGTTGGTCTGCAGCGGGTTCCACTCGTACTGCTTCCAGTGCGCCTTCTCGTCGGGCAGCGGCGGCTCGCCCGGCTTCTGGGCCAGACCGGTGTCGTCCTCGCGGATCAGCTGGTCGATCGGGTAGCCCTGGTAGTCGGGCCGCATGTAGCGCAGGCTGACCCGGGTGCCCCAGGGGTCGCGCTCGCCCGCCATGAACCGGGCGGCGTCCGGGTCCCCGGCGATCCACGAGGTCAGCTGGTAGGTCAGGTCGTTCGCCGTGCCCAGCACGATCGGGCTGGAGTTCTCCGGCCCGCCCTCGCAGCCCGGCCAGGCCTGGCCCGAGCCGGCCGGCAGCGGGTTGAGCTGGATGAACTCGGGGTCGGCGAAGATGCAGGCCGGGTTGCCGTCGACGGTGGGCGTGACGACGCCGTTCGCCTGGTAGGTCTGAGTGAGCAGCTTGGCGACCAGACGGGCGTTCAGCTTCATGTCCCTGAACTGGCGTCCGCTGTTCGGGTCGTCCGCCCAGAACACGATCGAGATGCCGGTCGTCGAGAGCGGCGCGTAGACGTACGGCCGGGCCGGGGTCTCCCGGTCCGGGACCGCGGTCAGTCCGACGTCCACCCGTGAACCGCTCAGGAACGACTGCCTGGCCGCCGAGTCACCACCGGCGGGGGTGTACTGGACCGTCAGCGGGGCCTTCTTGTCGAGGCACAGACCGGCCACCCACTGCTGCATGGCGCGGTTGGAGAGCTCCTGGCCCGCGGCGACCACGTCGGGGGCCTGCATGTCGCACTCGTCCGGGGTGGCGGTGAACCTGATCGGGATGACCTTGGCGTTCTGCCAGGCGCACATCTCGCCGGCGGCCGCGCCCGTCGTGGGGTTGTTGTAATTGGCGGTGCCCCAGTCCGACGCCGTGACCATGATGATGCCGTCGTTGTCGAACCCGTGGTCGGCGCAGTCCGGCTGGCCGCCGCGCATCTGGTACATGTCGACCGGGTCACCGCCGTAGTTGGCCTCGACCACGATGGAGCAGGCGTGCGTGGCGTCGCACCCGAGGTGCGGGCTCAGCCGCTTCGACCAGACCTCCATCGTGACCGCGCCCGAGCCGTCGGCACCGGTGATGCCCACCCGCATGTTCGACGGGAAGTCCGGGGTCGTCGTGCCCGCCTCCGGACGCACGTTCTCGAAGGCCTTGTCCGGGTCAGCCTCGAACAGGCTACTGCCGTAACAGTCCGTCACCTTCGGCTTGTCGCCGCGACACTGGTAGACCCGCACCGGATAGAGCACGGCGTCGCTGCCGGGCTCGACGCTCGACGCCTGCGACCCGTCGTACCGGCTCACGCTCGGGGTGAAGCCGGTCCAGGAGACCTGGATGACCTGGTCCGTCAGGTTGTCGGCCTGGGAGACGGTGATGCTCCCGGCGTCGCCGTAGTCCATCTTGCCCGGGAGCCAGACCCTCGGCCCCGGGACCGTCACCGAGGATGCCGCCTTCGCCTCGGTGAGGGTGCCGAGGCCCACCGGCACCGTCACCAGGGCACCCACGACGGCCAGGACGAGTGTCAACGACGGTAGTCGTCGGCGCCACCGCCCTCGCGCTCTCGGATCGGGTACGCGGATTCTCATGGCGGGCACCTCCGGGATGTGCGAGCCGCTCGGGGCGGCACGAGGGAATGGTCGCGCTCGGCTGACGGCTCCGGTTGCCTACTATTCGGCCAGCCCTACATGGCCGGATTCGGTCGACCGGGTGTACGAGAACACAACGCGACTACTCCGTACCGGAGTTGGGAACTCCGCATGCGGCGGACCCGCGCCGAAGCGCGGGTCCGCCGTGATGCGCTCCCGGGTTCGGGGAACCCGAGGTCAGCTGCCCTGGGTGAAGGTCAGCGCGAGCGAGCCGATGGTCTGGCCGCCCTGGAAGAAGGTGGTGTTCAGCTTGGAGTCGAGGTACTGGGCGCCCGCGGCGTCGATCTTGAGCTCCGAGGAGTTCAGGGTCTGGGTACCGGCGCTGTTGGCGATCTGGGTGCTGCCGGCCGGGTCGAACAGCGACACCGCAGCGGTGCCGCCAACCGGGACACCGGTGATGGCCCAGGAGTCGACGCTGAAGTGCAGCTGCTTGAAGGTGGTGCTCTTCCCGGTGAAGACGTTGACGAAGAGCAGACCGCCACCGAGCTCGATGTCGCCGTAGTAGCCGGCCAGGTTGGCCGCGCCGGCGGTCACCGGGAAGGTGGTGCTGATGCCGGTGGCGCTGTCGTACGAGGGAGCCGCGGTCGGCAGCGGGATGACGACGATCCCGTTGAGGGCCTGGTCCTTGAGGAAGGTGGTGCTGGAGTTGACCACCGCGCTGCCGGTGGACGGCGTGCTCGCCAGGGTCGTGTCGGCAACGGCCGCACCGCTCATGCCGGTCACGGCAAGAACGACGGCGGCACCGGTGGCGGCGAGGCGGGCGCGGGTACGGGACATGCTGAACTCCTTGGGAGAGGTGAAAGGTTGTGCTGGTGGCGCAGGCGGCCGATGGGCGCCGCCTCGACGGACGGCCGGCCCCGCACTGCCCGGCGGGGAACGGTGTCCGAAGCTTTCGGTGGTGCGGTCGGATCGCCGGGGCGAGGTGCTCCCGTACCTCGCCCTCCGCACGATCGGCCGGTAGATCAAATGTGGATCGTGGAGCCGCAGGCACCGGCCGGCAGGACCAGGAACCCGTAGCTCCTGGTGTCGGCCTGGCCGGCCGGGCTGCAGATCCAGCCGGTGACGCCGAAGATCTTCCGCAGAGCCTGACCGTGCGTGTCGGTGGCGTTCCAGTCGGAATCACGGACCACGTCGTAGAGGACCCGTCCGTAGGTGGTCGCGGCGAAGCTGGGGTTGATCGTCCGGGCGGCCGTCACGGGGATGATGCCGTTGATGTTGCGGACGGTCAGCGGACCCGCGCTGTCAGTCGCCGTCCCGCGGCCCAGGTACGCCTGACCGATGAAGTGGCCGACGGAGTAGGGGAACACCGCGTCCTGGTCGTTGAGCGCCTGGTCGGTTCCCTGGTTCTCCTCGGGCCCGGAGACGACACAGGCGCCGGGGGAGAGGGGGACACCGCCGCCGAGGGCCTTCAGGAAGAAGGCGCGGGTGCCGGAGGAGGGCGGCGGCAGGAAGGGCTTGATGGTGGCGTTCGGCCAGGTGGCGTCGATGTCGGACCACTTGGTGCTGACGCAGGTGTAGATGTCCTTCAGCTGCGCGGTGGTGAGGTTGGCCGGCGCGTGGCCGCCCGCCTGGGCGGCCCAGCTCACGGCGTCCTTGGCGAAGGCGACGAACAGGTCGCTGGGCAGGTCGCCGGCCTGAGGGCCGCGGTCGGACCGGACGAAGTCGATGGCACTCGGCCACACGTGCTGGGCCCCCAGACCGGTGCCGACGTCGATCGGCCGGCCGATCTGCGGGGCGCCCTGCTTGAGCGTGATCGGCGAGGGGCCCGTGGCGTCGAAGCTGTAGAGCCGGGGCGAGGTGGTGTCACCGGCGCTCGCGAGGGCGGCGTTGTAGTCCGTGGAGAACTGGTTGAACAGTGGCCCGGTGGTGTGCGAGCCGACCCCGACGATGTCCTGCGGGTTCGGCACGAGGGGCGGGGGCGGGTCCGCGAGGGCGGTGCCCCCGGTCAGACCGGCCGCCGAGCCCGCCAGGGTGGCGACGGCGAGCAGCTTGGCAATGATCCTGCGCATCTCGTGTCAGCTTCCTTTCGGCGGCTCTCGGGTGGGCCGGCGGCCACGGGCACGAGGCCCGTGGCCGCCGGATGGTGCGGGTTCAGCAGGTGGTGCGGGGTGACGCGTGGACCGGTGGATCAGACCGTCGAGCCGCAGGCGCCGGCCGGCAGGGCCAGGAAGCCGTAGTCCTTGACGATCGCGGCGCCCGCGGCGCTGCAGATCCAGCCCGAGGTGCCGAAGATGGCGCGCAGGGCCTGGCCGTGGGTGTCGGTGGCCACCCACTCGGCCTGGCGGACCACGTTGTAGATCACGCGGCCGTACGCGGTGGAGGCGAAGGACGGGTTGATGACGTGGACGGCCGGGGTGCCGGACAGGACGACCGGGGTGACGCTGTTCACGTCACGGATGGTCAGCGGGCCCTGGGCGTCGGTGCCGGTGGCCTTGCCGTTCCAGACCTGGCCGATGTAGTGGGCGACGGAGTAGGGAACGATCGCGTCGTTGTCGTCCAGGACCGAGTCGGTGCCCTGGTTCTCCTGGGTGCCGGAGACCACGCAGGCGCCCGGGTTGACGGTGACACCGCCACCGATCGCCTTCAGGAAGAAGGCACGCGTGCCGGAGTCGGCCTGCGGCAGGAAGGGCTTGATGGTGGAGTTCGGCCAGGCGGCGTTGATGTCGTGCCAGTTGGTCTTGGCGCAGGTGAAGATGTCCTTCAGCTGGTCCGTGGTCAGGCTGGCCGGCGCGTTGCCGCCGTTCTTGGCCGCCCAGGACACGGCGTCCTTGGCCAGGGTGACGAAGGTGTCGGTGGCCTGGTCGCCGGCCTGGCGGGCACGCGAGGAGCGGGCGAAGTCGACCGTGGTGCTGGTCTTCTGCTCCAGCTGCTTGATGCCGGCGCCCGAGCCGTTCGGACGGGTGAAGTTGGCGTCCGCACCGGTCTTGGTGACGATGGTGGCGGAGCCGGTGGCGTCCCAGCTGTACAGACGCGGGGAGGTGGTGTTGCCCGCGGCGGCCAGGGAGGCGTTGTAGCCGGCCGAGAGGCCGTTCAGGACGGCCTGGGTGGTGTCCGAGCCGACACCCACGATGTCCTGGGCGGCCGGGGTGACACCGGTGGCCGGGTCGGCGACGGCAACGCCGCTGGCGACGGTGGCGACCGAGGTGGCGATGGCGGCGGCGGCGAGCAGCTTGGCAGCGGTCTTGCGCATGTTCCTGTTCCTCCGGTGGGAGAGACGTACATCGCTTGCCCGGGTACTGGTCGTCAGTCCCGGGGCCGTGAGCCGCGTCCGCGGCGGCCCGTTCCGGCAGTGCCGATCCTGTCGGTCGGCGCGGTTCCGTCGGAAGGGCCGACAGCCGGTGCCGGCAATTGTCGATTTCTCGGTTCGGAGAGGTTTAGCAACAGGTCAGCGCGGCCGTGGAGGGGTGAAAAGTCGCAGGTCAGGGGCCGGTGACGTTCTTCTCCAGGTGGCGGCTCGGGGGGTTGCCGGATACCTGCGCTTCACCGGAAGAGGGGGAAACGGGGACCGTGCCGGGGGACAACGCGAGAAGCCGCCCGAAGGCGGCTGGGGGCGACGGCGGACGGACCGTCAGAAGGGCCAGGTGTCCTCCCGGCCGGGGCGTCGCAACTCCTGCCCCAGCCGCTGGAGTCCGGCCAGGAAGCCGGTCACGCCGGCCTGGCACTGGTCGCGCCGCAGGTACCCGCGGGCGCTGCGGGCCACCGGTCCGGCGGCGTCGGCGGCCCCCGGGCGGGTGGAGCGGACCGGCAGGAAGGCCGTCCACACCCACAGACGTGCCTCGGACTGGCCGACGGTACATCGCAGCGAGGTCCGCTCGATGATCAACTCTCTTACTGCTTCGGCGAGTTCGGGCTCGCTGCGATAGGTGCGCACGCCGACGCCGAGCTGCCGCCCGTTCGCCGCGCGAAGCGCCCAGGACAGCGAGCGGTCGCCGACCGGGACGGTCAGCAGGCGCGGCCCGCGCCGGTCAGCGGACATCTGAGGATCTCAACGACGGCCCCCGTTCGGAGAGTTCGGGACGTTCCAGGGCCGGCTGCTTGGCCAGCAGCACGACGAACCGCCGGAAGGCGTTCTGGCAGGTGGCGTACCGCTCGTAGGCGCGGCTGGACCGCACCTCCGGCAGGTTGCGCGAGCCGGGGATCACCCAGACCCAGCCGATGCCGTCCCGGACGTGCGTGATCCGGGCCGTGAGCCCCTCCGCGACGGCCCGTAAGCCGTCGAAGCCGCGCTCCGCGTCCCCGGCCGTCTCGTACGCGGCCGGAGTGACCGCGACGACGCGTCCGTTCGGTGCTTTCAACTGCCAGCGGTACCGCCCGTCCGGTGCCCGTTCGGCCCGGAACCCCCCACGACTTGCCCCTGCTGCGGTGTGACCGCGGCTCGACGCGTCCACTGCTCCCCCACCGTCCGGTTCCTCTCCGAGACGGGAGTAAAGCTATGTGTGCACACGAGAGCGCCGGAAGGGCACGAAATACACAACTTGCTCCGTTGGCCGGGAAGTTCTCTCTCGTTAAACTTTCACCAGGTGCACACCAAGTGCGCGCCAACCGAACCCGCCCCGGATCCCCGTCGTTCACGAACCGTTCGAAGAGTCCCCGGTGGCGAACCCATCGACCGGACGGGTGTTCAGAGCCGCGCCGTCCAAAGCACCCTGGTCCCCCGGCCGTACGGGCCGGGCTCGTGCCAGGCGTCGCCGCCGAGCGCCTCGGCCCGCCGTGCCAGGTTGCGCAGTCCGCTGCGCCGCCCGCCCACGGGGATGCCGACGCCGTCGTCGGTGACGGTCAGCAGCACGCCGGGCCGGCCGCCCCGGTCCAGCGACTCCGGATCGCCGCCGACCGGGCGCCCGCCGTCGTCCAGGTGCACGGTCGCGTCGGCCTCGACGCCGACCCGGGAGGCCCGGGCGTGCCGGGCCGTGTTGGACAGCATCTCCCTCAGGGCGGCGAGCAGTTGACGCCCGGTCTTCTCGCCGACCAGGCTCTCCACCGGACCGACGAAGGAGACTGAGGGCTTGAAGCCGAGCGCCGCCGCGGTCTGGCTGCACTCGCGCAGCACCCGGGTCCGCAGGGTGTCGGGCGCGTCACCGTGATCGTCGTGCTGGAGCGCGTAGATCGTGGTGCGGACCTCCTGGATGGTGGCGTCCAGCTCGTCCACCGCTTCGCCGATGCGGACCTTCACCTCCGGCACGACGGCCCGCCGGGCGGCGCCCTCCAGCATCATGCCGGTGGCGAACAGCCGCTGGATGACGAGGTCGTGGAGATCCCGGGCGATCCGGTCGCGGTCCTGGAAGACGGCGAGCCGCTGCTGGTCGCGCTGCCCCTCGGCGAGCCGCAGCGCGAGCGCGGCCTGCGAGGCGAAGGTCTCGGCGAGCTGCTTCTCGGCCTCGGAGAACGGCACCGCGCCGCGTGAGCGCCAGACGCAGAGCCCGCCGAGCACCCGGCCGGCGGCGACCATCGGCACGGCCAGCGAGGGGCCGAAGCGGCGGGCGAGCCGGATCACCACGGTCGGGTCGGTGGACATGTCGTCGAGGTGCACGCTCTCCCGCTGGAGCAGCCGGGAGGCGAAGCTGTCCGGCGGCAGCAGCTCGCCGCGGACGAACTCGGAGTCCTCCCCCGAGGCATGGGCGACCCGCATCCGGACGGTGCCCGCGTCCCCGTCCGTGACCGGCAGCAGGATCATGCCCAGCGCGGCGTCCGCCAGCTCCCGGACCTGCTCGGCGGCGACGGTGAGCGCCACCTCGGCCTCGTCGGTGGAGAGCAGCGCGGTGGTGACGGCGGCCGCGCCGGCGATCCACCGCTCCCGGCGCCGGCCCTCCTCGTAGAGGCGGGAGTTCTCGATCGCGACGCCGGCCGCGGCGGCCAGCGCGTGCACCACCTGCTCGTCCTCCGGGGTGAAGGCACCGCCGCTGCGCTTCTCGGTGAGGTAGAGGTTGCCGAACACCTCGTCACGGATCCGGATCGGCTCGCCGAGGAAGGTCTTCATCCCCGGGTGGTGCGGCGGGAAGCCGTAGGAGCGCGGGTCGGCGGTGAGGTCGCTCAGCCGCAGCGGCTCGGGCCGGTCGATCAGCGCGCCCAGGATGCCGCGGCCGACCGGCAGCTCGCCGATCTCGCGGACGGTCTCGTCGTCGACGCCGACGTGGATGAAGTCCTGCAGCCCGTGGCCGCCGGGTGCGACCACCCCGAGCGCGGCGTACCGGGCGTCCACCAGTTCGGCCGCGCCGGCGGCGATCCGGTGCAGCGTCGCGTGCAGGTCGAGCCCGGCGCCGACCGAGACCACCGCCTCCAGCAGCCGCTGCATCCGGTCGGTGACGGCGGCGGCGGACTGTAGCCGCTCGGACACCTCGGTGACCAGCGTGTCCAGCCCGAGCGAGGAGATCTCGGGCACCTGGTGCGGGGCCTGGTCGGGCTCCGGCTCACCGGGGGTGGCGGCGTCGGGCGGCTCTGGCGTGGGGTCCATGAGGAAGAGCGTAGTTTGTACGGTTTTAGACATAAGGAACGACGCGAGGGCGGCGGTCCGCTCCGGTCAGCCGATCGCGGGCGTCAACAGGCCGTCGGCCTCCCGCTCCCGGGCGTGCATGGCCCGCAGACGACCGGCCGGCAGGGCCAGCAGTTCGGACCAGCCACCGCGCTCGACGACCCGGCCGGCGTCCAGGACGAGCACCTCGTCGACCGTGGAGTCGTCGAGACCGGCCAGGCGGTGGGTGATCAGGACGGTGGTGCGGCCGGCGGTGGCGGTGAGCAGGTCCGCGGTGAGGGCGTCGGCGGTGGGCAGGTCGAGGTGCTCGGCGGGCTCGTCCAGGACGAGCACCGGGAAGTCGGCGAGCAGCGCCCGGGCGAGCGCGAGCCGCTGCCGCTGACCGCCGGAGAGGGCGGCGCCGTGCTCGCCGACCATGGTGTCCAGGCCGTCCGGCAGGGTCTCGGTGAAGTCCAGCAGCCGGGCGGCGGCGAGGGCGGCGCGCAGCTCGTCCTCGTCCGCGTCCGGCCGGGCGAGGCGGAGGTTCTCGCGCAGCGAGCTGTCGAAGACGTGCGCGTCCTGGGCGCAGAGCCCGATCACCCGGCGGACGTCCTCCCCGGCGAGCTCCCGGCTGTCCACAGCCTGTGGACGGCCGGCGGCCAGCACCACGCTCCCGGCGTCCTGGTCGAGGAAGCGCAGCAGCGCCTGGGCGAGGGTGGTCTTGCCGGAGCCGGACGGGCCGACCACGGCGATCCGCCGGCCCGGGGCGAGGTCGAGGTCGACGCCGGACAGCGCCTCGGCCTCCTGGCCGGGGTGGCGGGCGGTCAGGCCGCGGACGGCGATCGACAGCGGCTGCTCGGGCAGGGACTTCGGCGCGGCGGGCTCGGCGACCGCGGCGGGCGCGTCCAGCACCTCGGCGAGCCGCTCCGAGGCGGCCAGGCTGCGCCGGCGGGCCTGGACGGCGAGCGGCATGCCGGTGACGGCCTCGAAGGCGGCCAGCGGGGTGAGCACCACGACGGCCAGGCAGACCGGGGCGAGCGTCCCGGACTCGACGCCGCGCAGGCCGACGGCCGCGGCGGCGGCCACGGTGAGGCCGGTGAGCAGGGTGATCAGCCCGGTGCCGAGCGCGGCGGTGGTGGCCGAGCGGGCGGCCAGCCCGGTCAGCGCGGTGTCGGCGGCGCGGACGGCGGCGAGCCGGGCGGGCAGCGCGCCGGCCACGGTGAGCTCGGCCGTCCCGCTGAACGCGTCCAGCACGGTGGTGGCGAGCCGTCCGCGCGCCGGGGCCTGGCGGCGCTCGGCGGCGGCCGACCAGCGGGCGGTCAGCGCGGGCACCACCAGGCCGGCGAGCAGCAGGCCGGCGCCGAGCACCAGCCCGGCGGCGGGCAGGAAGGCGCCCATCGCGACGGCGGCGGCCAGCGAGACCACCGCGGCCACCGCGGCCGGCAGGCGCCAGCGCAGGTAGTGGTCCTGGACGGCGTCGACGTCGGCGACCAGCCGGGAGAGCAGGTCGCCGCGCCGGAACGCGGGCAGCCCGGCCGGGGCGAGCGCGGTGAGCCGGCGGTACACCGCGGCGCGCAGGGTGCCGAGGGTGCGCAGCACGGCGTCGTGCGAGACCAGCCGCTCGGCGTAGCGGAAGACGCTGCGGCCGATGCCGAAGGCGCGCACCGAGGTGACGGCCATCATCAGGTAGAGGACGGGCGGCATCTCGGAGGCGTAGGAGATGAGGTAGCCCGAGGTGGCCATCAGGGCGACGGCGCAGCCGAGCGCGAGCGCGCCCAGCAGGACGGACAGGGCGAGGCGGGGCCTGGCCGCGTCCGGGCCGGGCGCGGGCGCGTCCTCCGGGGCCGGCGGGGTGGGCCGGCCGCGGTGCGAGAGCACCGGGACGGCCGCCGGGGAGGCCGGGGGAGCGGCGGGGCCGTCCAGCCGGACCCGCCGGTCGGCGGCGGCCAGCAGCGCGGGCCGGTGGGCGACCAGCAGCACGGTGCGCGCCGGGTCGGCGGCCAGCGCCCGCACGGTGTCCACCACGGCCGCCTCGGAGGCGCCGTCCAGGTTGGCGGTGGGCTCGTCGAGCAGGACGAGCGGCCGGTCGTCGGCGAGCAGCACCCGGGCGAGCGCGAGCCGCTGGCGCTGGCCGGCGGAGAGCCCGGCGCCGTCCTCGCCGAGGAGGGTGTCCAGCCGGGTGACGAAGTCGAGGGCGTGCGCCGAGCGCAGCGCCGTCCACAGCTGGTCGTCGGTGGCCTCGGGCCGGTAGAGCCGCAGGTTGTCGGCGACGGTGCCGGCGAACAGGTGCGGGTGCTGGGGCACCCAGGCGATCTGCCGCCGCCAGCTCCCCGGGTCCAGGTCGGCCAGGTCGTGGGTGCGGCCGTCGGCGGCGGTGATCCGGACGGTGCCGGCGTCCGGGGCGGTGAGCCCGAGCAGGACGCCGAGCAGGGTGGACTTGCCGGCACCGGACGGGCCGGTGAGCGCGACCGTCTCGCCCGGGCGCAGCACCAGCGCGGCACTGTCCAGGGCGGGCGCGGTCCGGTCGGGGAAGCGCACGGTGAGGCCGTCGGCCTCGACGACGGCTCCGGCGAGGTCCGGCGCGGGGACGGTGCCGGCGGCCGGCAGCGGCGTCTCCAGCACCTCGAAGATCCGGTCGGCGGCGGTCAGGCCCTCGACGCTGGAGTGGTAGAGGGCGCCGACCTGGCGGATCGGGAAGTAGACCTCGGGGGCGAGGATCAGGATCAGCAGCCCGGTCTCCAGGTCGAGGCCGCCGTTCACCAGCCGGAAGCCGATCGAGACGGCGACCAGCGCGACCGAGAGGGTGGAGAGCAGTTCCAGGGCGAAGGAGGAGATGAAGGCGATCCGCAGGGTGCGCAGGGTGGCCCGGCGGTAGTCGGCGGTGATCCGGGCGATGGTGGCGGCCTGGGCGCGGGCCCGGTTGAAGACCTTGAGGGTGGGCAGCCCGGCCACCACGTCCAGGAAGTGGTGGGAGAGCCGGGCGAGGGTGGTCCACTGGCGGTCCATCCGGGCCTGGGTGGCCATCCCGATCAGCACCATGAACAGCGGGATCAGCGGCAGGGTGCCGGCGATGATCGCGGCCGAGGTGACGTCGGCGCCGACGATCCGCAGCAGCACGGTGACCGGCACGACCACGGCGAGCGCCAGTTGCGGCAGGTAGCGGGCGAAGTAGTCGTCGAGCGCGTCGACGCCCCGGGTGGCGAGGGCGGTGAGTTCGCCGGTGCGCCGGCCCGCCAGGTGGGCCGGGCCGAGCGCGGTGGCGTGGTCGAGCAGCCGGCGCCGCAGGGTGGACTTCACCCGGGCGACGGACCGGTGCGCGGTGAGTTCGGTGAGCCAGCCGACCAGCCCGCGCCCGATCGCGGTGAGCACCAGCAGCGCCAGCGGCGCGGTGAGCTCGTCGAGCCCGGTCCGCTGCTGGAAGCCGCGGACCACGAGCTCGGCGATCAGGCCCGCCTGGGCGACCACCAGGGCCGCGTTCGCCGCGCCCAGCAGGACGGTCCCGGCGAGGAAGACCCGGGTGGTGCGGGCGTACCCGAGGAGTCGGGGGTCGACCGGCTTCACGGCGTCAGGCCTGGTCGAGGGCGGCGGCCGGGTCGTGCCCGGGGATGTGCTGGACACCGATCCGCTTGCGGAACACCCAGTACGTCCAGCCCTGGTAGAGCAGCACGAGCGGGGTGAAGATCACCGCCACGATGGTCATCAGCTTGAGCGTGTAGGGCGAGGAGGCCGCGTTGCTCACGGTCAGGCTCCAGTCCGGGTTGAGCGTGGACGGCATGACGTCGGGGAAGAGCGAGAGGAAGAGCATGGCCACGGCGGCCACGATCGTCACGCCCGACAGGACGAACGCCCAGCCCTCGCGGGCCACCTGGTTGGCGGCGAGCGCGCCGACCAGCGCGAGCACCGCGATCACCAGGGCGGCGAGGCTCCAGCCGTTGCCGTGGTCGGCCTGGGTCCAGATCAGGAAGGCCGCGGCCAGTGCCGCCGTCGCCAGGCCGGTGCGCAGGGCGGTGGCCCGGGCCCGGTCGCGGATCTCGCCGACCGTCTTGAGCGCGGCGAACACCGAGCCGTGGAAGACGAACAGGGCGAGCGTCACCAGGCCGCCGAGCAGCGCGTACGGGTTGAGCAGGTCCCAGAAGCCGCCGACGAAGTTCTTCTGCGCGTCGATGTCGACGCCGCGCACGATGTTGGCGAAGGCGACGCCCCAGAGGAAGGACGGGATCAGCGAGGTCCAGAAGATCGCCTCCTCCCAGTTGCGCTGCCAGCGCGGCTCGGGCCGCTTGGCCCGGTACTCGAAGGCGACGCCGCGCACGATCAGGCAGACCAGGATGATCAGCAGCGGGATGTAGAAGCCGCTGAACAGGGTGGCGTACCAGTCCGGGAAGGCCGCGAAGGTGGCGCCGCCGGCGGTCAGCAGCCAGACCTCGTTGCCGTCCCAGACCGGGCCGATGGTGTTGATCAGCACCCGCCGCTCGGTGGTGTTCCTGGCCAGCGTCTTGGTCAGGATGCCGATGCCGAAGTCGAAGCCCTCCAGGAAGAAGTAGCCGATCCAGAGGACGGCGATCAGGACGAACCAGACGTCGTGAAGTTCCATGGTGTGTCGGTCCTATCGATCCTCGGGGGCCTCAGTAGGCGAAGGCGAGCGGCTTGTCGGCGTCGTCCTCGGCGGCCGGGCCGCGCAGGGACGGGTCCTTGGCGGGCGGCTGCTCGTCGGTGGCCGGGCCCGCCTTGGCGTACTTGACCAGCAGCTTGACCTCGATGACGGCGAGGATCGCGTACAGCGCGGTGAAGGTGGTCAGCGCGCCGATCTGGGTGCCGATGCTGACGTTCGGCGACACGGCGCTGGCGGTGGTCATCAGTCCGAAGACGGCCCAGGGCTGGCGGCCCATCTCGGTGAAGATCCAGCCGAAGCTGTTGGCGATCAGCGGGAAGCCCATGGTGAGGATGCCGATCCGCCAGCTCCACTTGGTGAGGAACGGGCCGAGCTCCTTCGTCGGGGTGAGCATCAGGCGCGGCACCTCGTCGTCGCCGGTGCGGAACTCCGGTGCCAGGAAGCGCTTCTTCCGGGTGGTCCAGAGTCCGATCAGGCCGGCCACGAAGGAGGTCATCCCGAAGCCGATCATGAGGCGGAAGCCCCAGTAGGTGACGAAGATGCTGGGGATGTAGTCCTTGGGGTCGCCGCCGTACTTGGCGGCCTCGGCGGCGGCGGTGTCGTTGATGCCGGGGACGGAGGAGCTGAAGTCGCTGTTGGCGAGGAAGGACAGCGCCGCGGGGATCTCCAGCTCGACCGAGTTGTGGCCCTTGCTGACGTCGCCGACCGCGAAGATCGAGAACGGCGCGGGGGCCTTGGTGTCCCAGAGCGCCTCGGCGGCGGCCATCTTCATCGGCTGCTGGCGGAACATGACCTTGGCCAGCTGGTCGCCGCTGAGCGCGGTGCCGAGGCCGGCGACGACGGCGAGCACCAGGCCGATGCGCAGCGAGGTGCGCATCGCGGCGACCCGCTTGGGGTTGGCGCCCTCCGGCTTGCGCTTGGCCTTCCAGAGGTGGAAGGAGGCGATGCCGACCACGAACGCCGCACCGGTGAGGAAGGCCGCGGTCAGGGTGTGCAGGACGACGGTGACGGTGGTGTCCTGGAACAGCACCCGCGCGATGTCGTTGAGCTGGGCCTTCCCGGTGACCGGGTCGATCGCGTAGCCGACCGGGTGCTGCATCCAGGAGTTGGCCGCCAGGATGAAGTAGGCGGAGAGCACGGTGCCGAGCGCGACCATCCAGATGCAGGCGCAGTGCAGCTTCCTCGGCAGCTTGTCCCAGCCGAAGATCCACAGGCCGATGAAGGTCGACTCGAAGAAGAAGGCGATCAGCGCCTCCATCGCGAGCGGGGCGCCGAAGACGTCGCCGACGAAGCGGGAGTAGTCGGACCAGTTCATGCCGAACTGGAACTCCTGGACGATGCCGGTGACCACGCCCATCGCGATGTTGATCAGGAAGAGCTTGCCCCAGAACTTGGTGGCGTGGAAGTACTTCTCCTTGTCCGTCCGCACCCACGCGGTCTCCAGCCCGGCGACGATCGCCGCGAGGCTGATGGTGAGCGGGACGAAGAGGAAGTGGTAGACGGTGGTGATGCCGAATTGCCATCGCGCGATGGTCTCGTGAGCGATTGCCAGTTCCACGTCGCCCTCTCTCCAACCGACCCTGTCGAGGTCATATTTCAGGACAAACTTCATCTATAGCCGGAGACCGCTGCTCAAGCGCGCAAGCTTGTCCGCTTGTGAACGTGAACACGTTCACAAGCATCAGTATCCATCACTCTTACAGGCGATTCACCGGCGGGGTGGGGTTTGACCGGCAGCGATGCCGTGCGCACAGTCTGCGAAGGGGGCCGTCGGACCACAACGAGCGCCCGGGCGCGCGCCGCGGAAAATCTGGACGATCCGTACATTGACAGCCGCCGGATCCTCCAAGGCGGCCCATTCGGCCTATTCGGGCCCCCTCCCCCGAGGCCGTGCCAGACTCGGCCCGTGCAGACGATCGTCGAAGCGATGGCCGGGCGGCTGGCCTCCGTGCCGGGGGTGGTGGGCGTCATGCTCGGCGGCAGCCGGGCCCGGGGCGAGCACCGGCCGGAGTCGGACTGGGACCTCGGTCTCTACTACCGCGGCGCCCCCGACCTCGACGCGCTGCGCGCGCTGGCCGGCCCGGGCGTCGAGGTGACCGGACCGGGCGGCTGGGGGCCGTGGGTGGACGGCGGCGCCTGGCTCACCGTCGAGGGCCTCGGCCGGGTGGACTGGATCCTGCGCGACCTCGACCGGGTCGACCGGGTCCGGGCCGACTGCCTGGTCGGCCGCTACGAGGTGGGCGTCCAGGCCGGCCACCCGCTCGGCTTCTGGTCGCCCTGCTACGTCGGGGAGTTGGCGCTCGGCCAGGTCCTCGCCGACCCGTCCGGCGCGCTGACGGAGCGCCGCTCCGCGTACGCGCCGTACCCGGAACCGCTGCGGGCCGCCCTGACCGGGAGCACGTGGGAGGCCGGGTTCCTGCTCGACGGCGCCGCCAAGGGCGCGGCCCGCGGCGACACCCTGTACGTCGCGCTCTGCCTCTCCCGCGCCGTCGGCATCCTGGTGCAGGCGCTGTTCGCGGCCGACCGCCGCTGGTGCCTCAACGAGAAGGGCGCCCTCGCCGTCGCCGAGTCGCTGCCCGCCGCCCCCGACGGCTTCGGCCCGCGCGCCCGCGCCCTGCTCGCCGCCCCGGGCGACGGACCGGCGGCGCTCACCGCCACCGTGACCGCCGCCCGCGCCCTGGTCGCCGACACCGAGGCCGCGCTGCGGGCCGGCTGAGCACGTCTATGCCCGGCCGAGGAGTTGGGTGCCGGGGGCGGAGGGGGCGCGGGCGGTGAAGAAGTCGACGAAGCCGCGCAGGAACTCGGCCACGGTGATGACGCCGTCGCCGTCGGTGTCCAGGCGGCGGAAGCCGTGCGAGAGTTCGGCCGGGTGCACCCGGCGGCCGTCGAACAGCACCCGGTACTCGGCGAAGTCCAGCAGGCCGTCCCCGTCGGTGTCGGCCGCCGCGAAGACGGCGCGCAGCGCGGGCAGCAGGCCGCCCTCCAGGTAGGCCGGGTCCCGGTCGCAGCCGGCCAGCGTCGCGGCGACGTACTCGTCCCGGCTGATCCGGCCGTCGCCGTCGGTGTCCATGCTCGCCCGCAGCTGCTCCCACCACGCCTCGAACGCGGCGTACACCCGGGCCTCGCCCTCCTCGGGGAGCTCCAGCTGCCAGCAGACGTTGTGCGCCATCGCCTGCAGGTCGCGGACGGTGAGCAAGCCGTCTCCGGTCTGGTCGAGGACCTCCCGGAAGAAGCGTTCCAGCCGGGGCGGCCGGGTGTCCTGGCGCGGCATCCGGCGGGGCCGGGAGGGCGGGCGCACGCCCGGGCCGCGGTAGCGGTAGCGGTCCGGCAGCCCGGTCAGCACCGCCCGGCCTCCCCGGTGCAGCAGCCCGGACAGCAGCGCCCCGCGGCGGGTGCGGACCAGGCCGAACCGCTCCCGGTAGACCGCCGGGAGGTCCGCGACGGTCAGCTCGGTGGCCACCCGGGCCACCAGCGACCGCAGCACCCGCCAGCCCACCGGCCCGAGGAAGCGCAGCCGGCGCGGGCAGGGCGCCTCGTGCAGCATGTCGTACAGCAGGTGCCGCGCCGCCCCGGTGAACTCCAGCCGCTCGACGGTCGTCCGCCGCAGGTAGCCGGGCAGCTCGGCGGCGGTGGCGGGCAACTCCCCGGCGGGCAGCCCGAACACCGCCGCGATCTCGGCGAACTCCCGGTACAGCTCCTCCAGTTCGTCCGGCGTGTACGGATCGCCGCTCAACTCCCGCATGGCGGCGACGGCTTCGAAGAGGGTGAGCAGCACCCAGGCCCGGGTGGCCGGGTCCTGGGCGTCGTACGCCCGGCCGTCCTCGGTGGTGCCGCGGATCCGCCGGTGCGCCCGGTCGAGCCGCTGGACCTCGCGCCAGAGCTGCTCCTGGTCGGCCTGGAAGAGCCGGCGCCCGCTGCCGAGGGTGTGCTCGATCCGGCGCCAGGGGTGGCCGCGGTAGGTGGAGTGCTCCTCCATCCCGGCCGCGACCACCGGATGGGAGGCCTGGAGCACCAGCAGCCGCCAGGCGACGAGCACGATCCGCCACTCCGAGAGGTCCCGGCGGAAGGACACCTCGGAACGTGCCGCCGAGGGTGCCGACGCTGCTGACGCTGCCATCCGGGAATCTCCTGGGAGTTGCGGGACCTTCGCGTACGGGCGGGGCCCTTCCCGGCCGTCCGGCGCGGAAACCAGACGCTGGATTGGTCAGACAGTGCTACTTAGCAGCTGCTGTCATTTCTGCGAGGTCCACCAGGTCGGCCGCGTCCAGGCGCAGCGCGGCGGCGGCGATGTGATCCTCCAGATCCACGACGGTCTCCTCGGCTACGAGCGCGACCATTGAGACACCCCTCGTTCCCGTCCGGTGCGATCGGTCCGCACGGTCCCGCACAAGCCACGGCCGCAGCCTCACACGCCGTCGGCCGATGGCGGCGGTGAACGGGCGGGGTTCACTCGGTCTGGCGGTTTCAGCGCTGGTGGGGGAGCTCCAGGCGGAAGGTGGCGCCGGTGCCCGGGGCGGTGTGGAGGGTGAGGGCGCCACCGTGGGCGTGGGTGAGGGCGGTGGCGATGGCGAGGCCGAGGCCGGCGCCGCCGCGGCGGTCGTTGCGGCTGCGGGAGGCGTCGACGCGGTAGAAGCGGTGGAAGACCAGGGCGGCCTGGTCGGCGGTGAGGCCGGGGCCGGAGTCGGCGACCTCCAGGAGGCACTGGCCGCCGTCGGTGCCCACGCCGATCCGCACCGGGGTGCCGGGCGGGGTGTGCTTGACCGCGTTGCCGACCAGGTTGGTGACCACCTGGCGCAGCCGCGCCTCGTCGCCGAGCACCGGCGCGGGCCCCGGCGGGCCGCTGCCGCCCGGGCCGGTGAGCGCGACCGAGCGGCTCGGGTCGAGCGCGGTGAGGTCGTGCAGGGCGTCGGCGGCGAGCGTGCGCAGGTCCATCGGGGCGAGGTCGAGCGGGCGTTCCTCGTCGAGCCGGGCGAGCACCAGCAGGTCCTCGACCAGGGCACCCATCCGCACCGCCTCGTTCTCGATCCGGTCCATGGTGCGCGCCACGTCGGCCTCGGACGGCAGGGCGCCCATCCGGTACAGCTCGGCGAAGCCGCGGATGCCGGCCAGCGGGGTGCGCAGCTCGTGCGAGGCGTCCGCGACGAACCGCCGCATCCGGGCCTCGGACTCCGCGCGGGCGGCGAACGCGGACTCGATCTGCGCCAGCATGCCGTTCAGCGCGATGGAGAGGCGGCCGACCTCGGTGTGCGGCGGCAGGACGGGCATCCGGTGCGAGAGCTCGCCGGCCGCGATCCGCTGGGCGCCCTCCTCGATCCGGCGCAGCGGCCTCAGCCCGGCCCGCACCGCGAAGAAGCCGAGCGCGGCGATCAGCACCAGGACGGCGCCGCCGATGCCGAGGAAGGCGGTGCGCAGCCGGGCGACGGTGCCGTCGACGTCCTCCCGGGAGACGGCGACCATCACGTACGCGGAGTTCGGCGTGGGCGCGGCGAAGACGCTGGCCGGGGCGTTCTGCCGCTGGACCGGCAGCACCAACACCCGCCAGCGGTACCGGCCGCCGCGCTGGTCGGGCAGGTCGAAGGGGGTGTCGGAGCCGACCTTGGCCGGGTCGAAGCCGGCCAGCTGCGGCGCCGGGTCGTTCTCGGAGACCGGCTGGCGCACCGCGAACTGCACCTTGCCGTCGGCGGACAGGTACTGGACCAGGTACTGGCTGGGCAGCGCGGCCAGGTACTGGGAGGTGCCGCGCTTGCCGCCCAGGGACGGCGGCTGCTGCTTGGCGTCCGGCCAGTTGAGCCGGGACGGGGCCCGGCGGGCGAGCGGCTCGCCGAAGCGCTCCAGCTGTTCGTCGAGCCGCTGCACCAGCTGGTGCCGGACGGTGCCGACCACCACGGCGTCGCTGACCACCAGCCCGGTGGTGACCAGCACGAGCGCGAGCACCAGCAGCCGGGCGCGCAGCGACAGCCGCCCGCGGCGGCGCCGCGGGGCGGGGTCCGACGCCGCCGTGGTGCCCGGCCCCACCGGGGGCAGCTCCGTCGGCTCCACGGCGGACGGCTCCGTACCGCTCAACCCTGCGGCGGGCGGCGCAGGGCGTAGCCGATGCCGCGCACGGTGTGGATCAGCTTGGGCCCGTGGGCCGGACCGGAGTCGAGCTTGCGGCGCAGGTAGGAGATGTAGGACTCGACGATGGACAGGTCGCCGCCGAAGTCGTAGGCCCAGACGTGGTCGAGGATCTGCGCCTTGGAGACCACCCGGCCGACGTTGGCCATCAGGTAGTGCAGCAGCTTGAACTCGGTCGGGGAGAGCGCGACGACACCGCCGCCGCGGGTGACCTCGTGGGCTATCGGGTCGAGGACGAGGTCGGCGACCATCAGCCGGCCGTCCTCGGCCGGTCCGCCGGAGCGGCGCAGGATGGCGCGGATCCGGGCGATCAGCTCCTCCAGGCTGAACGGCTTGGTCACGTAGTCGTCGGCCCCGGCGGCGAGGCCCTGCACCTTGTCCCCGACGCCGTCCTTGGCGGTGAGGAGGAGCACCGGCAGGTGGTCGCCGGGGTGGCCGTGGGCGGGTCCGGCGATGAGGCCGCGGCTGGTCTGCTCGCGCAGCCGCTCGACGACGGTGAAACCGTCGAGGTCGGGCAGCATCACGTCGAGCACGACCAGGTCCGGACGGTCCGCGGCGACCAGCCGCAGCGCCTCGGCACCGGTCGCGGCCGACGCCACCCGGAAGCCGGAGAAGCGCAGCGAGGCGGACAGCAGCTCGCGGATGTTCGGTTCGTCGTCGACGACGAGGAGGTAGGCCTCCCCCTGGCCGCCGCCGCTGTTCACCGCCGGAGTTCCTGGTGTCGACACAGTGCCTTGCACGGGGGTTCCGCCTCCCGGTCGGACGATGGCGTTCAGCTCGAGGCTAGCCCGGGGAGGCTATGGGCCATCGATGAATGTTGGATTAACACCTTATCGGGCGGTTTCCGGTGCCCAGTCCCGCAGGGCGGGGCTGGATGGTGTGCGCACGGCCTCCACCCCGGACCACCGCGACCCCGGAACGGCGGAGCGGGACACCGCCCGGCCCGGTGCCCCGCTCCACCCGCCTCACGTCCCGCGGACGCTAGTGGTCCGTGCTCCGGCGCCGTACCAGGAGGCCGCGGCCGGCGGTCCCGCCACCGGTCGGCAGCCCAGCCACCGCCACCGTCCCCGCGAGCAACAGCACCACCGCCCAGGCCCGGTGCGCCGACTGCCAGTGCGGATGTCCGGGGGAGACGAACAGCGCCGCCCACTCGGGCAGCAGGGCTGTGGTGATCACCAGCAGCAGCAGACCGGGCGCCGCGGTCATCGCGCCGTGCTCGCCCGCCGTGAAGCGCAGGCCCACCAGAGCCAGAGCCAAGGACGTGGCCGCCAGCGCGGCCGCCTCCAGCGCCAGCCCGCCCCAAGGGAAGAGCGGCCTCGCCTCGGCCGCCACCGCCTGCCGCGCGATCGCGGCGACACCCACCCAGGCCGCCGCCCCGATGACCAGCACCGGCAGCAGCCGCACGAACCGCTGGAGCCGCCTCGGCAGCGGCAGGACCGCCGTCGTCCGGGCTGCGGCGTCGTCCAGGGCGAAACCGACGGCGAGCGCGGTGGTGACCGCGCCCAGCCGGGTCAGCAGGGCCGCGTCCGAGAGTTCGAGGTCGCTGTGCAGCAGGACGGGCACCCCGGCGGCCAGCAGTGCGACGGCCGAGCCCGCCAGCATCGGGAGCCAGGGCGCGAGCCGCAGCGCGGGGCCCACCAGGGCGAACGCCGGCCGGGTGCCCCTCGGCCGGCGCCCGGCACCACTCAGCATCCCGCCACCGCGTCGGCGCCGTCCTCCGCCGGGACCGGAGCGCCGAGCAACTCGGCGGCCCGCGTCACCGAGGTGCCCGGGGCCGTGAGCTCGGCCCAGTGCTCGACCACCTTGGCCGCCGTCTGCTCGACCGGGTGGTCGATCAGCCCGAACGCGGCGGTGGCCCCCCGCGGTTCGAAGGAGAGTCCGGTGGCCGAGCCGAGCAGCGGCATGCTGATTCCGCCCCAGGTCCGGGTGCGCAGCGACCGTAGGGCGTCCCCGGTTCCCTCGGTGGCCTCCGCGGCCAACCACAGCACCAGGACGGAGCGGGCTCCGCAGACCATCTCCAGGCGCGGCCGGTCCGCCGAACGGCCGGTGACCGCCCGATGGGCGAACTGCAGTGCGAAGCCGGCGACCGCGTCGCTCCGCCGGTCCCCGCCGGCCGCGCCCTCGCTCCAGTCCGTTCCGACCGTGACCGCCCCGGGTGTACCCGCGGCGGCATCGTCCCGTGCCCACGACTCCAGAGGGGGTGCGACACCGCTGCCGCCGTTGCCACCTGCGGGGAAGATCCGCTGCCGAACGGCGAACGGACCCTTGGCCGTCTCCTGGGGCACGTGGCGCAGCACCCCCTCGACCACCGCGGCCCATTCTCCGGTCCACCCCTCGAAACCGGGGAACGCGCAGTAGGCGACGCCCTCACGGGTCACGCAGGTCTGCTGGGCGGCCGGCCGTTCGGTGGCCTCCGTCCGGCGCCGGTCGACCTCCGGTGCCACCGTGCGCAGTTGCAGGAACCCCCCGACCAGGGCGGCCACCAGTGCCAGCGCTCCCACGGCCTTCCAACCGACGCCCCGCGCTCCCGACCGGATCACGGCGACCCCCGCGCACACCACGGCCAGCGCGATCAACCAGAGGAGGTGGGAACCGGCGGGGCGGGCCACCAGCCCCACCGGCAGCGGCGCCGCGTTCTCGTTCTCCACCGCGAGCAGCCCGAGCCAGCGCCAGTCGGCGGTGCTGTTCACCGCGCCGGCGAAGGTCAGCACACCGAGCCCGACCAGGGCCAGCGGCGCGATGGCGGGTGCGGTGGCGACCACGGCCAGCAGCACTCCGAGGACCGCGGCCAGCAGCACGCAGGCCGGCCCCGCCAGCACGTCGAGGATCCCCACCTCGCCGGCGGCTCCCGGGCGGGCTGCCAGGTAGCCGATCCGCACCGCGGTGAGGAGCGCGGCGAGGAGAACCACCGGCACCGTCGCGAGCAGATGCGCGCAGACCCGGCCGGCCCGGTCCACCACCAGCACCTCGTAGACCGGCTCGGTGGAGTTCCGGTGCGAACGCAGTGCGCTCTGGTTCGCGGCCAGCAGGACCCCGGCGGCCAGCAGCAGCAAGGGCGGATGGATCGACCAGGACGACTCCTGCAGCACCGGGAAGCGGTTGCCGGCGTCCCCGGTCACCAGGTCGTAGCCCCAGAATCCCGCGTAGAGGGCGAGTCCGGCCAGCACCGCCGGGTGGCGCAGGAGCCGGACCGCCTCGACCCCGGCCAGTGCCGCCACCGCGGCCCTGCCGCGGCGGCCGACCGCGGCGGGTACCGGACTGCCGCTGCGCGGCCTGGACACGGTCCCCGTCCCGGCCGTCATCGCAGCACCCCCTGGTCCGCCGCGACCAGGCCGTCGAGCAGCAGCAGGTAGCCGTCCTCGAGTGTCGGCGCCGTGAGTGCGGCGCCGGCCGGAGGGTTGCCGATGTTCCGGAACGTCCCCTCCCCCGTACGCCAGCCGGCCAGCGCCGTGTCATCCCGCTCCGTGCTGGACCAGACCCGGTTCGCGGCCACCGCGACCAGTTCGGACGGCAGGCCCTGGAACTTCACCACGCCCCGGTCCAGCACGATCACCCGCTGGCAGAGCGCCAAGACGTCCTCGGTCTGGTGCGTCGACAGGAGCACCGTGCGCCCCTCGCCCAGACCGGCGATCAGTTCGCGGAACCTCAGCCGCTGTTCGGGGTCCAGACCGACGGTCGGCTCGTCGAGAATCAGCAGGTCGGGGTCGCCGACGATGGCGGCGGCGAGCGCCACCCGCTGCCGCATGCCGCCGGAGAGCGCCTTGATCTTCTTGCTCCGGTGATCGGCCAGTCCGACCGCCTCCAGGACCCGCAGGGCCTCGGCCCGCCGGGCCTTGCGGTCGGTCAGTTCCTTGAGGATCGCGACGTAGTCGATGAAGTCGAACGCCGTGAAGTTCGGGTGGAAGCCGGGATCTTGCGGAAGGTAGCCGAGCCGCCGCCGGATCGCGACCGTCTCCTGGGCATCGCGGGGGTCGTGCCCGAGGAGCGTGAGGTCGCCGCGGTCGGGCCTGGTTGCCGTGGCCAGCACCCGGAGCAGGGTGGTCTTGCCGGCTCCGTTCGGCCCCAACAGCCCGGTCACACCGGGCTGGAGCCGGAACGTGGCCCGGTCGAGCACCGGGCGGCCCCGGTAGCTCACGGAGACGTCCCGGACGTCCACCGGACTGCGCTGCTCGGACATCGGATTCCCTTCGGTTCGGGTTCTTCGGTTGGGGGTCGCGGACCCGGCAGTGGTGACTGGGCAAGGGGCTGGGGGCCGGGCGGGTCGGTGTGGCGGACGGGGTGGCCGGGGTGGCCGGGGTGGACGGGTCGAACGGATCGGGACGGGGTCAGCGGCTGTACGTCACGGGACGAGGCGCCGGGTGTGCCACCGCGATGCCCGCTCGAAGCGGTCCCGTTGAACAGCGATGTAGGCCGCCGCGGCCACCGCCAGCGCGAGTAGGACCGCCTGCCCGGCGGTGGTCAGCAACGCGGAACGGCCGCCGCCGTGGCGGCTGGTGGACAGCGCCACCACCGCCCAGCAGAGGCCGGTCACCCGGGCCGCCGTGGCGGCGTCAAGGTGGGCGGAGAGAGCGAGGGCCGCCAGTGTCACCGCCAGGGCGGGAACCAGCCAGCCGAACATGGCGATCCCCTGCCGGGGGAGGGCCAGCGTCACCAGGCTGCTGAGCGCCCCGGCCGCGACGAGCACCGTGGCGCTGCGGTAGAGGATCAGCCGCAGACTGTGCATCGGCATGACCAGCCCCAGCTCGTACATCGGGTCGAGCGCGGGACCGTACGAGAGCGCCACTCCGGCCAGCGGGATGAGCGGAGCCGTGGTGAGCAGGATCGGACCGGAGGAATCCGGCGCCAGCCGCGCGGCCACGACGGTGAAGAGCAGCGTGACCGCCGAGGCGATCAGCCACGAACGCCGCAGCAGCGGTGTCGCCATGGCCAGCCGGGCCACGTGCTCGGGCACCCCCAGACGCAGCAGCATGCGCTCGGCCGGGCCGCGCTCCGGCACGTCGATGGCCTCGGCCAACCGGCTCCAGCCGCGTTCCACCCGGACGCTCCGCGGACCGACGGCGAGCAGCCGTCGGCAGTCGGCGCAGCGATCGAGGTGGCGTTCGACCTCCGGTACCCGCGGCGTCGACAGTGTGCCCAGGCCGTAGGCCCCGATCAGAGCCGCCGCGGGGTGCGGTTCCTCGTGCCCGGTCACGACCGGTCCCATCCCGGTTCCCTCCGTTCCCTCGGCCGTCCTGCTCCTCGGCCGGCCGTCCTCATGCGAGTTCCTCCAGGAGCCTGCGCCGGGCCCGGCGGGCCCGGGTCTTGACCGTTCCCTCGGGGATGCGCAGCAGAGCCGAGGCCTCCCTGGTGGTCAGTCCGTCCAGGACCGTCGCCGCGAGCACCTCGCGGAGGTCGGACGGCAAGCGGTCCAGTGCGTCACCGACATCGCCGTGGGCCAGGTCCGCCAGCACGACCTCCTCGGCGGACGCCCAGCGCTCGTCCCGGCCGCGGAACCTCTCCAGCAGTGCGTGCAGCCGCTGCCGCGCCCCGTGGCTGCGCGCCGAGTCCACCAGGCGACGGGCGCAGATGCGCCAGAGCCAGCCCGCCACCTCGGCGTCCTCCTGCGGCCGGTACCGGCCGGCGCCGCGCCACACGCTGAGGACGCCTCCTGGATGACGTCGTCCACCTGCGCCGGGTCCGGACAGCGGCGGCCCAGCCGAGCCGCCAGCCAAGGGGCGTAGTGGCGGTAGAGCTGCTCGAACGCCTCCACGTCGCCCTCCGCCACCGCACATAAGAGCACCGCGTGCCCGCGGTCCGCCCGGTCCTTCTCGATCGCCACACCCCCTGATCGCAACCACCGGCTCCCCCGGTTCACTCCGGACCGAGAAACTTCACCCGTCCCCCGAGGAGGGCCGGTGTGCCGGACCGAGCTGATGAAGTACCCGATCATCCGGTCGGAGCGGGACCGGTGTGACGGGCGCGGCCTTCGTCCACCGGCCCGGAAAATGAGCGAGGCCGGTTCCCGGAATTTTCCGTTCCGGGAACCGGCCTTGATCGCATTCCACCTCGGGCGAATTCCGGAAGCGGAATTCGATCACCCGAAACGGGGAGTGGCAGCTTTTCGGCCGGGTCAGCCGGTGGAGGCGGGGCGGGAGGGGGCGGACGGGCCGGGGCCGAAGCCGGTGGCGCCCTCGACGAGCTGGGTCGCGGCGTAGCCGCCGTCGCCGGAGGGGGTGCCCATCACGGTGACGCTCTGGCCGGGCTGCAGGTCGGCGACCTTGCCCTCCTTGTTGAGCTGCACCTTGGTGCCGTCCCCGGTGGTCACCTTGATCGTGTTGCCGTTGGTGTCGGTGAGGTAGACGGTGGTGCCGTCCACGGCCTTGACCGTGCCCCGGGTGCCGTTCTGACCGCCTTGACCGCCCTGGCCGTTGCGGCGGGTGCCGTTGCCGTTGCCCGGGTAGCCGGACGCGCCCGCCCGCGGCTGCTGCGCGCCGGAGGCGGTGGTCCGCCCGGACCCGGCGGCACGGTCGGAGCCGTTGTCCTTCTGGTACCGGACACCGCCGGCGAACGCCGCCGTGGCGATCACCGCCCCGGCCAGGGCGAGCGACAGCCACGGCAGCCGGCGGCGCGGCGGTGCGGCCAGCTCGGCGGTGACGTCCCGGGCGTCCGGCGCGGTGGAGAGCAGGGCGACCTGCTCGGCGGGGGTGCGCGGCTCGATCTCGTTGCTCATGGTCTGCGGTCCTTGCTCACTCGTGGCGGAGGGCGTCGATCGGGCGCAGCGAGGCGGCCCGGTTGGCCGGGTAGCTGCCGAAGAACAGACCGATGGCGACGGCGATCCCGAACGCCCCGAGCACCGACTCGGGGATCACCACCGGCTCGATGCCGACGATCCTGAAGTGCGCGCCGGCGATCCCGGCCAGCACCCCCAGCCCGGCGCCGACCACCGACAGCAGGGTGGCCTCGGTGAGGAACTGCCCGAGGATCACCCCGCGCGGGGCGCCCAGCGCCTTGCGGATGCCGATCTCCCTGGTCCGCTCGGTGACCGTGACCAGCATGATGTTGGTGATGCCGATCCCGCCGACCAGCAGCGAGATCGCGGCCACCGCGCCGAGCAGCACCGTGAAGGTCCTGGTGGTCGATTCGCGGGTGCTGAGCAGCGAGGCCTGGCTGCTGATCCGGAAGTCCGCCCGGCTCGGGTCGGTGATCGCGTGCGCGCCGAGCAGGACGCGGGTGATCTCGGCCTGGGCCGCCGCCGTGTCGTCCGCCGAACCGGCCTGGACCAGGATCTGGTTGACCGAGCCGAAGCCGGTGAAGGCGTTCTGCACCGTCGGCAGCGGGGCGATCAGTACGTCGTCCGGGTCGGTGAAGCCGGTACCGCCCTTGGCCCGCAGCACGCCGACCACGGTGAACGGGGTGCCGCCGACGGTGATCGACCTGCCGACCGGGTCGGTGTCGGCGAACAGCTGCTTGGCGGTGGTCGCCCCGAGCACCGCCACCTTGCGGGAGGCCAGCACGTCGTCCTGGGTGAAGTACTCGCCGTGCTCGATCCGCTGGTTGGCGGTCTCGAAGTACGCCGGGTAGGTGCCGACGATCGAGCCGGGGCTGTAGGAGATGTCCCCGTACAGCGCGGTGCCGCTCGCCGTCACCACCGGCGCCACCGACCGGACGGCCTTGGCGTCCGCCTCGGTGGCCAGTGCCCTGGCGTCGGCGACGGTCAGCTTCCTGGCGGTGCCGGCGGAGCGGGCGCCGCCGGTGGCGGACCCGGAGGTCACGGTCAGCGCGTTGGTGCCGAGCGAGGTGATCGACTCCTTGACCGCGACCGAGGAGCCGTTGCCGACGGCCAGCAGCAGGATCACCGAGGCCACGCCGATCAGCACCCCCAGCATGGTGAGCGCGGAGCGCACCTTGTTGGCGGCCAGGCCGCCGGCGGCGAAGCGGAGCGTCTGCCAGAGGATCACGCCGGCACCCCCGCCCGGAGCAGCGCGGGCGGCGGCCCGTCCACCGGGGCCTGCCGGACGTCGGCGACGATCACGCCGTCGACCAGTCGCAGCACCCGCTTGGCGTGCCGGGCGACCTCGTCCTCGTGGGTGATCAGCACGACCGTGCGGCCGGTGGCGTTGAGGCCGTCGACGAGCGCGAGCACCTCCTCGGTGGAGCGGCTGTCCAGGTTGCCGGTGGGCTCGTCGGCGAGCAGCATCGCGGGCGCGGTGACCAGTGCCCGGGCCACCGCGACGCGCTGCTGCTGGCCGCCGGAGAGCTCGTTGGGCCGGTGCCCGGAGCGCTCGGCGAGGCCGACCAGGGAGAGCGCGGCACGTGCCCGGCGGCGGCGCTCGGCGGCCCGCACGCCCGCGTAGGCGAGCGGCAGCTCCACCTGGGCCAACGCGGTGGTGCGGGGGACGAGGTTGAAGGACTGGAAGACGAAGCCGATCTTGCGGTTGCGGACCAGCGCGAGCTGCTGCTCGTCCAGGTGGCCGACGTCGATGCCGTCCAGCAGGTAGCGGCCGGAGGTCGGCACGTCGAGGCAGCCGAGGATGTTCATCAGGGTGGACTTGCCGGAGCCGGAGCTGCCCATCACGGCGACGTAGTCGCCCTGCTCGACGTCCAGGTCGACGCCCAGCGGGGCGCCGGTGGCCGGGTCGTCGGGGCCGCGCAGCGCGTGCACGGTGGCGTCGCCGTGGCCGTAGGACTTGGTGAGGCGGCGGATCCGGATCACCGGGACCGGCGCGACGGGGTGCGGGTGGGCGGGGGCGTCGGCGCGCGAGGGGAGGCGGTGGGGCATCAGCGGCCACCGCCCCGGCCGGCGCCCGTGCCACCGGCACCTCCGGCGGCGCCGACAGCACCGCCGATCCCGGCCACCCCCGCGCCGCCGCTTCCCGCGCCGCCTCCCCGGCTGCCGTTGCCGCCCTGGCCGCCGTTCACGCCCGGGAAGGAGCCGTTGGGGAAGCCGTTCGAGCCGCTGGTGGAGGCCAGTTCGACCTTGTCGCCCTCGGCCAGCCCGGAGACCACCTGCACGGTGCTGTCGCCCTCGACGCCCACCTCGACGGTGACCCGCTCGGTGCTGCCGTCCGGGTGCACCACGGTGGCGGTCCGGCTCGCGCCGGTGCCGGACAGCGCGGCGGTCGGCAGCGACAGGGCGTCGTCCGCCTCGCCGGTGACCACCGAGACGGTCGCGCTCAGACCGGTGCGCAGCTTGCCGGTGTCCCCGGAGAGCTGCAGCGTCGCCGCGTACTGGACGGCGGCCGAGCCCCCGCCGGAGCCGCTCACCGGCAGCGGGCTGACCGACAGCACGGAGGCGTTGAACTTACTGTCGGACTGCGCGTTCAGCGTGACGGTGGCGGCCTCGCCCTTCTTCAGCTTGAGCGAGTCCAGCTCGGAGAAGTTGGCGGTGACCTGCATCCCGGTCGGGTTGGTCAGCACGATGAAGCCGCTGGGGGCGGCGGAGGCGCCCGTGGACGACTTGGTGCCCGCGGAGGAGGACAAGGAGCCGCCGGTCGATCCGACGGTGTCGCCGACCCGGCCCGCCACCGAGGCGACCGTGCCGTCCACCGAGGCGGTGAGCGTGGTGCCGGCCAGCGCCGCCTGGGCGTTGGCGAGGTTGGTCTGCGCGGTGGCGAGCTGCTGCTCGGCCTGGGCGACCGCCGCGTCGTCGACCTTGGTGGTGGTGACGGTGGTGGTCTGCGGCTCGGGAACGCTGGTCGTCGGCGCCGCCGGGACGGTGGCCCGCGCGGCCGGGCTGGTCTGCGCGGACGGGTCGGCCGTCGCGGAGGGAGCGGTCGCCGACGACGGGTCGGCCTGCGGGGCGGACGCGCTGCTCCCGTCCGCCCCGCGGCCGCTCGACCCGCCCGCGCCGGAGGATCCCGACGCGCCGGACGAGCCGTTGGCCCTGGCCGGCAGCTGCTGGACGGTGGTCGTGGTGACCCCCGCGCGCGCCTTGGCCAGGTTGACGGTGGCGGTGTTCAACGCGGCCTGCGCGCCGTCCACCTGCTGCTGCGCCGCGGTGGTGTCGACGGTGGCGAGCACCTGCCCCTTGGTCACCGTGTCACCGACGGCCACCTCGACGGCGGTGAGCCGCCCGCCGGTGGTGAAGTCCTGGGCCGCGTCGGTGGGCGACGCCAGGGTGCCGGTTCCGGACACCGTGGCCAGGACCGTGCCCTTGGTGACGGTGGCCGTCCGGGCCGGCGCCTTGGCGGCCGCCGTGCCGGTGCCGTCGTCCAGCACGGTGTACGCCAGGGCGGCGGCACCGAGCAGGGCCACGCCGAGCGCGGAGTTGACGAGGACGGCACCTCGCCGTCGCGGGAACAGCTTCATGGCGGACAGCTTCCCGGGGCGCTCTTGCACCGTCCTGGACACCGGCTGGGAGGTGGCTGACCGGCCGAACCGGGCATATGGTCACGCTCCGCCCAGCGCCGGCCGACGGCTTGGCGGACACCCGGGAAAGCGTTGACCGTTCTCCCAGCCGGCTCCCAGGGATCCCCAGGCACTCCTTGATCCATCGCGAACCGGAAGGCGCACCGGAAGACGTCCCGGAAACGCCGCGGCGGAGCGGGCGGCCCCACCGGGCCTCCCGCTCCGCCGCGCACCGGAGAAGGGGTTACAGCTCCTTGCGGAACGCCTCCGCCACCGCGAGGAAGATCGAGTTGCCCTCGACCTCGCCGATGGAGATCCGCACGCCCTCCGGGAACGGTCGGACGATCACCCCGGCCTCGGCGCACGCCGCCGCGAACTCCGCGGAGCGCTCGCCCAGTTCGAGCCAGACGAAGTTGGCCTGCGAGTCCGGGATCTCCCAGCCCTGGGCGCGCAGCCCGGCCACCACCCGGTTCCGCTCCTCGACCAGCGCGTCCACCCGCACCATCAGGGCGTCCTCGGCGCGCAGCGAGGCGACGGCCGCGTCCTGGGCGAGCTGGGTGACGCCGAACGGCACCGCGGTCTTGCGCAGGGCGGCCGCGACCGGCTCGTGCGCGATGGCGAAGCCGACCCGCATCCCGGCCAGGCCGTAGGCCTTGGAGAAGGTGCGCAGCACGCAGACGTTCGGGCGGTCGCGGTAGAGGTCGATGCCGTTGGGCACCTCGGGGTCGCGGATGAACTCGATGTACGCCTCGTCGACGACGATCAGCACGTCGGACGGGACGGCGTCCAGGAAGCGCTCCAGCTCGGCGCGGTGGATCACGTTGCCGGTGGGGTTGTTGGGGTTGCAGACGAAGATCAGCCGGGTCCGCTCGGTGACCGCGGCGAGCATCGCGTCCAGGTCGTGGTCCCCGCCCGCGGTGAGCGGCACCGGGACCGGGGTCGCGCCGGCGATCTGGGTGATGATCGGGTAGGCCTCGAAGGAGCGCCAGGCGAAGATCACCTCGTCGCCGGGGCCGGCGGTGGCCAGGATCAGCGACTGGGCGACGCCGACCGAGCCGGTGCCGGTGGCGATGTGCTCGGCCGGTACGCCGAAGTGCTCGGCCAGCACGGCGGTCAGCTCGGTGGCGGCCATGTCCGGGTAGCGGTTGAGCTTGCCGGCCGCCGCGACCGCCGTCTCCAGGACGCCGGGGAGCGGCTCGTAGGGGTTCTCGTTGGACGACAGCTTGTATGCGTCGGCACCGGCGGGCTTGCCCGGCTTGTACGTGGGAATGCCGTCCAGGGTCGGCCTGAGGCGAGGGCCCTGTGCTGCGGTCACGGTCGGTCTCCTTCTGTCTTTCCGCTGCGTTCGCCCGTCACGGGCGGGATCGCCGCCGTGTCCGGGATTCGGAAACGCACCCGGTCCACCCCGGTCGGGTGCCCTGAACGATACCGATCCGCGCTCACCCGTAGGAGTGAGATGCCCGGTCGGGTTACAGGTGCAGATCAGCCATTCTGCCGGGTTCCTTTGGCACATGTCAGAGGTGAACCGGCTGGTTTCGTACGGGGATCGAAGGGGCGCGCACGGGCTCACTCATGGAGAAACGTATCTCCATAGGCTCCCAATGCGCCGGTCACAGACCCTTGTCAGGAGCCATACGATCGGTCCGCCATGACAGCAGCAGCCAACCAGAGCGGTCGGCGACCCACCACCTCACGGCGTCTGGAGCGGGCCGGCATCCGGGATGTGGCAGCAGCCGCCGGAGTGTCGATCACCACCGTCTCCGACGCGCTGAACGGGAAGGGCCGCCTGCCCGACGAGACCAGAAGCCGGGTGCGCGAAGTCGCCGAGCGCCTCGGCTACCGCCCCTCGGCGGCCGCCCGAACCCTGCGCACCGGACGTTCCGGACTGATCGGGCTGACCGTCACCACCTACGGCGAAGAGCCGTTCACCTTCACCGAGTTCGCCTACTTCGCCGAGATGGCCCGGGCCGCCACCAGCGCCGCCCTGGGCCGCGGCTACGCGCTGGTGGTGCTGCCCGCCTCCTCCCGGCACGACGTCTGGGGCAACATCGCCCTGGACGGCACGGTGGTGATCGACCCGCCCGACCAGGACCCGCTGGTCAGCGAGCTGTACCGGTCCGGGGTCCCGGTGGTCAGCGACGGCAAGCCGGGCAACTGCCCGGTGACCGCCTGGGTCGACAACGACCACGAGGCCGCCGTGCTCGGCATCCTCGACCACCTCTCCGAGGCCGGCGCCCGCCGGATCGGCCTGCTCACCGGAACCAGCACCGACACCTACACCCGGCTCTCCACCGAGGCCTACCTCGGCTGGTGCGCCAAGGTCGGCCAGGAGCCGGTCTACGAGACCTACCCCGCGCACGACCCGGCCGCCGGCGCCGTCGCCGCCGACCGGCTGCTCGCCCGCCCCGACCGTCCCGACGCCGTCTACGGCCTCTTCGACCCCAACGGCACCGACCTGCTCGCCGCCGCCCGCCGCTACGGCCTGCGGGTGCCCGACGACCTGCTGCTGGTCTGCTGCAGCGAGAGCGACGTCTACGCCACCACCGAGCCGCCCATCACCACCCTGTCGCTCAAGCCCCGGCGGATCGGCACCACCGTGGTGAACCTGCTGATCGACGCCATCGAGGGGGTGGACTCCGGCACCGGCGTCGACATCGCCCGGCTCTTCCCGCCCCGCTTCCGCACCGCCGGCACCGGCCCGCCGCCCGGCACCCTGATGCCCACCGAACTCATCGTCCGGGCCTCCTCCCAACGGCGGAGCCCGCGCACCACGGTCAGCCCGCCCCGCCCGCCGGGCGAGGTGTGACCCCGGGCCGCACGGCTCGCACGTGCGGCCCTCCCCCTACCGAGTCAGGACAAATCGGACCTGACGGACCGACCGGCTGACGCTCCGGAGGATTGGATACCCACCAGGTGACGACGCCGGGAGAGTGGTCTTCCTATGATGGGCGAATGACACCCGAGGACCGCTTCCCCGGGCCTGAACACCCGGACCCAGGCCCCCGCCACCAGCCGGACCTCGACGTGCTGCCGTACGGCACCTACTACGAACCGGAACCCGTCGCCGACTACTCCGGGGGCGGGTACGAGGCCGAGACCTACAGCGGCTACGGCGGCGCCCGCTACCTCGAACAGCACTGGCCCGCCGCCGGCCCCGAGCACGGCCACACCGTGCACGCCCCCTCCGGCAGCGACGACCCGCCGACCATCGAGCTCGGCCCCCCGCTCGCCGAACCCGGCGTCCCCTACCACCCGTACCCGGCCCCCGGCCCCGACGAGCCGCCCGGCCCGCTCTACGTGGTCGGCGACGTGCACGGCTACCTCGACGAGCTCCGCGCCGAGCTGCGCCACCAGGGCATCATCGACGCCGACGGCCACTGGTCGGCCGGCCGCGCCCGGATCTGGTTCCTCGGCGACTTCACCGACCGCGGCCCGGACGGCATCGGCGTCATCGACCTGGTCATGCAGCTCGCCGCCGAGGCGGCCGCGGCCGGCGGCTACTGCCGCGCCCTGATGGGCAATCACGAACTGCTCTTCCTCGGCGCCGCCCGGTACGGCGACGAACCGGTCCAGTCCACCGCCGGCACCGCCTCCTTCCTCGCCGCCTGGCGGCTCAACGGCGGCCAGCAGAGCGACCTGGACCGCCTGGAGGCGCACCACATCAGCTGGCTCTCCCGGCTCCCGGCGATCGCCCTGGAGGACGGCCACCTGCTGCTGCACTCCGACACCACCGCGTACCTGGAGTACGGCGAGTCCATCGCCGAGGTCAACGACGCCGTGCACGTCCTGCTCGCGGACGAGGGCGTCGACGAGTGGTGGGACTGCTTCCGCCGCTTCACCAAGCGGTTCGCCTTCCGCGGCGACGCCGGGCCGATGGCCGTCCGCGAGCTGCTGGACACCTACGGCGGGACCCGTGTCGTGCACGGGCACAGCCCGATCCCGTACCTCACCGGCGCGGTGCACGCCGACGACGGCATGCCGCCGCACGTGCCGGGGCCGTACGTGTACGCGGACGAGCTGGCCGTCGCCATGGACGGCGGCGTGACCATGGAGGGCCGGCTGCTGGTCTCCCGCCTGCCGATCTGAACCGCGGGCCCGCCGGGACCGGCCGGGACGCGGCGCACAGCGCGGAGCGGAACGCGACCCGCCCCGGAAGGGGGGACCTTCCGGGGCGGGTCGGCCGGGGCGGGTCGGCCGGAGCGGGTCAGCCGGAGCGGGTCAGCTGCGGCGGGCGCGGCGGGCCAGCGCGACGGCGGCGGCACCGACCGCCAGCAGCGCGGCGGCGATGCCCGCCGGGACGGCGGGGTCGGAGCCGGTGTCGGCCAGCTCGCCCTGCGCGGCGGCGGCGGTCTTCGTCGGGGAGGGCTTGGCGGCGGCCTTGACCACCGACGGGGTGGCGGTCGGCGTGGCGGTCGCGCTCGGGGCGGCCGTGCTCGGCGCGGCGGTCGGGGTCTTGCTCGGCGTGGCGGTCGGCGTCGCACTCGGTGCGGTGGTCGGCACCGGCGCGTTCGGGTTCACGCAGTCGGGCGCGCCGTCGACCGGGGTCGTGGCGAGCGGCTGGGTGGTCCAGAAGAGCATCGGGCCGGCGCCCGGGAAGTAGCCGAAGCCGAGCCTCGGGTCCGAGGGGTCGAGCTTGAAGTTCCTGCCCAGGGTGATCCGGGCGTTGAGCACCTTGTCGTCGACCGGGCCGGTCGCCCACTTCGCCACGTCGACGGTGCCGTCGCCCATGCCGACCGCGCCCAGGTCCACCCGGTGCCAGCTGCCGTCCTTGGGGTCCTGGACGTCCACCTCGGCGTCGCAGCGCGCCGGACCGTCCATCGATCCGACGCCCTGGCCCGCCCACAGGAAGAACGAGGCCGTGGTGAGGTGCCAGTCGAACTTGTTCGCGGTCTTGATCGAGACCTTGAACGGGTGCGGCCTGCCGTCGGCGGGAATCGACTTCGGCAGCCCCTCGATCGTGGTGGAGAGGCCGTTCACCTTGGCCACCCGGCCGGTGCGCGCCACCACGTCCTTCGCCTGGCCGTCCGACCCCAGCCCGAGACCGATGAAGGCCTCCACCCCGAAGTCCGTCGCCGGACCCTCCTGGCCGGACTGCACCAGCTTGAACCGCAGCTTGAAGGTCCGCTCGGAGTGCGGCTGCACCTCGACCGCGCCTCCGGTGAGGTCGGCGGCGGTGCCCTCGTGGCCGCCGGTCTTCGCACCCAGGTCCTGGGCCACCAGCTTGACCGGCTGCCACGCTCCGGAGGCCCCGTCGGCGTACTCGGCGACGATCTCGTCCAGGCCGATCATCTGGGAGCCGAAGTAGACCAGCACGTGCTCGTCGGCGGAGAGCCGGTCGGTGTCGTTCTTGACCGTCACCGACCCCTCGGACCAGCCGCCACCGGGCTCGACGGAGTCGAATCCGTCCATCCGGACGGTGTGGGCCGGGTCGTTGCCGGCGGCCTGGGCAGCGGGAGCGGTCAGCGCGATCGGCGACGCGACCAGCGCCGCCGCCATGAGCGCATGGCGAATTCTCACATTTACCTCAATGGTCCGAAATGGCCGCGAGATCCGGCGGCCGCGCGGGGTTTCCCCACCGCGGAGGCGCAGACTATCCGATCACCGGATCGGGATGTCAACCAACTAATTCGCGGCAGAAATTCGATACAAGTCGACAAATACGGCCTTGATCACGGCGGCCTCGCGACGGATCGTGGAAGGTGTCGCCACAGCGTGCCCCTCCCCGACTGGAGCCACCATGACCCCCCTCCGCGTGAAGGCCCTCGACCACCTCGTCCTCAACGTCCGCGACATCGAACGTTCGCTGGCGTTCTACCAGGGCCTGCTCGGCCTGGAGCCGGTCCGCGTCGACGAGTGGCGGGACGGAAAGGCCCCCTTCCCGTCCATCCGGATCACCCCCGAGACGATCATCGACCTGATGGTCCGACCGCGCGGCGAGTCCAACGTCGACCACATCTGCCTCACCGTCGAACCGCTCGACTGGCAGGCGGTCCTCGACGCCGGCACCTTCACCGTCCTGGAGGGCCCGGTCCAGCGCTACGGCGCCCGCGGCAACGCCACCTCCGTCTACGTCCGCGACCCGGACGGCAACACCGTCGAACTCCGCTGGTACCCCGAGGACGCCACCCGCTAGGCCACCGGCGGCGCAGCGGACACGCTCATATATTCCTCCGATATATAAGGCCAACAGCATCTTTGAATATGGCAGTCGCCCGGCCGGACCCGTACCGGATGACGACGTCGGAAATCCGCCAGTGCCGGGGCCTGCCCGCGCCTAGCCTCGCCGGCATGTCACAACGCAGCCGCGACATCGTCCAGCACGCCTGGAAGGCATTCGCCAGCCACGACGCGGACCGGATCTCCGCCGTCTTCACCGAGGACGCCGAGTGGCTGGCACCGGCCGGGAACGCGACGGCCGTCGCGCTGGACTGCCCCAGCCACATGATCGGCAGAGAGGCGATCGCACGCTTCCTCGCCGAGGACTTCGGCCGGCTGTTCGCCCGGGACGTCGACGTCACGTTCCGCGGCTTCCACGTCGACGGCGACCGCGTCGTCGTCGAGGAGACCATGACCGCGACGCTCGCCAACGGCAACCACTACACCAACGACTACTGCCTCGTCTTTGAGCTCCGCGACGGCCTGATCCACCGCGTCCGCGAGTACATGGACACCGCACGCGGCCACCGCCTGGTCTTCGGCCCCGCCGAGCAGTGACCGGGAACGGCGAAGCGCCGCCCCGAGGCCTTCGGGCGGCGCTCGTCCCCTCGGCTCTCATGGCACGGGCGAACCGGGGACCAGCAGCCGGCGCAGGGCGGTGGGGGTGTGTCCCACGTGCTCGCGGATGGTGCGGGTCAGGTGGGCCTGGTCGGCGAAGCCGAGCTGTGCGGCGAGGTCGGCGAGAGCGGGTGCGCCCTCGGCGAGTCGGTCCATGGCCCGGGTGACCCGTACGCGGTTGCGGTAGCGGGTCAGCGAGACGCCCATCTCCCGTGAGAACAGCCGGCTCAGCCGGTAGGGCGACACCTTCAACAGCGCGGCCAGATCACAGAGTCGCCCGGCCTCCGGAGCCTCCTCGTTGATCGCCTCACGTGCCGCGGCCACCAACGCCCGGTCGGCCGGTCTGGGGCGTACGGTCGACTCGCCGGTCACCACGGCGACAAGACCCAGCAGCTCCTCCGTCAGCGCGTAGTCGATGTCGCCGGTGCCTGCGGCGGCGACGAGACGACGGTGGGCGAGATCGACGCGCGCGTCCACGTACAGCGTCGTCGCGGCGAGCGGGCGCCCCAGGAGGGCGGGATCGAAGCCGACCGACGTGCAGACGTCGCCGCCGGCCGGGTGCGCGAAGCGTTCCTCCTCGCCCGGCACGCCCAGGTAGGCCATGGTCGGGTCCAGATCGGCATCGGCGCCGTCGGCCCATCGCCGGAACCTGCCGCGCCGTACCAGCACCAGGCGGTGGTCGTCGCGCCGCTCCGGCTCCGACCATCGGACGTGGTCGGAACGGCACCCCACCACCGTCACGGTGAACTCGGGCCGGACGGCGAGGGTCGAGGCGGACAGCATGCTGCGCACGGTACGCGCCGGGTACGACAGGACGGCCCGCAAGGATCTTCAAGACCTTCCGCGCCACCGCCCCGAATGCTTGGGGTCACGTGATGACACGAAGGGAGCCACCCATGGCCGTCCACGCGGAACTCGCCGCGATCACCGTCGACTGCGCCGATCCCCGGGCACTCGCCGACTTCTACCGGAAGGTCACCGGCTGGGAGATCGCCCAGGCCGACGACGACTTCGTCCAGCTGGGCCAGGGGCCGATCCAGCTGGCCTTCCAGCGGGTCGCCGGCTACCGGGGACCGGGCTGGCCCGACACCGCCAAGCACGCCCACCTCGACTTCACGACCGCCGACCTGGAGGTCACGGTCAAGGAACTGCTCTCGGCGGGAGCGACCCTGCCCGAGTTCCAGCCCGGCGAAGGCCAGTGGACCGTTCTCGCCGACCCCGAGGGACACCTGTTCTGCCTCGCCTCGGTCTGACCCGCCTCGGCCCCGACCGGCTGACGCGACGACCGAGCGCCGCCCCGGGACCGGAACCACCTCGGGGCGGCGCGCCGAAGGTGGTGCGTCAGTCGGCGAGCGGGGGTCTTCCGACCGATCTCCGTCGCGGAGAGGCTCAGCCGGAAGGCGGCACGTCCGCCTCGTCGCACCGGGCCTGCGCAGCGGCCACCAGGACTTCCGCCGCCTCCGTGCGGACGTACAGCACGTACCGGCCGCTGCGGTGTGCGTCGACCAGGCCGGCAGTGCGCAGAGCGGTCAGGTGTTGGGAGACTCCTCCGGCGGTGATCCCGGTGCGGTGGGCCAGATCGGTCGTCGAGGCGGGGGTGTCGAGTCCGGCCAGCAGGCGGGCCCTGGACCGGCCGATGACCGCTGCCAGTGCCTGCGGGACGGCGGATCGCCGTTCCCAGAGCGTGGCTACGCCGCGCGGCGGATAGCGCAGGGTGGGCTGCCAGTTCGGGCTGACGACGGAGAAGACCCGGGGCCAGACGAACACTGACGGAACGAGGAGCAGCCCGCGCCCGCCGAGTTGCCGGCTGCCGCGGACATGGTGGTGCCCGACGTACAGGGTGTCCTCGTCCCAGGCCACGTCGGACGCCAGGTCGCCCAGCAGCTGATCCGCTCCGTGCTCGGCGAACAGCCTGGCCCGGTGCAGCACGTCGCCCTCCAGGAGGGAGCGCATCCGGGGCCAGTGCGGCGCGAGTGCGATCTCCCAGTAGCTCTCCACCAGTTCGGCGAGTTCGCCGAGACCGCGGCGCGGATCGCCGCGCAGCCGATCGATCCGCTCGGAGCGCGGCGCACGTTGGCCGCTGAGGCCGGACCGGACCTTCTCGGGTGGCGTCGCGCGCAGAACGGCAAGCTCAAGTCCCAGGTCGGCGACCGAGGTTGTCGGTGGTGGTGCGATGAAGACCGGGATCGACCGGGGCGGGTCCGGGACCAGATCGGCGAGCAGGCGCCAGTCCAGCTCCGAGGCGGCCAACCGGCGACGGGCATGATCGGTCCACGGGCGGTGCAGCGGGTGCTCGGCCGGATGCTTCAGCACCCTGACACTGGCCACCACCTCCCACAGCGGCGACAGAGCGAACCGGGTGCGGGCCAGATCACGGACGGAGAATGCCAGGTCCAGCACGGTGCAGCCCCCTCTGCGGCGGAAGACCCGGCGGCCGGCGGGTCAGGATTCAGCCCAGCCTAAATTCCTCGCCCGCCGGGCGGCGCGGCAGGAACCTCGCTCCATGACCAGCAATGAGATCGCCCACGGGCCGGACACGGCCGCTCCCACGCCCGATCCGCATCCTTCGGTCCTCCGGAGCCCGGACTTCCGCCTGCTCATCGGCGCCGCCGCGGTGAGCAAACTCGGCACCGCGGTCAGCTCCTTGGCGATCCCGCTGACCGCCGTCCTGGCCCTGCACAGCTCGGCCGGACAGGTCGGCCTGCTGGCGGCGCTGAGCACCCTCGCCTTCCTCCTGATCGGTCTGCCGGCCGGAGCCTGGGTGGACCGGATCCGCAAGCGACCCGTGATGATCGCCGCCGACCTGGCCAGGTTCGCGCTCCTCGGGTCGGTGCCGGCCGCCTGGCTGCTCGACTGCCTGACGATCCACCAGCTCTACCTGGTGGTCCTGCTGGCGGGCGTGGCCACCGTCTTCTTCGACGTGGCCACGATGAGCCAACTGCCCGACCTGGTGGGGCGGGACCGGCTCACCCGGGCCAACGCCCACCTGGTGACGGTGGACGCCATCACCCAGATCGGCGGGCGGAGCGTGGGCGGCTTCCTGGTGGCGCTGCTGTCCGCTCCCACAGCGGTCGTGGTCGACGCGGCCAGTTACCTGGGGTCGGCGATCCTCCTGCTGCGCATCCGCCGGACGGAGCCGCAACCGCAGCCCCGGCGCGACGCCCGCCTCGGCGGCGAGATCCGGGAGGGCCTGCGCTTCGTGTTCGGCAACCCGACCCTCCGGGCCGTCGCGCTCGCCGGAGCCTGCGCCAACCTGTCCATCCAGCTCTGCCAGACCATGCTGCCGGTGCTGTTCACCCGTGAACTCGGCCTCTCCGACGGTGTCATCGGCCTGTACTTCGCGGTCGGTGGCCTCGGTGTGTTCATCGGTTCGCAGTCGGCCCGCCGGCTGGCTCGCCGACTCGGCGCGGGTCGGGTGCTGTGGCTGATGGGCCTGGCCGTCGCGCCGTTCGGCGTCCTGCTGGCGCTGGCCGATCGCGGCCCGGCACTCTGGCTCGCCGCGGCGGCCTGGCTGATCACCACGTGCAAGGTCGGCATCGACAACGTGATCACGGTCAGCTTCCGCCAGAGCGTGACACCGGACCACCTGCTCGGCCGGATGAACGCCACCATGCGGGTCGTCCTGACCGGCTCACTCGCCGTCGGCGCCGCCCTGGCCGGTCTGCTGGGCGAACTCGCCTCGGTCCGCACCGCCCTGTGGGTCGGCGCGGCCGGGCTGGCCACGGTCTGGGTACCGATCTTCTTCTCACCGCTGCGCACCCGGCGCGAACTGTCCGGTCCCGGCGCCCTGCGGTGAACGGGTGACCACGACGAAGCGCCGCCCCGAGGTCGACCGGGGCGGCGCCGCGAGGACGGTGCGTCAGTCGGCCATCGGCAGGTAGACCTTGTTGCCGTGGACCTTGACCCCCTCGGACATAGCCTGCATGCCAGCCTCGGCCTCAGCGTCGTAGCCGGACTCGACGGCGGTGGAGCCGTCGCCGCGCTCGTCGCGGATCTTCCGACTGATCTTCATCGAGCAGAGCTTGAACAGACGTGGCATCAGCTACTGCGCTGACTCAAGAAGTCGTCGGCGGTGGCGTCCATCAGGAGTTCGTCGCAGGGACGGCCGCGCCAGTAGCCCGACTGCCGCAGGCGGCCAGCGGCCTGGAACCCGGCCTTCTGGTAGGCCGCGACGCCTGCCATGTTCGGCTCCAGGACCTTGAGCCACACCATCCGCAGGGCCGTGTACTCGAACGCCCATCGGAGCGTCAGTTCGGTCGCCTCAGCGGCGAAGCCCTTACCGCGCGCCTCCGGGGCGAGGAGGATGACGTACTCGGCCGTCCTCACGGCAGGGTCGATCGAGAGGGTCGTGATCCCGACCGGCGTGTGGTCGTCGCCGGCGACCACCTCGAACTGGGGGTAGTCGCGTTGCGGCCCTGACCTTCCCAGCCGCCCGCGCGGACCTCCCAGGACTGGGCGACCTGCGTGCCGAAGCCGAGGATGGTGCCGGGGTCGTTCTCCCATCGGTGGTAGTCGGCCAGGTGGTCACGGTTGGTCATCGCCAGGCTGACGCGCTCGCCGGGCAGCAGGATGTGAGGGGTGGGCATCAGTGCCTCGTTCCGGGTCGGTCGGTGCGTTGATCGGTGTGCAGTCGCCAGTCTGCTCGGGTTCCTCCACCGGCAGGCCGTGAACCCAGCAGCGAGCGCACGGCCGCCGGGCGGATGAGCCCGAGGCCGGCGAGGTGCCCGTCCACCAGGTCCAGGACGCGGGCCTTGTTCGCGCGCAGCCCGTGGTGGTGATCGGCCGCGAACACCCCCTTGGCGCCCCGCTGGAGGACCCCTTGAGGCAGGAGACCGGTCACGGCGGCGGTCAGCAGCGGCTTGTAGCGGCGTGCGGACCACCGTTGCGTCGCGGACGTGGCGAGGACGGTCTCCACGATGCGGGCGTCCGTGTAGGGGTTGTGCATCTCGGTGCCGTGCGCGGCGGCGAGCTGGTTCTCCGTCGCGGCGGTCCGGCCGACGTAGCGTGCTTCTCCCAGGAGGTAGCGGTCGGCGTGCCCGAGGGTGAGCGTGTCCGTGTGTGGAGCGGTGACGGACCGGGCCAGGTCGAGCGTGCGGCGGGTGAGCCACGGCATCGGCGCCGTCGCGCCGCCGAGCTTTCCGGGGTCACTCCAGGCCGCGGCCACCACTGTCCAGGGGCTCGACCCGTAGAGCCGTGCCCATACCTGCGCGTCGTCGGCCAGGCGGAGAAACCGACCCGATCGCACCAGGTCGGCCATGTGCACCGGGGGCGGCATGAACAGGGAGTCCCCGCCGTCCCCGGTCAGGTGCACGTTCATGCCGTCAGCTGCCAACAAGCGGAGTTGGGCGGATAGTTGGGCGTGGACGATGGCCGACGGCGCCGGTGTCCGTCAACGGGACGGAACCGAGGTCCGCGAAGGGCAGGTGCTCCGGGCCCAGGGGCATGAAGCGGTGGCGGATCGTGGGGAACGCACGGGCGACGGCGCGGGCGTGGTCGATGTCTCCGCCGCTCTCCCGCCCCTTGGGGTGGTAGGTGAGGCCGGTGACAGGACCGGACGTTGCGGCGATCGCCGCAAGGGTACTGGAGTCGAGACCACCCGACAGATCGGAGGACGCCGCTTGTCCGGAAACCCGGATGAGCACGCTGTCCTCCAGGTCGTCGCGCAGCCGCTGTACGGCGTCGCCCCAGGCGAGGCGGGGCGCCCGCCAGAACGGAGCGAAGGCGGAAGCGCCATGCGCGTTGGCGGTCCAGCGGTGCCCCGGGGGTACCTGTTCCACTCCCTTCCAAGCCGACCGGCCGGGAACCCACGCGGTCGGCTCGGCCAGGTGCGCGGCCAGCCAGGCTTCGTCCGGCTCGGCACCGATCAGCGAGGCCAGCGCGAGCGCACTCGATGCCCAGACCGAAGTCCCGTCCGCCTGGGTGATGTAGACCGGGGCCGCGCCGGCAGGGTCGGCCCACACCGTGAGCTCGCCGCGGCCGTCGTCGAGGGCCAGGGTGTACGCCCCCGTCCAGGCGGTTGCCGCCATGTCCAGGACGCGCAGACCGGTTGAACGGACGAGGCGATCCAGGTCCGCGTCCGTGGCACCGCACGGGCCGAAGACCGCCAACCGCTTACCGGCGCCCTCCGCCAGGCGTACCCGGGCGTCGACCGACCAGGCCGACGGGCCGCGCCACAACACCCGTGCGCCGGCAGGCGTTCGGGTGTTGTGGCCGGCGTGATTGATCCACCGAACAGGCTCATGCGATCACCTCCAAGGATCGAGCCCGAGCAAGGTGCGGCGGCACCCCCGGGGGGCAGGGTCCGCCGCCGTGCCGTCAACGTCAGGCGTCGTACGGCGCGCGCTTGCCCTCGACGCTGTTGTTGTTGCTGCCCTTCGTCAGGAACGTCGCGTCGCCCAGGACGACGACCTCCTCTTCCTGCTCGGGGTCAAGCTGGACCAGGTTCTCCATGTCGTTCACCTCCCTCCGCTGGTGCAGGCGTGACGGTCGATCCCGTCACGGTGGCGCACCCCCTCACGCCCAACGTCCTGCGTTCCCTGCAAGCGTCCATCGAGGACTATTGGCGACGCGACGACCAGCACGGCGGTGAAGCCCTACGGCCGGCGGTGATCGGCCAGCTCAGGTACGTCACGGGCATCATGCGCGACACCGCGGACCCCAACTACCGTCGAAGCCTCCACGGCATCGCTGCCGAACTCGCGCGCCTCACCGGGTGGACGTACTTCGACGCACGGCAGTTCAACACCGCCCAGAGCTACTTCACCGAAGCACTCCGGTTCGCGCGCGAGATCGGCGACCGCCCGTTCATCGCCAACGTGCTCGCCTGCCTCAGCCTCCAGGCGACCTACCAGGAGAAAGCCCAGGACGCGATCACGCTGGCCCGAGCCGCCCAGGACAACGCCCACCTCGACGGTGGTACGCCGAGGCTGCTGTCGATGCTGTCGATGCGCGAAGCCTTCGGCCACGCGAGCGCGCACGACCAGGAGGCGACCCACCGGGCGATCGCCACAGCGCACAACCACTTCGAGCGGATCGCCACCACCGACGACGACCCCGTGTGGGTCCAGTACTTCGACCACACCAAGCTCACCGTGGACACCGGGATCGCCCTTGGCCAGCTGGGCGATGCGACAGCCGCCGAGCCCCTCATCGCCGAAGCCCTCCGGGCCGAGCCGAAGACGAACCTCCGAGGCCGCGCGTTCCACAGCTTCTGGCTCGCCCGCACCCAACTCCAGCGGCAGGAACTCGAACTGGCCTGCACCACCGCGACGGCAGCCCTCGATCTCGCGGCGGCCGTCGAATCCCCCAGGGTGGTCGCCCATCTCCAGGAGTTCCGGCAGCTACTCAAGCCCTACCGCGGCCACACCCAGGCCGAGGAACTGGTCGACCGGATCACCGGCTCGGCCAGATGATCAGAGGCCGGCCTCGTCGAGCAGCAGGTAGAGCACACCCACGAGCGTGCCGCTGCTGACGATCTCGCGGCGGTCGATCATGCCGCGCAGCTCGGACAGGGCGACCCACTCGATCCGGTCGGACTCGTTGCGCTCGGTCGGCGGCCCCATGTACTCGACGGCATCGGCCCGGAACACGAAGTGCTCCGAGTCGGTGATCCCGTTCGCCGGCTGGGCGTAGATCAGCGGCTTGACCTCACCAACCCGCCAGCCGGTCTCCTCCAGCGCCTCGCGGGCCGCGGCCTCTGCCGGGGTCTCGTCCGGCTCGATCAGCCCCATCGGGAGTTCCCAGGCCCAGGTGTTGGTGATGAAGCGGTGCCGCCACATCATCAGAACCTGCCGCTCACCGTTCACGATCGCGGCCACGGCCAGGTGCCGCAGCTTGACCACGTGGTGCTCCCAGCGGTGCCCGTCGGGCTGCTCGACATCAGCCAGCCACAGGTTCACCCAAGGGTTCTCGTAGATCGGACGTTCCCCGTGGATCTTCCACTGCATAGCCGCAGCCCCTCTCGACGGACCTTCAGCATGGCAGACCATGAGACTCGCCGGGTTCGTTTCGGCGAATTTTCGTCAGAGTGACGCAATGTGCCCGGAGCTGGCCCATCTACGCCGTACTCGCGTCGTACTCGGTGTTGACGGACGTGTCGCCGCACAGTTCTGCGATGCTTTTGCTGATCTCCATCGAGGCCAACTACAGCGGGGGCAGTCGGCCGCCCGGGATGGGAGACCTGCCCTCCTCCAACCGGTAGAGGAAGATTCGCAGGTCCGTCGCAAGGCCGCCGGACAGGTAGGACTCGTAGTCCCGGACGGCGTCTGCCACTCCCTGATCGGCCCAGTCGATGCCGGCCCAGCCGTGGTCGGAGAGGTACTGCGTGATCCGACCACGGTCGCGCCACCACTCACGAACTGTCTCCAGCGTCCAGTGCGCGTCCCCGTCACAGCCGTAGCCGAGGAACGGGTCGCAGTCGGCCGCTTCGACCAGCCGAGCGACCTCCGCCGGGGTCCGGGGCTGGCGGTAGACGTACTCGGTCAGGTGCTCGCCCCCGTAGAGGACGTGCTGGGGCGCGGAGATCCGGCCTGTTTAGCAGGTGTCGGTCTCGCCTCCGTAGAAGGGCCCGGGAACATTCGGCCAGAGGCGGTCCTCCCAGCGGCCTCGGAATGCTTCACGGTCCTCGCCGAGTACCGGACCCGGGTCGAAGTAGAGCGTCACGGGCCGAGCATAGGACGACGCCTTCCATCAGCCACCGGGGACTCCGGAGCCGAGCGTCGCCCCGGGGTCGACCGGGGCGGCGCCACGAGGGTGGTGCGTCAGTCGGCCATCGGCAGGTAGACCTTGTTGCCGTGGGCCTTGAACTCCTCGGACATGGCCTGCATGCCGGCCTCGGCCTCGGCGTCGTAGCCGGATTCGACGGCGGTGGAGCCGTCGCCGTGCTCGTCGCGGATCTTCTGGGAGATCTTCATCAAGCAGAACATGAACACAAGCGCCACACGTCGAGCGGACGCCTAGCGCGGAGCATCGCGGACGTTGCGTTGAAGGACGTCGGTCAGCACCCCGGCAGCGGTGGCGAAGTCATTGTCGTCGTGCAGGACGATCAGCCCGTGGTGGGCCGCAGTGGCGCAGATCATCAGATCGACGGTGGACAGCGCCCGGACAGCTCCACCGCTCTGGGCGAGCCGGAACTGGGCGGACTCGATCCAGCCCCACATGTTCTTCGGCAGGGGCACGTCGGGGTACAGATCGGCGAACATCTCGCCCATCTGCTCGTAATGGACGAGGTTGCGGGCGGAACGCCGGAATTCGGTGCGCTGGGGAGCGCAGGACCCGATCACGCGCAGGTCGATGTCCTCCCCCCACGCGTCGTTCAGGTGCTGCTCGCGGAGCAGGCGCCATACGGCGGTGGAGTCCGCGAGGTACCGGATCACTCCGCTCCCCGCTTCTCGGCGTCATGGAGCTGCTGCCAGCCCTCGTAGTCCCACTCCTGGGCAGCCTGCATGTGCCGAGCACGCCTGGCAGCACGCTCGTGTCTGTCGGCGTACTCGCGGAGTGCGGTGTTCACCACGTCCTTCTTGGTCGCGCCTCCGGAGAATCGCAGAGCCTTCGCCAGCGCGTCATCGTCCAGATCGATGGTCGTCACGCTCATACATGCCTCCGATATATAAGGCCAACAACACCTTTGAATATAGCAGCGTCCGACCAGGACCGAGCCGGAGAACACCGGACGCCGCCCCCGAAGGTCAGCCTCCGGGAGCGGCGTCTGCCACGACCGCGTGCGTGCGTCAGTCCGCCAGCGGGAGGTAGACCTTGTTGCCCTGGGCCGCGAACTCGGCGGACTTCTCAGCCATGCCCGCCAGGGCCTCGGCGTCGAAGTCGCTCTGGACCGCGGAGGAACCGTCGCCGTGCTCGTCACGGATCTTTTGACTGATCTTCATCGAGCAGAACTTCGGGCCGCACATCGAGCAGAAGTGGGCGGTCTTGGCGGGCTCGGCGGGGAGGGTCTCGTCGTGGAAGGCGCGGGCCGTCTCCGGGTCGAGGGCCAGGTTGAACTGGTCCTCCCAGCGGAACTCGAAGCGGGCGTCGGAGAGGGCGTCGTCCCAGGCCTGGGCGCCGGGGTGACCCTTGGCGAGGTCGGCGGCGTGGGCGGCGATCTTGTAGGTGATGACGCCGGTCTTCACGTCGTCGCGGTTGGGCAGGCCCAGGTGCTCCTTGGGGGTGACGTAACAGAGCATCGCGGTGCCCCACCAGGCGATCATCGCGGCGCCGATGCCCGAGGTGATGTGGTCGTAGCCGGGCGCTACGTCGGTGGTGAGCGGGCCCAGGGTGTAGAAGGGGGCCTCGTCGCAGATCTCCTTCTGGAGATCCATGTTCTCCTTGATCTTGTGCATCGGGACGTGGCCCGGGCCCTCGATCATCACCTGCACGTCCCTGGCGCGGGCGATCCGGCCCAGCTCGCCGAGGGTCTGCAGTTCGGCGAACTGGGCCTCGTCGTTGGCGTCGGCGATCGAGCCGGGGCGCAGGCCGTCACCGAGCGAGAAGGTGACGTCGTAGCGGGCGAGGATGTCGCAGAGTTCCTCGAAGTTGGTGTAGAGGAAGTTCTCCCGGTGGTGCGCCAGGCACCAGGCGGCCATGATCGAGCCGCCGCGCGAGACGATGCCGGTCTTGCGGCGGGCGGTCAGCGGCACGTAGCGCAGCAGCACGCCGGCGTGCACGGTCATGTAGTCGACGCCCTGCTCGCACTGCTCGATGATCGTGTCGCGGTAGACCTCCCAGCTCAGCTCCTCGGCCTTGCCGTCGACCTTCTCCAGCGCCTGGTAGAGCGGCACGGTGCCGATCGGCACGGGGGAGTTGCGCAGGATCCACTCGCGGGTGGTGTGGATGTTGCGGCCGGTGGAGAGGTCCATGACGGTGTCGGCGCCCCAGCGGGTGGCCCAGGTCATCTTCTCCACCTCCTCCTCGATCGAGGAGGTGACGGCGGAGTTGCCGATGTTGGCGTTGATCTTCACCAGGAAGTTGGTGCCGATGATCGCCGGCTCGACCTCGGGGTGGTTCACGTTGACCGGGATGACGGCGCGGCCACGGGCGACCTCGTCGCGGACGAACTCGGGCGCCAGGCCCTCGCGCAGGGCGACGAACTCCATCTCGGGTGTGACGACGCCGCGCTTGGCGTACCCGAGCTGGGTGACCGCGGCTCCGTCGCGGCCGCGCAGCGGGCGGCGCGGTCGGCCGGGGAAGACCGCGTCGAGGTTGCGCAGGTCGCCGCCCCGCGGCGAGGTGTGGCGGATGCCGTCGTCCTCGGGGCGCGCCTCGCGGCCGTCGTACTCCTCGACGTCGCCGCGCCGGCGGATCCAGGCGTCGCGCAGGGCGGGCAGGCCGCGCCGCACGTCCGGCTCGTGGTCCGGGTCGGTGTACGGCCCGGAGGTGTCGTACAGCGGGACGGTCTTCCCGTTGGTGAGCACGACCTCGCGGTACGGCACGCGCAGGTCGGGGCGGGACCCCTCGCGGTGGGCCTTGCGCCAGGCCGGGGCCGGGTAGCCGCTGCCCGCGCTGGTGACGGCGTCCCCGGGGCCGGACTGGGGCCGGGCAGACTGCGGCTGTGCCTCAAAGGTGGTCATCGGACCTCAAACTCCCTACGCCGGCATTACCCGGTCAGGTTCCTGCGGTCGACGCAGCCGCCGGTCCGTCCGTCGACGTCCCGTTCAGCGCCCTCTCAGCCCGGTGCTCCGAGCTCCCGCGTCCGCAGGCGGTGTTGCCCGCGCATGACGTCCAACACCGTAGCGAGCCGATCGCCGGAGGTCCAGAGCGGGTCCGGGAGGGGGAACGTCGAGGTCCGGACGGTGAACGGGGGGCGCGGAGCCGCCGCTGCGGGCAGACTGGCTCCGTAGCGGACGAGGCGAGGAGGCCGGCGTGGTCGGGAGCACGGGGCGGGTCACCGGGGCGGTTGGCGCGGGGCTGGTCGGTGAGGTGATGGTGCACGTGCCGGAGCGTCAGGGCACCGAGGCGTTCCTCGCCTACCTGGCGGTGCCGGGCGAGCGGCTGACGGTCGGCACGCCGGTGGTGGTGATCGAGTACCAGCCGCCGAGGACGGTGTACGTGGCGCCGATCGGGCCGTGACACGCCGATGACCCCCCGGTGACGACCTTGTGACGGTCGGTCATGTCACGTCCCTTTCCTCCGGATCGGCCGGGGCGGACAATCCGATTCGGCGCATCTCCTGCGCTCGAAGGGGGAGTTGAACCATGGGACTCATCATCGCCGGGGCAGCCGTCGCGGCACTGATCACCGGAATCACGCTCTTCAAACTCATGTGGCGGGTGGCCGAGCCGAACGAGGCGCTCATCATCTCCGGTTCCCGGCACCGCACCGAGGGGGTCGGCGACGGTCTGGGCTTCCGGATCGTCACCGGGCGCGGCACCCTCGTCACCCCCGGCCTGCAGGGGGTCCGGCGGCTCTCGCTGGACCTCAACGAGGCGGAACTGAACGTCGAGTGCGTCACCACGCAGGGCATCCCGGTCCGGGTGAAGGGCGTGGTGATCTTCAAGGTCGGCGACGACGAGGTCTCGATCGCCAACGCCGCCCGCCGCTTCCTGGACCAGCAGAAACTGATCAGCCAGCGCGTGCACAACGTCTTCGCCGGCCACCTGCGCTCGATCGTCGGCGGGCTCACCGTCGAGGACATGATCCGCGACCGCGAGCGGCTCACCGGCGAGACCCGGGCCGCCTCCGGGCTGGAGATGGAGAAGCTCGGGCTGATCATCGACACCCTGCAGATCCAGGAGATCATCGACCCGACCGGCTACATCAAGAACCTCGCCATCCCGCACGCCGCCGCCGTCCAGCGGGACGCCAGGATCGCCCAGGCCGAGGCGGACCGGCTGGCCACCGAGGCCGAGCAGGAGGCGGCCGCCCGCAAGGCCGAGGCGACCCGCAACAGCGAGATCCAGCAGTCCTCGTACCAGGCCGAGATGGACACCGCCACCGCCCGCGCCCGGCAGGCCGGACCGCTGGCCGACGCCGCCGCCCGGCAGCAGGTGGTGGTCGAGGAGACCCGGGTCGCCGAGTTGGAGGCGCAGCGCAAGGAGCAGCAGCTGCAGATCGACGTGCGCAAGCCCGCCGACGCCCGCGCGTACGACACCCGCACCAGCGCGGAGGCGGCCCGCGACGCGCGGATCTCGGCCGCGCAGGCGCAGGCCCGGGAGACCGAGCTGGCGGCGGCCGCCGAGGCCAGCCGGGTGCGGGTCGCGGCCGAGGCGGACGCCGAGGCCACCCGGGTGCGCGGGCTGGCTCAGGCGGAGGCGACCACGGCGACCGGACAGGCGGAGGCGTCCGCCGCCGAGGCGCGCGGTCTGGCCGACGCCTCGGCGGCGCGGGCGATCGGGCTGGCCCGGGCGGAGGGCATCAAGGCCCGCGCCACCGCCCTCGCCGAGAACCAGGACGCGGTGGTGGCACAGGAGTTGGCGGAGCAGTGGCCGCAGATCGTGCGGGCCGCCGCGGAGTCCTTCGGCAACGTCGAGCACATGGTGCTGCTCAACGGGGCCGACGGGATGGGCGAGTTGTTCGCCAAGGCGCTGGCGATGGGCGGCACCGGGCTCGGGCTGGCCCGCCAGCTGTTGTCCACCGTCGGCCCGGACGGCGCCGCCGCCCCGGCGACCGCCGCCCCGACGGCCGTCCCGGTTCCGGTGGACGCGGTGCCCGTGCCGGCGGACGCGGTGCCGGTGGACGCGGTCCCCGAGGAGGACTGAGCGGTTGGGTAGCCCGGTCCCGCCCGCCTGAGTACCCGTACTCAGGCGGGCGCGGCCGGGCGCGCCGGACGATGGGGCCATGCAACCAGCAGCCATCGCGCGGATCGGCATCACCGCCGCCGGAGCCCAGCTCCCCGCCCGCCGACTGACCTCCCGGCAGCTCCAGGACGAGATCACCGCCGGCGGCCGGCTGAACCTGCCGGAGCGGACCCTGGAGAAGGCCACCGGCATCCTCACCCGGCACTTCGCCGCCGACGGCGAGTACGCCTCCACGCTGGCCCTCGGCGCCGCCCGACGCGCCCTGGACGCCCGCGGGCTGCACCCGCTCGACGTCGACCTGCTGCTCTTCGCCTCCGCCACCCGGGACGTCGCCGAGCCCGCCACCGCGCACCTCGTGCAGGCCGAACTCGGTTCCCGCGCCCACGCGTTCGACGTCAGCAACGCCTGCAACAGCTTCCTCAACGGAATCGACCTGGCCCGGGCGATGATCCTGGCCGGCCGGGCCCGCCGGGCCCTGGTGGTCACCGGCGAGACGCCCAGCCGGGCGATGCGCCGCGACCCGGGCGGAGCGGCGGAGTTCCGCGACGGCTTCGCCGGCTACACCTTCGGCGACGCGGGCGCCGCCGTGGTCGTCGAGGCGGTCGAGCGCGGCGGCATCCTGGACGTCGAGACCGAGACCGCCTCCGAGCACTGGCGGATCGGCGGCATCCCCGGCGGCGGCTCGCGCCACCCGCGCGGCGACGAGTACAGCTACTTCCGGGGCGGTGGAAAGGAGTTGCGCGGGGTCTTCGAGAAGATCGGGCTGGACATCCTGGCCCGGGTGGCCGCCCGCACCGGCCTCGGCTGGGACGACTACGCCCGGGTGCTGGTGCACCAGGTGACCGTGCCCTACCTGGAGCGGTTCGTCGAGGCCACCGGGGTCCCGGAGGAGAAGCTGGTGGTCACCGTGCCCGAGCTCGGCAATGTCGCCAGCGCCACGATAGGCATCCAACTCGAACGAATACGCGGGGAGTTGACGCCCGGAGACAAGGTTCTGATGCTCGGCCTCGGCGGCGGCGTCAGCCTGATGACGATGGTCTGGGAGGCGTCGTGACCGCGCTGTGGGTGGTCGTCCCCGCCTACCGGGAGGAGGCCCGGATCGGCGGCACCCTGGCCGCCCTCGCCGCCCAGCGGGACCGGGACTTCACCCTGCTGGTCGCCGACAACGGCTCCACCGACGGCACCGTGGCGGCCGTCCGTGCCTTCGCCGCCCGCGCGCCGTTCCCGGTCGAGGTGCTGATCGAGCCGGAGAAGGGCGTCGGCTCCGCCGTCGACACCGCGTTCCGGCACGCCATCGCGCACGGCGCCACCCTGCTCGCCCGCACCGACGCCGACTGCCTGCCCGAGCCCGGCTGGACGGCCGCCGCCCGGGCCGCGATGCTCGGCGGCGGCGGACTGGTCTGCGGCCGGGTCACCGCCCGCCGGGACGAGCACGGGCCCGCCGGGCGCGCCGTCTTCCTGGTGCTGGTCGCGCTCGGCGCGTTCTTCGGCCGGATCCGGCCCGCGCACCGGCGCCGGCACGGCTACCTCACCCGGTACCGGATGCACGCGGGCAACAACATGGCGATCACCGCCGAGCTGTACCAGGCGGTCGGCGGCATGCCGCGCCGGCCCTCGCCGACCGACCGGACGTTCATCAACCGGGTCCGCCGGCACACCACCGCGATCGTCCACCGCCGCGACATGGTGGTGCAGAACTCGACCCGGCGGATCCGCGCGTACGGGGTGGTCGGCACCGCCCGCTGGTACCTGGAGCGCGGTGCCGGCGCCCGTGCCGTCGACGTCCGCTGACCGCCGCCCCCGAAGAGCGGCCCACCGAAACCCGACCACCCGCCGAAACCCGAGGACAGCCCGTGCTCGACCGGCTCGCCCACACCCTGCGCACCGTCCACCCCGACCGCCCCGCCGTCCTGCGCCACACCCGGCTCGGCACCACCCGGGTGCGGATCCGCCGCGGCGAGCTCGCCGACCTCGCCGACAACTACGCCGTCGCCCTGAACGCCCGCGGCCTCGGCGAGGGCACCACCCTGGGCGTCGCCGTCCGCCCCGGCCCGCGCGCCCTCGCCGTGCTGATGGCCGCGCACCGGCTCGGCCTGCGCACCGCCGTCCTCGACCCCACCGCGGGCCCCGATGTGCTGGCCGCCCGGCTCGCCCTGGCCCGGCCCGACCTGGTGCTCGCCGACGCCGCCGCCCAGGCGGTGGCCGGCTGGGCGGGGCCGCTCGCCCGCCGCGCCGACCTCGCGCTGCCCCCGCTGGACACCCTCGGCCCGGTCGCCACGCTGGGACGCCGGCTGCCCGGCTGCGCGCCCCGGCTGCACACCAACCCCTTCGGCGCGTCGGTGCCGAGGGTCCCCGGACACGACACGCCCGGGCGCGACGCCGACGCCGTGATCGTCTTCACCTCCGGCACCACCGCCCGCCCGCGCGCCGTGGTGCACTCCCGCAGCGGTCTGGCCGCCGGGCTGGGCACCGTCACCGAACTGGTCGACCCGCGTCCCGGCACGGTGGTGCTGGGCGGCACCTTCTTCGTCCTGGTCCCCGCACTCGCCGCCGGCGCCGCCGTCGCCCTGCCGGCCCGCGAACCCGCCGCGCTGGCCCGCCAGCTCGACCGGCTCGCCCCGGCCCACAGCTATCTCACCCCGCCGCAGCTGCGCGCCGCGCTCACCGCCGGGGCCCGCTTCACCGGCCGGGTCTGGACCGGTTCGGCGCCCGCCGACGTGGCCCTGCTGCGCCGGGTCAAGCAGGCCGGGGCCGAGCAGGCCTGGGGCGTCTACGCGCTCACCGAGCTGTTCCCGGCGGCGGCCGTCGAGGAGGCCGAGAAGAGCGCCTTCACCGGGCCCGGCGACCTGGTCGGCGCGCCGCTGCCCGGGGTTCGCACCGCGCTCGGCGAGGACGGCGAACTGCTGCTCACCGGCCCCGGCGCCCGCCACCGCTACCTCGGCGAGGAACCCGAGCCCTGGGTGCGCACCGGCGACCGCGCCACGCTCGGCCCGGACGGCCGGATCGTGCTCGCCGGCCGGCTCAAGGACATGGTGCTGCGCCGTGCCGAGAACATCTACCCCGGTCTGTACGAGCCCGCCCTGCACCTGCCGGGCGTCGAACTCGCGGTGCTGGTCGGCGTCCCGGACGGCCAGGGCGACGAGCGGCTGGTCGCGCTCGTCCAGCCCTCGCCCGGCACCGACCCCCGGCGGCTGCGCGGCGCGCTGGCCGGTCCGCTGGACCGGATGGGCTCGGCCCGTCCGGACGCCCTGCTGTTCGGCGAGGTGCCGCTGGCCGGCCGCTCCCGCAAGCCCGACCGGGAGGCCGCCTCGGCCTACTGCGCACGGGAGTTGGCGATATGACCGGCCGATCCGAACGGGCCGAACGGGCCGGCCGGGCCGAGCGGACCGGACCCGCGCCGGCCGGGCACCCCGGGGCCCGCCGCCGGGACCGCCGGGTCTATCTGCGCAGCCACCCGCTGCTGTTCGCGCTGCTCGCCGTCACCCGCCGCCGCCCGGTGGCCCGGCTCGGCCGCACGGTGCTGGTGCACGGCGCCGAGGCGTACCGCGAAGCGCTCACCCGGATCCCGCTGGACCGCACCGCACCCGGCACCACCGGCGGCGCAGCTGCCGAACTCACCCACGGCGGCGTGCTGTTCGACCAGGAGGGTGCCGATCACCGGTCCGCCCGACGGGAGTTGGCCGCCGCGCTGGACTCGGCGGCGGTGGCGCGGCTCCGCCCGCACTGGCGGGCGGTGCTCGCCGCCCGGATCCCCGCACTCGCCGCCGGTGAGCTGGAACTCGTCGCTCTGGCCCGTGAGTTGGCCGGAGTGACGGCCGCCGGACTGACCGGCGCGACCGGCTGTCCGCACACCCTGGCCGGCGCCGCCACCGAGGCCGCGGCGGCCGCCGCCCGCGACCACCTGCCCGGCCCCCGCCCACGCGGCGCCGCCCGGACGGCCGCCGTCCGCGCCGCCGAACTCGCCGCGCTGCTGCCCGACCCCCGGGACGCGATGGTCGCGGTGGCCGCCGTCAACACCACGGTCGCCGCGCTCCCCCGGGCCGCCGCCTGGTGCGCCGACGCCGGCCTCTGGCCCTCGGTGGACGCCGCCGGCGCACCCGCGCTGGCCGCCGAACTGCTCCGGCTCACCGCCCCCTCGCCGCTGCTCCCCCGGGTGGCCGCCGCCGACGCCGAACTGGCCGGCCGGACCGTGCGCGGGGGCGACCGGCTGATCCTGGTCGCCCGGCACGCCGCCGGCGCGCACCGCCGCGGACCGTCCCCCGGACCCGCCGCCACCCAGGCGGTCTTCGGCGCCGGCCCGCACGCCTGCCCCGGCGCCGGGGTGGCCCGCGCCCTGCTCGCCGACCTGCTGCTCGCGCTCGCGCCGTACGCCCCCGCGGTCACCGCGACCCGGGCCGACCGCCGGGCCGCCCTGCCCGGCTGGGCCGCGCTCACCTTGCGCGCCACCCGCGCCCCCGGCTGAACCCCGTCCGTCCGGCCGAACCGTCCCGAACCGCCCCGAACCACCCGAGGAGACCTCCGATGCGGATCGCCGTCACCGGCGCGAGCGGCTTCTGCGGCTCGCACGTCGTCCGGGCCGCCGTCGCCGCCGGCCACGAGGTGCTCTGCTACGGCCGCCGCCCCGGCCCGGCCGGCCGTCATGTCCCCTGGGACGCCACCGCCGGGCAGCCGGACTTCGGCGACGCCGACGCGATCGTGCACTGCGCCGCCGCCGTCGCCGACCTGCCCCCGGGAGCCGGGGCCGAGGCCGCCCAGCACGCCGTCAACGTCACCGGCACCGAGCACCTGCTGCGCGCCGCCGGGGACCGGCCGCTCGCCTGGGTCTCCAGCGCCAGCGTCTACGACCCCCGGCCGGTCCGCACGGCCGTCCAGGAGCACCACCCCACCGAGGCCGGCCACCTCAACGCGTACGGCCGCACCAAGGCCGCCGGGGAACGGCTCGCGCTGGCGGCGGGCGCCGTGGTGCTGCGCCCGCGCGCCGTCTACGGCCCGGGCGACCCGCACCTGGTGCCCCGGCTGCTGGCGCGGGTGCGGCACGGCCGGCTGCTGCTGCCCGGCGGCGACGTCCGGCTCAGCCTCACCGCCGTGCAGAACCTCGCCGACGCCTGCCTGTCCGCGGTCGGCGCGGGCCGCACCGGCGAGCGCCCGTGGACGCCGGTCGCCTACAACATCGCCGACGCCCGGCCCTACCGGCGCGACGCGGTGGTGCGCGCGGTGCTGGCCGCGCACGGGGTGGACGTCCGGATCCACCACGTCCCGGCCCCGCTGGCCCGGCTGGCCGCCCGGACCGGACGGCTGCCCGGCCTGACCCCGTACGCGGTGGACCAGCTCTCCCGGGGCGTGGTGCTGGACCTCTCCCGCGCCCGGTCCCAGGGCTGGCGACCGCACCGGGACCTCGACGCCTTCCTGCGCGGGACCACCGCCTGACCGCTCCCGTACCCGGAAACGCCCGGCGCCCGCGCCCCCCACCGGGGGGCGCGGGCGCCGGGCCACGAGTCCGTCAGTTCTTGGCGGCCTTCTTCACCAGGACCACCACGGCGGCGGCGATGCCGACCACCACCAGCGCCTTGACAGCGAAGGCCAGCAGTGCGCCGACCACGCCGAAGACGAACATCAGCAGGTTCCAGGCCAGCACCAGTACCAGCACCGGCACGACGATGTTCCGCACCCACGAGGGCAGCGACTTCCAGAGCTCAGCCATGTCCGTTCCTTCTCTCCCCAAGGGGTCGGCTGCCGTCCGGTGCCGCATCCCGTTCGTTTTCGGTACTTCGATCGTACGGTGACGCGAGGGACGGAACGAGGCCCAACGGCCCCGAGAGAACCCGGAGATCCCCCCGACCCCGGACCCCGGGGGAACCCCCGGCCCGACCTCGGGGAACGCCCCCGACCCCGGCCCCCGGTACGACCCCCGGCGCGGTGCCCGGACCGGTCAGACCGGCCAGGTCTCCCCACGCCAGGCGGCGTCCCAGAACATCCACTCGTAGCGCGAGGTGGTGACGAAGTGCTCGATCACCCGGCGCCGCTCGGTGGGGGAGATCTCCTCGCCGAGCCGGTCGGTCAGCGCCAGCACCCGCCGCACCACCGACTGGAACGCCTCGTCGCCGTAGGTGGCGATCCACTTGGCGTACAGCGGGTCGGGGGAGCCCTCGGCGAGCAGCCGCTCGCCGACCCGGGCGTAGATCCAGTAGCAGGGCAGCACCGCGCCGACCGCCTCCGCGAAGGAGCCGCCGTACACGGTGGCGAGCAGGTAGCTGGTGTACGCGCGGGTGGTCGGCAGCACCGGCTCGGCGGCGGCGCCCTCGGCGGTGTCGCCGAAGGCGTCCAGGAACTCGGCGTGCATCCCCTGCTCGGCGGCCAGCGCGCCGATCGCGTCGTCCGCGAAGGCCCGCACCTCCTCCTCGCCGGGCGCCTTGGCCGCGCAGACGGCCAGCGCCCGGGCGTAGTCGCGCAGGTAGTGCGAGTCCTGGACGACGAAGTGGCGGAACGCATCCCGGGGCAGGGTGCCGTCGGTCAGGCCGGCGAGGAAGGGGTGGGCGAGGATCTCGGCGTAGACCGGCTCGATCGCCGCCCAGAGTTCTTCGGTCAGGCTCAGGCTGCTCATGCCCCGACCCTAACCGGAGGTCCACCGCGGCCAGGATCAGTCCTCCGGCGGTGAGAAGACCACCAGCACCCGCAGTTCCTCGGTGATGTGGTGGAAGCGGTGCGGTGTCCCGGCCGGGACGTAGACGACGGTGCCCCGGCCCACCGTGGCGGTCTCGTCCCCGACGGTCAGTTCGGCCCGGCCGCTGATCACCTGGTAGATCTCGTCCTGGGCGTGCGCGGTCTGGGTGTCGGTGTCGCCGGGGGAGAGCGCGTACAGGCCGGCGGACATCCGCGGCTCGCGCAGGAAGCGCAGGTACGCACCGTCGTTGGCGGCGCGTTCGGCGTCCAGGCGGTCCAGCCGGAACAGCTTCATCGGGGCACCCTCCTCGTAGGGCCTCGGGTCACCGGCATTCAACACCACCGTGCCCGACGGAACCTCGCCTCCCCTTGACCGACCTGGGACGCTGGCCCCATGAAGGGTTTCGTCATCAAGACACTGATCAACGCGGCGGCCATCTGGGTCGCCGCCTGGATCGTCTCCGGGATCACGCTCACCGGGGACGACTGGCAGCACAAGACGATCACGGTGCTCGCCGTGGCGCTGGTGTTCGGCGTGGTCAACTGGCTGATCAAGCCGGTGGTGCAGCTGTTCTCGCTCCCCCTGTTCATCCTCACCCTGGGCCTGTTCACCTTCGTGGTGAACGCGCTGATGCTCTGGCTGACCTCCTGGGCCTCGGACAAGCTCGACCTGGACTTCCACGTCGACGGATTCTGGTCGGCCCTGTTCGGCGCGCTGATCGTCAGCCTGGTGTCCTGGGGCCTCAGCCTCGCCCTCGACGAGGACTGAGCGGCATCCGTGCCGGCCCGTGCGGAAGGGGCCCGTACCCGGTGAACCACCCGGGTACGGGCCCCTTTCGATGCGCGTGCCGCGTCCGCCGGCGGCTCACCCGGCGTTCTCGTGCAGGATCAGCGCGAGCTGGGCGTCGAGGTCCCCGGCCGCGGTCTCCTCGCCGATCGGCACCAGCCGGTCGGTGCGCGCCAGGAAGGCGATCAGCGGCGGCGCGGCGCCGCACAGCACGGCGTCACCCTCGGGGGAGCGCAGCACCAGACAGACCTCGCCCAGCTCCCCGCCCACCGGGTGGATGTGCACATCGCCCTCGCCGGACGGCCGGGCCAGCCCGTCGAGCAGCAGATCGCGGGCGAAGACCCAGGTGACCGGCTCGTCACCGGGCAGGTGGAAGGTGAAGCCGACCGCGTAGGGGTCGGCGGGGTCGTAGTCGAGGTCGACCACGATGCTGAGGGTGAACTCGGACGAGACCACGAGGTTCATGGTCAGGTGGCCCTGGACTGTGCTGTGCTGCATGGCACCGACACCTCTCGTTGTGCCCGGCCGCGCGTGGGTGAGGGTTCGCGGGTACCGGACAGGGCTGTTGGCTGACGGGGGAGGGATTTGCGTGCGCTACGTCCGAGCTTCATCGTCCCCGTTTGCGGACGTAGTGGACAAGATGTGCTTTTTCAAATGGTGAACGAGCGGGATTGACCGGCCCGATCCCGGAGCCGCCTGGTCCGCCGGGGCGGTCAGAGCACGAACGACGGTGTCATCGCTCCGACGCTGCGCCGCAGTTGGCCCGCGACCGCGGCGAGCCGGTCGGCCTGCTCGACCGGCAGCGAGAGGGCCATGGTGGCCACCACCGAGCCCACGGTGATCGGCACGGCCGCACAGACGGTGCCGATCGCGTACTCCTGCCGCTCGACCACCGGCATGGTGTGCCGGACCCCGGCGATCCGGCGCAGCACGGCCGACTCGTCGACGAGCGTGGACGGGGTGAGGCCCACCGGGGGGTGACGGGCGAGGTGGTCGCGCCGGGCCTCCTCGGGGAGCTGGCTCAGCAGGCACTGGCCGATCGCGTGGGCGTGGGCGGTGGCCCGGAAGTCGGCCCACGGCTCGACGGCCGCCTGGTGGGCGCCGTCGACGGAGTCCACCACGGTGACCTCGCCGTCCTGGTAGAGGGCGAAGTAGACGGCCGCGCCGAGCTCTTCGCTTAACCGCTCCATCCGCTCCCGCAGCCCGTGCCGCTCGTTCTGCCGGTCGTCGGCCCCGACGATGGCGTCGACCGCCTCACCGTAGAAGAAGCGCCCGTCGGCCCGCCGCAGGTAACCCTCGTGGGCCAGGGTGCGCAGCAGGTGGTACGCGGTGCCGAGCGGGAGGCCGGCGGCGCGGGCGAGCTGCTTGGCGGTGGCCCCGTGGCGGAACCCGCCGACGGCCTCCAGCAGTCGCAGCGCCCGCTGGACGGAGGAGATCAGGGTGGGCTGCCGCTCCAGGCGCGAGGTCCGCGCCGGCCGCGCCGGTGTCGACGTGCGCTCCGCGATCCGATCCATGGCCACAGCCAGCCCCCAGCCCGAGACATGACACAGAAGAGCATGCGGAGTGAATCACTCCGATTCGCCCGATAGTCGCCCATTGCAGCACAGGCGCGGCAAGGTGGCAATGACTCTCACACCATTCAATCGGTAAAATCCTTTGAATCAAAGGTCATATGATCGCAAAATCTAACTTTCGAAGAGCCGTTTAACGTTCATCTTCGCTATCCAAGATCTTTCGTCACTACGAACCGATCACGAACGGACGCACCCGTGGGCGGGCCGCGTTTCGGGCGCGCCGGGCCGCGGGAGACTCCCGCACAACGCTCCAGCCCCGGAGGTCGCCATGCGCACCCCGCCCCGCCCCGTCGTCAAGCGCACCGCCCGGGCGATCCTGCTGGAGGTCGACCCGAACGACCCGTACGGACCGGCCTCGCTGGTGCTGATCAAGCGCACCCGGCCGGGCTCCCCGCATCCGTACTGGATCACCCCCGGCGGCGGCGTCGAGCGCGGCGACCGGACCGTGGTGGACGCCCTGCACCGCGAGGTGGACGAGGAGCTCGGCGGCAAGGTGGTCGACGTGGTCCCCGCCTTCGTGGACACCATCAGCCACACCCACCACGACGACGGCACCCTGCTCCACCCGCACGGAGTGAAGGTCCAGCACTTCTTCGTCTGCCGGCTCGCGTCGATGGACCTCGACCGCCGGCACGGCCCCGAGGTCGACGAGCCCAACGGCGGCTACGAGGTGGTCCGGGTGCCCTTCACCCGCGAGGGCGTCACCGGGGTCAACGTGGTGCCACCGAGCCTGCGGGCGTACCTGGCCGCCAACATCGAGGGCATCCGCGCCCTGCTCGCCCCCGACCTCGGCTGACGCCAGCCACCTCGCCGGGCCCGCCTCACCGGCTCGCGCTCACCGCGCGGCCAGGTCGTGCCGGATCCGCTCCGCCGGCAGACCGGCCCGCAGCAGCACCCCGCTCGTCCGCCGGACCATCGCGGGCGGCCCGGCGAGGCAGGCCGTCCGTCCGGTCCACGGCCCGAACCGGGCCACCGCCTCCGGGAGTTCACCCGCCAGCAGACCGGCCGCGGCCGACTCGGCCGTCCCGGCCCCCGGGCCGGACAGCACCGGGCGGACCGACAGCCAGCGGTGCCGCCGCGCCAACTCCCGCAGCCCGTCCAGTTCGTACAGCTCGCCGGCGCGCCGGGCGCCGTAGAGCAGCTCCACCGAGCGGCCCGCCGCGCCGTACCCGGCGGCCTCCTCGACCAGCGCCCGCAGCGGCGCGATCCCGGTGCCGCCGCCCACCAGCAGCAGGTCGGCGCCGTCGGCGTGGTCCAGGGTCATCCCGCCGGCCGCCGGGCCGAGCCGCAGCACGTCCCCCGGCGCGGCCCGGTGCACCAGCGCGTTGCTCACCCAGCCCGCCGGCACCGCCTTGACGTGGAAGGTCAGCAGACCGTCCGGCCGGGGCGCGGAGGCGAACGAGTAGTGCCGCCAGACCCGCGGCCACCAGGGCGTCTCCAGGCTGGTGTACTGCCCGGCCCGGTACGGGTAGGCCTGGTCGGGGCGGACGGTGAGCACCGCGACGTCCGGGGTGCGGCGCTCGTGGGCGACCACCTCGCCCTGCCACCAGGGCGGCGAGCTGCGGGCGTCCTCCTCGGCGGCCTCGATCATGATCGAGGAGACCAGCCGGTAGACCCGGCGCCAGGCCAGTTCGGTCTCGGCGGTCCACCGGCTGCCCGTGTACCTGGCCAGGGTGGCCACCAGGCACTCGCCGACCGGGCCGTAGTGGCCGGTCAGCGTGCCGTACCGGCGGTGGACGCAGCCCAGCGCGCGCAGATGGGTGCGCAGGCCCTCCGGGTCGCCGGCGCCGCGGGCGGTCATCAGCAGGGCGCGGAACAGGCGGTCGCGCTGGACGTCCATGGCGGCCGGGAAGAGCGCCCGGATCTCGGGGTGGCCGAGGAAGACCAGCGCGTAGAAGTGCGCGGTGGCCCGGTCGGCGACCGGCTCGACGACCGCCAGGCTGGTCCGGATCAGTTCGAGGTCCCGGGCGGTGGGCGGCAGTTCGGCCGAGGTGCGGGGGTCCGCTGCGGGCGACAGCGGGGTCGGCGGCACCGGGGCGAGGGGCGGGACGGCCCAGTTGAGACCGGGGGCGCTGGTGAACAGCGGCTCGATCACCGGAGCCGGCGCGGCGGCGTCCGGCCGGCTCGGCGCGGGCACCGCGGGCGGCCGAACCGGCATCGGCGGCACGGCCATCGGCACGACCGGCGGGGTGACCGGGGGCGCGGTCGGCGGCAGGTCCGGGGGGTCCGACGGCATCGGCGGAACGGCCGAGGCCGCCGCCGAGCCGTGCCCGGTCCGGACCAGGAGTGTCCTGCGGGATTTCACCGCAACGTTTCGTGTACCCAAGAGAATCGTTTCGCCTCCGGCCGGCCTTCGCCACCACCTGGCTTGTCTCGATTGACGCCCAGGAAGCGTGACACGCCCGGAGTGCTCATCCCACGAATCGCGCGAAGCCCGGACACCCGCCCCCGGGACGCGCTACTCTCCCCCGCCCCGGGGCGCCCCGGGTGGCGACTCCACCACCCGGGGCGACCCCGCCCGACCCGCCCGACCCGCCCGACCCGCTCAGAGCTGCCGCAGCAGCAGGCCCGGCTGCTCGACGCAGTCCGCGACGAACCGCAGGAACCCGCCCGCGGTGCCGCCGTCACAGACCCGGTGGTCGAAGGTGAACGACAGCTGGGTCACCTCGCGCACCGCCAACTCGCCCTGGTGGACCCAGGGTTTGCCGACGATCCGGCCGACCCCGAGCATCGCCGCCTCCGGGTGGTTGAGGATCGGGGTGGAACCGTCCACCCCGAAGACCCCGTAGTTGTTCAGGGTGAACGTGCCGCCGGTCAGCTCGGTCGGGGCGATCGACCCGGTCCGTGCCGCCTCGGTCAACCGGCCCAGCTCGACGCCGAGTTGCTCGGTGGTGAGGCGCTGCGCGTCCCGTACCACCGGGACGATCAGCCCGCGCTCGCCCTGGGCCGCGAAGCCCAGGTGCACCGACGGGTGCCGCCGGATCCCCGAACCGTCCTCGGTCACACTGGAGTTGAGTTCGGGGAAGCGCTCCAGCGCGACGGTGCAGATCCGGGCGAGCAGTGCCAGCACGCTCACCTTCGGCCCCGGCGCGGAGTTCAACTGCCGTCGCAGGGCCATGAGTTCGGTGGCATCGACGTCCACCCAGCAGGTCGCGGCCGGGATCTCGCGGTGGCTGCGGCCGAGCTTCTCGGCCACCGCCCTGCGCAGCCCGCGCAGCGGAACGACCTCCCCGGCGGCGGACGGCGCCGGCGCGGTGACGGGCGCGACGACGGGCGCGGTGACGGGCCCGGCGATCTTCGCCGCGACCGCCCGTTCGACGTCCGCCCGCATGATCAGCCCGTCCGGCCCGCTGCCGGTGACGGCCGCCAGGTCGACGCCCTGCTCCCGGGCCAGCCGCCGCACCAGCGGCGAGATCACCGCCGGCACGGCCGACACCCGCACGGCCGCCGGAGCAGTCGGAGCAGGCGGGGCAACCGGCGCAGCCGAAGCAACGGGAGCGACCTGAGCCGCCACCGCGGTCCCGCCCCCGACCCGGCGCCGCCGTCCGCCCCGCGCCGGTTCGGCGATCCCGTACCCGACCAGCGGCCGTTCCACCTCCGCCGCGAGCGGCTTCTCGCCCTCGCCCGGCGACACCGCGACCGTCACCAGCGGCGCGCCGACCGCGACCTCCTGGCCCACCTCGCCGAACAGCGCCGTCACCACCCCGCCGTACGGGCAGGGCACCTCCACCACCGCCTTGGCGGTCTCCACCTCCACCACCGGCTGATCGACCGCGATCACCTCGCCGACCTCGACCAGCCAGCGCACCACCTCCGCCTCGGTGAGCCCCTCACCGAGGTCGGGCAGGGTGAACTCGCGCACGACGGGCATCATCCTCAGTCCTCCCACTGGAGCCGGGCGACCGCGTCCAGGATCCGGTCCACCCCGGGCAGGTGGTGGTGCTCCAGCATCGGCGGCGGGTACGGGATGTCGAAGCCGGTGACCCGCAGCACGGGCGCGGCCAGGTGGTGGAAGCAGCGCTCGGTGACCCGGGCGGCGATCTCCGCGCCGGTGCCGCCGAAGCCGCCGGCCTCGTGCACCACCACGGCCCGGCCCAGCGAGCGCACCACCCGGCAGACCGTCTCGTCGTCGAACGGCACCAGGGTGCGCAGGTCCAGCACCGCGAGGTCCCAGCCCTCGGCCCGCGCCACCTCGGCCGCCTCCAGGCAGACCGGCAGCGAGGGGCCGTAGGTGATCAGCACCGCGGAGGTGCCGGTGCGCCGCAGCACGGCCCGACCGGCCGGCTCGACCGGCACGGCGGGGTCGAACTCCGCCTTGCCCCAGTACATCCGCTTGGGCTCCAGGAAGACCACCGGGTCGTCCGAGGCGATCGAGGCCCGCAGCAGCCCGTACGCGTCGGCCACCGTCGCGGGGGTGACCACGTGCAGGCCCGGGGTCGAGGCGTAGTAGGCCTCGGAGGCGTCGCTGTGGTGCTCGACGCCGCCGATGCCGCCGCCGTAGGGGATCCGGACGGTGATCGGCAGCGGCAGCCGGCCGGCCGTGCGGTTGCGCATCTTGGCGACGTGCGAGAACAACTGCTCCAACGCCGGGTAGGCGAAGGCGTCGAACTGCATCTCCACCACCGGCCGCAGCCCGTACATGGCCATGCCGACGGCGGTGCCGAGGATGCCCGCCTCGGCCAGCGGGGTGTCCAGGCAGCGGTCGGCGCCGAACTCGGCGGTCAGCCCGTCGGTGATCCGGAAGACGCCGCCGAGCGCGCCGACGTCCTCGCCGAGCACGTGCACCGTCGGGTCCTCGCGCATGGCGTCGCGCAGTGCCGAGTTGAGCGCCTGCGCCATGCTGGCGGTCCGTGCGCCGACGGTGGTGGGGGTGGGAGTGGCGGCCGTCGACATCAGTGCTGCACCTCGGCCTCGGCGGCCAGCTCCTCGGCCAACCGCGCCGCCTGCTCGCGCAGTTGCGGGGTCGGCTCGGCGTACACATGGGCGAACAGGGACATCGGGTCGAGCTCCGGGTCGGCGTGGAACTCGGCGCGCATCCGGGCCGCGAGCGCCTCGCCCTCCTCGGCCGCCTCCCGCACCAGGGCGTCGTCCAGCACCCCCAGCTCACGCAGCGCCCGCTCCATCAGCAGGATCGGGTCGTGCTCGCGCCAGGCCGTGACCTCGGCCTCGGTCCGGTAGCGGGTGGCGTCGTCGGCGTTGGTGTGCGCCTCGGCCCGGTAGGTGAGCGCCTCGATCAGGGTCGGGCCGCCGCCGGTCCGGGCCCGCTCGACGGCCTCGGCCAGGACGCCGTGCACGGCGGGCGCGTCGTTGCCGTCCACCAGCCGGCCGGGCATCCCGTAGCCGACGGCCTTGTGGGCCAGCGTCGGGGCGGCGGACTGCGCGCTCAGCGGGACGGAGATCGCGTACCCGTTGTTCTGCACCAGGAAGACCACCGGTGCCTGCAGCACGGCGGCGAAGTTCAGCGCCTCGTGGAAGTCGCCCTCGCTGGTACCGCCGTCGCCGAGCATCGCCAGCGCGACCACCGGGTCGCCGCTCAGCCGGGCGGCGTGCGCCAGTCCGACGGCGTGCGGGCCCTGGGTGGCGAGCGGGGTGCAGAGCGGGGCGGTCCGGCTGGCGCGCGGGTCGTAGCCGGTGTGGGCGTTGCCGCGCAGCAGGGTGAGCGCCTCCAGCGGGTCCACGCCGCGCGAGACCACGGCCAGGGTGTCGCGGTAGCTGGGGAACAGCCAGTCGCGCTCGCCGAGCACCAGCGCGGCGGCGACCTGGCAGGCCTCTTGCCCGGTCGAGGCCGGGTAGACGGCGAGCCGGCCCTGCTTGGTGAGGGTGGTGGCCTGCTGGTTGTACCGGCGGCCGACGACCAGGCGGCGGTACAGCTCGCGGAGCAGGGCGGGGTCGTACTTCTCCAGTGCGGGGGTACCGAGGACGCGGACGGGAGCGGGGTCCGGGAGCAGCGGGGCCGGGTCGGTGCGCGGGGCGGTGGCCCCGGGCAGCCAACCGGGCACCGCCGGGTGGTGTCTGTGGTCGAGAACGGTCATCTCGGGCACCTCCAGGGGTGGCGGGGGCTCCCTACCGATTGTTCGGTCGTCTGTTCATCTTGACCAGAAGCGTGCGAAGGTGGTGGACAATCGGTCCGGGTGGCGGTCGACTGGTGGCAGTGCGTCCAATCGGTGGGGGTGGGGGGTCATGTCGGCTGAACAGATGTCCAGACTCGACCGGGTCGACCGGTCGATCCTGCGGCTGCTGCAGCAGGACGGCCGCGCCTCGATCCGCTCGGTGGCCGAGCGGGTGCACGTGTCCCGGGCGAACGCGTACGCCCGGATCTCCAGGATGGTCGAGGACGGCGTCATTCGCGGCTTCACGGCCAGGGTGGACCACGAACGGGCAGGTCAGGGCGCGTCCGCCTACATCACCCTGAAGATCGTGCAGAACTCCTGGCGCACCGTGCGCGAGCAGCTGCTGGCGCTGCCCGGGGTCGCGCACATCGCCCTGGTCGGCGGCGACTTCGACGTCCTGCTGCTGGTGCACACCGCCGACAACCACGCCCTGCGGGAGCTGGTGCTCAACCGGATCCAGTCCATCCCGCAGGTCCTCGGCACCCGCACCATGCTGGTCTTCGAGGAGACCGACCAGGTTCCGCCGGACTGACCAGGCCCTCCCGGTCCGGCGGGCTCTGTTCGGCGAGACCGGTTCGGCGAGACCGGCTCAGCGGGCCCGCAGGCCGTCGAAGGCCAGGTGGACCACCGCGTCCGCGATGCCGTCGGCGGCCTTGCCCGGCCGGTACCACTCCACGATCGAGTTGATCATGCCGAAGAGCAGCCGGGTGGCCAGCCGCGGTTCGACGTCCGTCCGCAGCGCGCCGTCCGCCACCGCGGCCCGCACCAGCTCGGCCACCTGGTGGTCGAACTCCCGGCGGCGCTCCAGCGCCCACTGCTCGGTGGCCGTGTTGCCGCGTACCCGCAGCAGCAGCGTGACGTAGGGCAGCTCCGTCAGCAGCACCTCGGTGGTCCGCCGGACGACGTGCTCCAGCCGCTCCACCGCCGGCCCGTCGACCGCGCCCGGCTCGGCCAGGATCGCGGACAGTCCGTCCAGCGCCCGCCCGACGGCGAGCCGGAGCAGTTCCTCCTTGCCGCGCACGTGGTGGTAGATCGACGACTTGGAGATCCCGGCCGCGCGCGACAGGTCCTCCATCGAGGTGCCGTCGTATCCGCGCTCGTTGAAGACGTCGACGGTCACCGCGAGCAGGGACTCCACGGTGTAGGCGGTGCGCGTGGTGTGATCGGCCATCCTCCGAGTATCCCCGCCCGCCCCGGTGCGGCGGCGTCCGGGTGCCCTGGTCCACACCAAATCGCGGGCCCACGCCCTAGACTCGGCGGACGATCCGTCCGTGGCCGACCAGGTGGGGTAGTCGATGAGCGCAATACCGGCAGTCGAATCCGATCTGCCCGAGCAGCGCAGCGACGGATCGGCGACCGGCACCACCGCCGACTGGCGCGACCGCGGCCGCGACCTGGTGCTGCGCTTCGGCCCGGCCGTGTGGTGCTACGCGGTGCTGAAGCTGGTCGGCTTCACCGTTTTCATGAAGCTGCTCTCCTTCTCCGGCGACTACCTGGAGAAGCACCCCCGGTTCGGCGGCGGCGCCAACCCCTGGGACGTGCTGGCCAGCTGGGACGGCTGGTGGTACCAGCAGGTCGCCCAGTTCGGCTACCACCCGGCGCTGGTGCCGGTCCCCGGCGGCACCCCGGGCTTCACCATCGAGCAGAACTCCGCCGCCTTCTTCCCGCTCTACCCCGGCCTGATGCGGCTGGTCTCGGAGATCAGCCCGTTCGGCCTGTACGGCGCCGGGATGCTGGTCTCGGTGGTCGCCTCGCTGTTCGCCGCGGCCGGCATCTACGCGGTGGTCGACAAGCTGGCCGGCCCGCGCGCCGGCGTCATCGCGGCCGGGCTGTGGGCGATCGCCCCGGGCTCCGGCGCCGAGTGGGCGCTCTACTCGGACTCGCTGTTCATAGCGCTGGCCGCCTGGGCCTGCTACTGCGTGATGACCAAGCAGTGGGTGGCGGCCGGGGTGATCACCCTGGTCGCGGGCCTCAACCGGCCCACCTCGGCGGCGCTGATCGGCGCGGTCGGCCTGGCCGCGCTGGTGGAGCTGTACCGGCGGGACAGCGGGGTGCTGCGCCCGCTGACCGCCCTGCTGCTGGCCCCGCTCGGACTGCTCGGCTACGTCGGCTGGGTGGGCTGGCGGATGGGCGACTGGGGCGGCTACTTCACGCTCCAGCGGGACGCCTGGCTGCACTACTTCGACTGGGGCCAGGGCACCTGGAACGCGATCCGCGGCGTGCTGCTGGGCCGCAACGACTACCCCTTCGCCTACCACACCTCGGACATGCTGGCGACGCTGCTGGTCCTGAGCCTGCCGGTGCTGATCGTGCTGCTGGTCCGGCTGCGCCCGCCGCTGGTGCTGACCGCCTACACCCTGGCCACCATCGTCTCGGTGCTCGGCAGCCTGGGCATCTTCGGCAACACCTCGCGCTACCTGCTGCCGGCCTTCCCGCTGCTGATAGCGCTCGCGGTGGCGATGCGCAGGCTGAGCTGGCCGGTGCTGGCCGGGGTGCTCGGCACCGGCGCGGTCGCCTCCGGCTGGTACGCCGGCTACGTGATCTTCGAGCTCGGCATCCCGTAGGCCCCGCCGCCACCCGCTGCCACGACCCGGCCAGGGGCGCGTCCGTGATCGGACGCGCCCCTGGCCTTTGTTCGCCGTTCGCCCTCTTGAGCCGACCGATCGTTCGGTTACTCTGTGACGTGTCCCGTCCTCCCCTCTGAGGAGCGCACACCATGTCCGCAGCGGTCACCCACCCCCACGTCGCCGAGCTCGTCGAACGCCACCGGGCCACCCTGGAGGCCGCCGTCGACGCCGCCGCCAAGCGCGACTACTGGTCGCCCTACCCCGAGTTCCCCAAGGCCTACGGCGAGAGCGCCGCCGCGGACGGCAGGGCCGCCTTCGAGTCGCGGCTGAACCGGCCGTTCGAGCTGCCCGGCCACCCCGTCGACGGCGACCTGGTCGGCGGCGAGGCCTCCCCGTACGGCCTGGAGCTGGGCATCGGCTACCCGCACGCCGGTCCGGACGCCCTGATCGCCGCGCTGACCGCCGCCCGCCCGGCCTGGGCCGCCGCCGGTCCGCTCGCCCGCGCCGCCGTCTGCCTGGAGATCCTGGCCCGGATCAACGCCCGCTCGCACGAGTTCGCCAACGCCGTCATGCACACCACCGGCCAGGCCTACGCGATGGCCTTCCAGGCCGGCGGCCCGCACGCCCAGGACCGCGGCCTGGAGGCCGTCGCCTACGCGTACACCGAGCAGACCCGGCTGCCGGAGAGCGCCGGCTGGACCAAGCCGCAGGGCAAGCGCGACCCGCTGGTGATGACCAAGGAGTTCACCGTCGTCCCGCGCGGCCTGGCGCTGTTGATCGGCTGCAACACCTTCCCCACCTGGAACGGCTACCCCGGCCTGTTCGCCTCGCTGGCCACCGGCAACCCGGTGCTGGTCAAGCCGCACCCGCGCGCCGTCCTCCCGCTGGCGCTCACCGTCGAGGTCGCCCGCGAGGTGCTCGCCGAGGCCGGCTTCGACCCGAACGCGGTCTGCCTGGCCGTCGAGCACGAGGGCGGCACCGTGGCCGCCACCCTGGCCGTGCGCCCGGAGATCAAGCTGATCGACTACACCGGCTCCACCGCCTTCGGCGACTGGCTGGAGGAGAACGCCCGGCAGGCCGAGGTGTACACCGAGAAGGCCGGCGTCAACACCGTGGTCGTCGACTCCACCGACGACTACAAGGGCATGCTGAACAACCTGGCCTTCTCGCTCTCGCTGTACAGCGGCCAGATGTGCACCACCCCGCAGAACCTGCTGATCCCGCGCGGCGGCATCGACACCGACCAGGGCGCCAGGTCCTACGACGAGGTGGTCCGCGACCTCGCCGCCGCCATCGAGGGCCTGCTCTCCGACGACGCCCGCGCCACCGCCGTCCTCGGCGCCGTGGTCAACCCCGGCGTGCTGCAGCGCTCGGCCGCCGCGGCCGGCGGCGAGTACGGCGAACTCGCCCTCGCCCCGCGGGCGGTGGAGCACCCGGAGTTCCCCGGCGCGACGGTCCGCACCCCCGCGCTGGTCAAGCTGGACGCCGACAAGCCGGACGACCGCGCCGTCTACCGCGGCGAGTGCTTCGGCCCGGTCTCCTTCGCCGTCGCGGTCGAGAGCACCGCCGCCGCGGTCGAGTTGCTGCGCGACACCGTCCGCAGCCGGGGCGCGATGACCGCCTCCGGCTACACCACCTCGCCCGAGGTCGAGGCCGCCCTGGTGGAGGCCGCGCTCGACTCCGGCGTCTCGCTCTCGCTCAACCTCACCGGCGGGGTGTACGCCAACCAGACCGCCGCCTTCTCCGACCTGCACGGCACCGGCGCCAACCCGGCCGCCAACTCGGCCTACTGCGACGGCGCCTTCGTCGCCAACCGGTTCCGCACCGTGGAGATCCGCCGCCACAGCTGAGAGGCGTCACCCGCTCGCCTCCGGTCCCCGGCCACTCGCCGGGGGCCGGAGATTCACAACGTCACGCCCGGGAAGCGATGATGGAGGCGGGGAAACGCCACACCCGGCGTCCATCCGCTGTTCGAGCACCGGGAGCTGACACATGACCGAGAAGCAGACCGTCACCGACGTCATCGTGGTCGGCGCCGGACCGACCGGCCTGCTGCTGGCCGGCGACCTCGCCGCCGCCGGGGTGGGCGTCACCGTCCTGGAGAAGCGCACCTCCGAGTCCAACCTCACCCGGGCCTTCGCCGTGCACGCCCGCAGCCTGGAGCTCCTGGACGCCCGCGGCCTCGCCGACGAGCTCATCGCCACCGGCCGCCCGCTCGGTCACCTGCGGCTCTTCAACAAGCTCCGGGTCGAGCTCACCGACCTCCCCACCCGCTTCCCCTTCGTCCTGATCACCCCGCAGTACCGCACCGAACAGCTGCTGCTCGACCGGGCGGTGAAGGCCGGCGCCACGATCGTGCGCGGCGCCGAGGTGACCGGCCTGCAGCAGGACGCCGACGGCGTCACCGTCGAGACCGTCGAGAACGGCGCCGCCACCACCCGCCGGGCCCGCTACGCGGTCGGCGCCGACGGCGTGCACTCCACCGTCCGCGAGCTGCTCGGGCTGCCCTTCCCCGGCGAGTCGGTGGTCGACTCCGTGCTGCTGGCGGACGTGCGGCTGGAGCGCGAGCCCGACGAGGCGGTCAGCGTCGGCGCCAACGAGCACGGCTTCTCCTTCCTGGTGCCGTTCGGCGACGGCTGGTACCGGATCATCGCCTGGGACCGCGCCGAGCGGTTCACCGACGGCACCACGCCCCCGCTCGACGTGCTCGCCGACATCGCCCGCGACACCCTCGGCGAGGACTACGGCCTGCACGACGTCCGCTGGAGCTCCACCTTCCACAGCGACGAGCGGCAGGTGCCCAACTACCGTTCCGGGCGGGTCCTGCTGGCCGGCGACGCGGCCCACTGCCACTCCCCGGCCGGCGGTCTGGGCATGAACACCGGACTGCAGGACGCCGCCAACCTCTCCTGGAAGCTCGCCGCCGCCGTCCGCGGCCGGGCCACCGACGCGCTGCTCGACACCTACCAGACCGAGCGCCACCCGGTCGGCCGGACGGTGCTGCGCACCTCCGGCGCGCTGATCCGGCTCGCGCTCGCCCAGTCGGCCGCCACCCGGGCGCTGCGCGGCGCGCTCGCCTCGATCGCCGAGCACGTCGACCTGGTCGTGGACCGCGGCGCCCGCACCATCTCCGGCATCGGCATCGCCTACCCGGCGCCCAAGGACGCCCACCCGCTGGTCGGCAAGCGCGTCCCGGACCTGCGGCTGACCGCCCTGGAGCAGCCCCGCGTGGGCGGTCCGGCCGCCCCCCAGCGGCTCTACGAGGCGCTGCGGGCCGGGGAGTTCGTCCTGGTCAGCAATGACGAGGTGACGGCCGCCGACCCGTGGGCGGACCGCCTGGTCACCGCCGCCCCGGCCGATCCGCACGGCAAGCTGCGCGACACCGTGCTGCTGATCCGCCCGGACGGCTACGCCGCCTGGGCCGCCGTCGACCCGGGCGCCGGCGAGCTGCGCGCCGCGCTCACCGAGTGGCTCGGCGAGGCCTGACCCGCCGGCCCCGACCCCGCCCCGCCCGGCCCCGGGGCTCCACGGCCCCGGGGCTCCACGGCCTTGCGCTTTCGAGGCCCGGGTCAGGCCTTCGCCTTCTCGTAGTGCCGGGCCGCCTTCGCCCGGTTGCCGCACACCGCCATCCGGCACCAGCGGCGGCGGCCGTTCTGCGAGGTGTCGAAGAAGTGCAGGAGGCACGCCTCGTCCGCGCACTTCCTGATCCGCCCCGGCCCCTGGGCCAGCAGCCCCAGGAAGTCGTCCACCACCAGCCAGGCGGCCAGCCGGTGCGGCTCGTCCACCTCGACCCGGTCCACCGGCCCGGCCGCCGAGGCCTCCCGCCGCACCCGCCCGTGCCGCAGCACCGCGTCCAGCCCGGCCAGCTGGCCGGCCCCGGGCAGCCGGCCGGCGTCCAGCTCGCGGACCGCCGCCGCCAGCGCCTCCCGGGCCTCCAGCAGGGCGGCCAGCCCGGCCGGGTCCGCCGCGCACCGCCCGGCCAGTCCGGCCGAGGAGAGCCAGATCGCGTGGCCCTCGGGCGCGGCGAAGAGGTCGTTGACCGGCACACCGGCCCACCGGGTGTTCAGCAGGTCGAGCGCGAGCGGCTCGCCGAGCAGCGGGCGCGGGTCCCGCGGGTCTGCCGTCCGCTCCGTCATCGTCGCTCCCTCGCTCTCGAACGGTCCCCGAGTCTACGTCCGGCCCCGCCCGGGCGGTTCCTGGCCGGAACAGGACAGTGGACCGGCCGGATCGCGCCGCCCGCCCCGGGAAAGGGCGGTGTGTTTCCGTACTGTTTCAAGATCGCTCACTCGGCGGCCCACCCCCCGTGACCACTGTCATACGCACGACTGATGACGTAGCCTCTCGACCGTGCATAGGGTTCCCCACAGCTCGGCGAGGCCATTGACGGCGCGTTCCGGCGCCGCACCGGGTCTGCCGAACCCGCTCGGTGGGGAAGGTAACCACATGGCCTCACAGCACCCCCAGGACGCACGACTCAGACTGGTCGGGCCGCGCCAGGACGCGCCCGCGCCCACCCCTCGGCCACCCGCTCCGCCACTGTCTCCCGCCCCGACGCCCGGGCGCCCGAGCCCCACCGGGGGCTTCGCCGACACCCTGCACGTGGCGATCGAGGCCAGCGGCCTCAGCCTGGACCGGATCCGCGCGGCGCTCGCCCAACGGGGCGTCAGAGTCAGTGTCACGACACTGAGTTACTGGCGGCGCGGACGCAGCCAGCCCGAGCGGGCCAGTTCGCTGCGCGCCGTGCACCTGCTGGAGGAGCTGCTCGGTCTGCCGCACTCCACGCTGTCCGCGCTGCTCGGCCCGCCGCGCCCGCGCGGCCGCTGGGCGGCCAACGCCAGCACCAGCCATCTGCGGCTGGAGGACGTCTGGCCGGGCGAGCAGGAGCTCTCCGAGGTCTTCGCCGAACTGGACGCGCCGCCGGCCGGCGAGCTGGAGCGGCTCTCGGTCCACGACTCGTACTACGTCGACGCCGACCGCCGCGGCAACCTGATGCGGATCCGCCTGGTGGTGCGCGCCACGGTGGCCGGGGTGACCCGCTGCCTGGTGGTCCACAAGGCCGACGAGGAGGCGACCGGCTGTCCGGAGCTCACCGACGTGCGGCACGGCCGGCTCGGCCGGGTGCGCCGCCGCCCGGAGTCCGGACTGATCATCGGCGAGGTGATGCTGGACCGCCCGCTGGGCCTCGGTGACAGCACCGTCTTCGAGTACGAGGTGGAGATCCCGTCCGGCGGCGCCGAGACGACCGAGTACAGCCGCCGCTTCGCCACGCCGGTGCGCGAGTACGTGCTCCAGGTGCACTTCGACCCGGCGACCGTGCCGGTGCACTGCGAGCGCTACGACCGCGACCCGGGGGCGGACGTCGACCGCCGCCGCGAGCAGCTCTGGATCGGCGCCTCGGCCAGCGCCCATGTGCTCGCCCCCGACCAGCAGCCGGGCCACATCGGCGTCCGCTGGGAGTGGGAGTAGCCGCACCGCGGCCCGGCGCCCGCGCGCCCGCTCCCTCGCACGGCCCTTCGGCATTCTTGTCATGGCATAGCCATGCCCGGAAAATCTAACCATTGAAGACGCCAGTACTGGTTGACCCCTTCTCGACCTAACCACTACCGTCAATCACAACGGTTACGCGTGGCGCCCAGAGGCGTCCTGACCAGGGGAGTGATCAGGCATGTCCGGCACCATCAGCAGCACCCTGCAGACCGGCCACGTGGGGCTGAACGTCACCGATCTGACCCGCTCGACCGCGTTCTACCGGCGCGTCCTCGGCCTGGAGCTGGTCGACGAGGGCACCGACCCGGAGCGCCGCTTCGCCTTCCTCGGCCGCGACGGCCGCCCGGTGCTGACGCTCTGGCAGCAGAGCGAGGGCTCCTTCCCCACCGGCGCGCCCGGCCTGCACCACCTCTCCTTCCAGGTCGACTCGCTCGACGAGGTCCGCGCCGCCGAAGCCCTGCTGCATGAACTGGGCGCCTCCTTCACCTACGACGGCGTCGTCCCGCACCGCGAGGGCGCCGCCTCCGGCGGGATCTTCTTCACCGACCCGGACGGCATCCGGCTGGAGATCCACACCCCGGCCGGGGTCGACACCACCGGCAACCCGGCCCCCACCGAGTCCGCCCCGACCTGCGGTTTCTTCTGACCGCCCCCGAGGGAGGCACCCGCGATGAGCACCGCCGGTCCGGCCCACCGACCCGGGCCGTACCACCCCGGCGAACGGACCGTGCAGCACCGGGCCGGCCGGACGGACCGCGCCGACCACTCCGGCCGCGCCGTCGGCAGCACCATCCCGGCCGTGGCCGCCCGCTTCCTCACCGAGCGGCGGGTGCTGGTGGCCGGCGCGGCCGACGCCGACGGCCGGCTCTGGGCCACCCAGCTCAGCGGCCCGGCCGGCTTCCTGCGAGCCGCCGACGAGCGGACCGTGACGGTGGCCGCCCGCCCGGCCGGGGAGGACCCGCTGGCGGCCGCCCTGGCCGGCCCCGCCGAGGTCGGCACCATCGCCCTGGACCCGGCCGGCCGGCGCCGGATGCGGGTCAACGGCCGCTCCGCACCGGACGGCCGGGGCGGCCTGGTGATCAGCGCCGACCAGGTCTACGCCAACTGCCCGAAGTACATCCAGCGCCGCCATCCGGCGGACCGTCCGGAGGCCGGCGCCCCGCGCCGGGTGGCGGCCGGCTCCGCGCTGAGCACCGTCCAGCAGCTGTGGCTGAGCACCGCCGACACCTTCTTCGTCGCCACCGCCGGGCCGGACGGCGCGATGGACGCCTCGCACCGCGGCGGCGCCCCGGGCTTCCTGCGGGTGCTCGGACCGGACCGGCTGCGCTGGCCCGACTACGCGGGCAACAGCATGTTCATGACGCTGGGAAACCTGGAGCTCGACCCCCGGGCCGGGCTGCTCGTCCCGGACTGGGAGACCGGCGGCGCGCTGCTGATCACCGGCGAGGCCAGGACCGACTGGTCCGGACCGGCCGCCGCCGGCCTGCCGGGCGCCGAGCGGGTGGTCGACCTGACCGTCACCGGCGTCGTCGAACTGGCCGACGCCACCCCGCTGGCCTGGACCGAGCCCGAGTACTCGCCCGCCAACCCGCCGACTGTCCGACGCCCCGTCTGCTGACCTCCCGCCATTTCCCTGCCGGGAGCGCCCTCTACCTCCCCCTCCGACACGGTGCCACCGACCGGGCGCCGAACGGCCGTCACCCGTTCGGCGTAATCCGCCATGGCGCCCGGCGGTCCGCTTTGGGACTTTGGTCCCGATAACAAGCAGTGTGTCCCTGGGAAGGACCGTGCTGTCACGCCGTCAGCGGCGCGACCCGCACCGTCCCCCACCAGGAGAAACAAGAGGCGGAGTATGACCCGAACAGACCAGTCGGCCCCCCTGCTGGAATTCGACGAGATAGAGCCGGACGACGACTGCATATGCGGGGGCTGCTGCGCCCGCCGCCGGGCCCGGCTGCGTTCCGCGCCGGTGCACGAGGGCGGACACGCGGCGGCCCGCAGCGTCCGCCGTCGGGCGGCCGTGCTGATGGCCGCCGTCGGCACCGCCCTGGGCGGCGGCGCGGCCGGCGCGGCCACCGCCGTCGCGGCCCCGGCACCGACCCCGAGCCCGGGCGGCCCGGCCGCCCCGCGCGGCGAGACCCCGCAGGGCGAGGTCAGCGGCCTCTACGGCGAGTCCCCCACCGCCCGCTCCTTCGCCGCCCCGCGCGCCACCGCGACGCCGGTCACCCGGGCCCAGATCATCGAACGGGCCCAGCGCTGGGTCGACCAGAAGGTCCCGTACAGCATGAGCCGCTACTGGTCGGACGGCTACCGCCAGGACTGCTCCGGCTTCGTCTCGATGGCCTGGGGGCTGGGCAGCAGCCAGACCACCTGGACCCTGCCGGACTTCGCCGACCGGATCACCAAGGCCGACCTGCAGCCCGGCGACATCCTGGTCTACAACAACCCGGCCAGCCCGCAGTCCGGTTCGCACGTGACGATCTTCGGCGGCTGGACCGACTCCTCCCGCACCCGTTACATCGCGTACGAGCAGACCTCCCCGAACACCCTCAAGCGCTCCACCCCGTACGCGTACTGGAACAACTCCGCCTCCTACGTCCCGTACCGCTACAAGGGGCTCTCCACCTCCAACGGCGGCAGCAGCGGCGGCGGCTCCGCGTCGGCGGCCTTCCCGGGCGCCGGCGCGTTCGGCCCCGGCGCCAACAACGCCGACGTCACCAGGCTCGGCCAGATGCTGGTGCAGCGCGGCGGCGGCCGGTTCTACAGCGAGGGCCCCGGCCCGCGCTGGGGCGAGGCGGACCGGCGGGCCACCGAGGCCTTCCAGCTCGCCCAGGGCTGGCGCGGCAGCGAGGCGGACGGCATCCCGGGCAAGGCCACCTGGGACTACCTGGTCAACGGCAAGGGCCGCGACATCGACGGCGGCACCGGAGGCACCGGCGGCACCCCGCAGCCGCCCCCGCCGGTGAACCCCGGCACCGGGGTGCCGGCCTTCCCGGGCGCCGACAAGTTCGGCCCCGGCGCCAACAACGACTTCGTGCGGCAGCTCGGCGAGCAGCTGGTCCGCAAGGGCTACGGCGCCTCCTACACCCAGGGGCCGGGCCCGCGCTGGACGGAGTCCGACCGCCGCAACGTCCAGGCCTTCCAGGAGGCGCAGGGCTGGCGCGGCGCCGAGGCCGACGGCTACCCCGGTCCGGACACCTGGAGGCGGCTGTTCTCCTGACGCCGAGTCATCCGGCTCCGCCCGGCCGTCGGTTCACGCCGGCGCGCCGGGCGGGCGCCCGGACATCCAGTGGAACAGCCCCATCGCCACACTGGTCGCCAGGTTGAAACTGGAGACGCCGGGCCGCATCGGCACCGCGACCAGTTCGTCGGCCCGTGCCTTCAGCTCCGGCGTCACCCCGTGCCGCTCGGTGCCGAAGGCGAGCACCGCGTCGTCCGGGAAGGCCGTCGCCCGGATGTCCGCGCCCTCCGGGTCCAGCACGTAGAGCGGGCCCGTCGGCAGCTCCGGCAGGGTCAGCCGCTCGACGGCGGTGGCGAAGTGCAGGCCCGCGCTGCCGCGGAGCACCGCCGGGTGCCAGGGGTCCAGTTCGCCGGTGGTGACCACACCCGCGGCGCCGAAGCCGGCCGCGAGCCGGATCACCGCGCCGACGTTGCCCAGGTTGCGCGGGTTCTCCAGCAGCACGACGGGGGCCGGGCGGGGCCGGACGGCCAGCGCGGCGCGGTTGGCCTCGGCGGTGGGCCGCACCGCCAGCGCGATCACCCCGGTCGGGTGCAGCCGGGGCGCGAGGGAACGCAGCGCGTCCGCCGGCAGTTCGGCGGCCAGCGCGTCCAGCGCGGGGGCCACGTCCGGGGCGAGTTCGGCGGCGAGCGCCAGCAGCGCCGCCCGGTCGGCGGTCAGCACCTGCCGGACGGCGCCGCCGAACCGCAGCGCGTGCTTCAGCGGGTGGAACCCGTCCAGCAGCACCGTTCCCGGTTCCTCGGCCCCGGCCCGCCAGGCCCGCAGCAGTTCCTCGTTCATCCGGCTCACTCTGCCACTCCGGTGGGGGACGGCTCGCCCGGCCGTCCGGCGGCCGCGATCAGCTGCTCGAACGACAGCGGCTCCGCACCGCCGGCCCCGTCCCCGGCGCCCGGCCGCAGACCGGCCAGCGCGAGGTCCAGGTGCCGGTGGACGAGCGTGCCGTCGGCGTCCAGCGCGGCCAGGCCGCCCGGCAGCGGCCGGGAGACCCGTACGCAGAGCAGCACCAGGTCGCCCATGCCGACGTCCGCCCGCAGCTGCCCGGCGTCCTGGGCGGCGCGCAGCAGGGCCTCGACCTCGTCGACCGCGCGGGAGCGGACGGCGACCAGGTCCGCGTCGACGACCAGCCGTTCCAGCAGCACCACGATCGCCGCGCCCATCCGCAGGTCGGCGGCGGCGTGCGCGAAGCGGCGCAGCGCCCGGAAGGGGTCGGGCTCGGCGGCCCGGGCCTGTCCGGCGGCCTCGGCGAGCCGGGCCAGCAGGTCGGTGACCAACGCCCTGACCAGGGCCGTCCGGTCGGGGAATCGCCGGTAGAGGGTGCCCGGCCCGACGCCGGCCCGGCGGACCACCGCGTCCAGCGGGGCGTCCGGGCCGCGTTCCAGGAAGACCTCGCAGGCGGCGTCCAGGATCCTGCGCCGGCTGCGTTCCGCGTCCGCCCTCATCACCCAACCCCTTAACCGGAGAACTTTCCTCCTCCTATGCTAGCGTCGGCAAAGGCGGAGAAAATCTCTCCGTTTAAGTCGGGCACCCTCCGAGGAGCAACGCCATGACGACCACCGCCCCCCTGCACATCCGCACCCACATCGACGGCGTCCGGCACGAGCGCACCGCCGTGCTCGGCTGGGAGCTGGAACGCGGCCGGGCCGCCCTGCGCCTGCTGAAGCAGCGCCTCGGCGACGACCGCGTCCGCGACCTGCTCGCCCCCGACACCGCCGCCGCCGACGCCGCCATGGCCGACTGGCTGCGCGCCTCCGACGGCGAGTGGCGCGCCGCCGTCACCGAGCTGACCGCCACCGGCATCGACGCCACGACCTTCCTCACCTGGTGGCAGGGCCGGCTGCGGGCCCCCGACCGGGCCGCCCTGCTCGCCGCCAACCCCGAGCACTACCTGGCCGACTCCACCGGCGGCACGGTCGAGATCGTCGAGACGGTCGGCAGCGGTCCGCTCCGCTTCTTCCTGCGCTTCCACCCGACCCCCGCCACCCCGCGGTACCCGGTCCGGATCGGCGGCACCGGCCACCTGGCGGACGGCTCCGAGGTGCTGCGGGTGATGCACGAGTTCGCCGACACCCCCGAGGGCCTGCGGATCCGGCTCACCGTCGAGTTCCCGGCCGCCGCCCCGGCCGAGCTGTCCACCGGCCACCAGTGGCACTTCGCCTGCGAGTTCGCCAACTGGCTGGAGGCCGCGGCAGCCGGCGCCTAGCTAGCGCCCGGTGGGCTCCGGCTCGCGCCGCCCGGCGGCGGCCGCCGTGCCGCCGCCGCGCAGCGCCCGTTCGAGGTCCCTCAGCGCCTGGAGCAGCAGCCGGGTGCCGGAGCGCACCACATCCCGCTGCACCCCGGCCGGTTCCTCGGCGAGCCGGCGCTCCAGCCGCTCCTGGGCCTCCCGGACGGCGCCGAACTCCACCGGCTGACCGGTCAGCAGCGCACCGGCCGCCAGCGCCGTGGCCAGTCGCAGCTCCTCGGCGAACTCGGCCGCCCCCGGCACCGGCTCGGCGTCCGCCCCGGGCAGGTGGGCCTCCAGCAGGACGGCGACCCGCCCGAGGTGGCCGACCGCCGCGCGCGCCCGGTCCAGCTGGCGGCGGCTCACCCCGGGCAGCCCGGAGGCGTGCCGGCCGGGCTCCGCGTCGGCCCGCTGCATCGCCTGGAGCAGCTCTGAGCGCGCCTCCCGGGAGTCCAGCAGCGCCGAGCGGACCTCCCGTCCGCGCGGCGCCGCCGGCCGCTCGTAGACGGCGACCACCTCGGCCGCGTACCGCCCGGCGGCGGCCAGCCACTCGGCCAGCCGCTCGCCGAGCCGGGCGGTCTGCCAGGTCGGGAAGAGCGCGTAGACGAGCAGCGCCACCGAGCCGCCGAGCAGCGTGAGACCGACCCGCTCCACCGCCGTGGTCAGCGGGTTCCCCTCCTGGAGGCCGAGCAGGAAGACCACGTAGGAGGAGATGCAGACGGTGATCACCGCGTAGCCGGTGCGGAAGGTCAGATAGGCGCCGCCGATCGAGACCACCGCCAGCGCGGCCAGCACCCACTCCCCGGGCCGGGCCAGCTGCACCACCAGGGTGGAGACGGCCACGCCGACGACCGTCCCGGCCAGCCGGGCCACGCCGCGGCTGTAGGTCTGCGCGAAGTCCGGCCGCATCACCATCGCGGCCGTCATCGGCGCCCAGTAGCCGTGGTGGAAGCCGACCAGCCGGGCCAGCAGATAGGCGACGGTGACCACACCGGACAGCCGTACGGCGTGCTGGAAGACCGCCGAGCGCGGATGGAACTGCCGCCGCACCGCGCGCAGCGCCGTCGGCAGCATCTTGACCAGCGGCGGCTTGCGCAGCGCCCCGCCGGGCTGCAGGACGGGGGTGTCGATGGTGTCCTCGGAGCTGCGGTCCAGCGCGTCGGCGGCCTTGCGGAGCAGTCCGGCCAGCCGGCGCGCGGCCCGGCGGGCGGCACCGCGCAGCTCCGGTCCCTCGGTCCGGGCGACCAGCGTGAGCGCGGGCGCCGAACGCGGCAGCCGGACCGGCTCGCCGGTGCGGATCGCCCGGGCCAGCACGTCCATCGCCTCGGCGGAGGCGGCCAGCACCTCCCGGGCCCGGTCGCGCTCCGGGCCCTCCTCGGGGGCACCGACCTTGGGGTCGGCGATCGCCGCCAGGGTGGGCCGGATCCGCTCGGCGAGGCCGCGCAGGCCGCGCAGTTCGGCCGGCCGGTGCCGGTCCTGCCAGGGCGTCAGCGCGGCGGCGTGCCGGGCCTCCATGAAGGGCTCGGGGTCGATGTGCGCGGTCGGGTCCTGGCGCAGCCGGCGCGCGTAGTCGGCGAGCTCGGCGTAGGTGTCGGCGAGCGCCTCGCGCTGGGCGGTCCAACTGCCGATCGGCCAGACGGTGATGACCAGGGCCTGGACGGCGCCGCCGAGCGAGCAGACCAGCCCGTGACCGAGCGCGGTGAGCGGGCTGACCGGCAGTTGGACGACGATCAGCATCACCGAGAGCGTGTTGGCGGCGACCACCCCGGCGGTCGGCCCGATCGCCCAGGCGAGCCCGGCGCCGAAGGCCCAGACCGCCAGCAGCGCCGGGAACAGCCCGGTCACCCCGGCCGCCAGGTATCCGAGGCAGGTGCTGACGCCGAGTCCGACCCCGGCGGCGACGGCCAGCGTGGCCCGGGGCCGGAAGCTGCGCTGGAAGGTCGCCGTCCCGGCGATGAACGCGCCCATCGCGGCCGAGGTGGCGAGCCGGGCGTCGCCGAGCGCGAGGGTCGGGAAGAGCACCAGGGCGACGGCGACCGCCCCGCGCAGCGCCCGCTTGGGGTCGGTGAGCGTCCGGTCGATGGTCAGTCCGGTCCGCGCGGTGTCTCGAAGCGCTGCGAACCAGGACATAGCGGTCAGCTTAGTGGGGCCCTCCACGGCCGGATCCGCGCGACCCGCTCCCCGGCCCACAGCAGCGCCGCCGTGGGCAGGAACACCGCGTCCGCCGCGATCATCGCCAGCGAGAACACCGGCAGCCCGAGCAGCACCGCGATCCCCAGGTGCTCGGCCATCATCACCACCAGCAGCACGTTCTTGATCCGCCGGTTCACCAGCGTGAACGGGAAGGCCACCTGGAGCAGCACCGTCCCGTAGGTGATCAGGAACACCGGCAGCAGCATCCCGCCGACCAGCGCGGACAGCCCCGGCCAGGGCGTGAAGTAGTCCAGGTGCAGCGGGTAGTGGAGCGCGGTGCCGTCCTGCCAGCGCGAGCCCTGCACCTTGTACCAGCCGGCCGTGGCGTAGATCAGCACCACCTCGACGGCGATCACCAGCATCGCGCAGTTGTGCACCATGGTCGCCAGCGCGTCCAGCACCGCCCGGGTCTCGCCCTGCGGCGCCAGCCGGTCCACCAGCCACCAGAGCCCGGCCACCGCCCAGAGCAGCCAGAACAGCGCCCCCCAGCCGACGTACGGGAACGCCGGGACCGTCCAGTCCAGGCTCGACCCCGCGAAACCGCCCAGCTGACAGACCAGCAGCAGCGCCCCGAGCAGCGCCCAGAGCTGAACCCCGAGCGCCCCGCCCCGTCCGGACCGGGCCCGCCGGGCGTCCAGCGACCACACCTCGGCGCACCGGGTGAAGACCAGGTAGACCGCCATCAGATGGACGATGTTGTCGCCGCCGTCGCCGAGGAAGACGTTGCGGTTCTGCACCGACAGCACGGTGACCAGGAACAGCACGGTGGCCGCCCGGGTGCGCCAGCCGAGCAGCACCGCCAGCGCCGACAGCACCGCCAGGTGGTAGACCAGCTCGAACCAGAGCCGCCCGTCGAACCAGGGCAGCACGGTCAGCGCCCCGTTGTCGGCCAGCAGCTGCCGGGCCAGGTCCGCCGACCAGGGCGAGGTGTCGCCGTACAGCAGCCTCCGGTTGGGCCACTCGCGCAGCAGGTACGCCAGCCAGACCAGCCCGAAGCCGATCCGCACCGTCGCCGCCTGGTGGCGCCCGAGCACCCGGCCGGCGAAGACCGCGAACACCCGCGCGGCCGACCCGGCGAACCCGGCCGGCCCGGTCAGCCAGGCCGGCCCGACCGGACCCGGCCGCCGCGGACCGCCCGCGGCGTCCTCGGTACCCTCCGCGGCCACCGGTCCGGACTGACGCGGGATCCCCTCGCGCAGCCGCTCCGGCGCCCCGGCCGGTGTCGTACCGCTCACCGCAGCCCCCGCAGGTCCTCGTCCGCCACCGGCCACCAGGGCAGCTCACGCACCTTCGGCGCGGGCGGCGCCGCCTCCCCGCTCCACTCCGGCGGCGCGACGGTGCCGGTGGTCACCCGCAGCTCGACCGCCACCACCGGCCGCCCGTCCACGCTGCTCCCGATCCGCTGCACCGCGATCCGCTTCAGGTACTGCTCGGCGAGCCGCCCGCGCTCCGTGGTCGGCGACTCGTCCTGGGCGCTGTGCGAGCCGTCGTAGAAGTCCCAGGCCCGGCGCAGCAGGTTCTGGTCGGCGTGGCTGGGCGCCGGATTGCCCCGGATCGCCGCGATGTCCTGCGCGGTCAGCCCCACCCACCCGTGCACCACGGCCTCCCCGTCCGGCGTCGCCGTGCGCACCCGGGCGTCCACCGCGACGTTCTGCTGCAGCGGGTTGGGCGCGAACAGCTTCCAGTTCTGCTCGAACTCCGGGTAGATCAGGCCGTCCAACTGCTCCCGGTACTCCCGGGAGAGCGGATTGGCGGGCGCCACGTGCAGGAAGACGGCACCGAGGAACAGCCCGGTGGCCGTCACCAGCAGCACGGCCGCCGCGCCCAGGACGACCCGGGCGGGCGCCGACCAGGCCCGGCCGACGGGCGGCGCCTGGGTGCTCCCGGCGTTCTCGGCCTTCTCGGTGCTCTCGGTGCGTTCGGCGTCCTCGACGTGCTCGGCGTGCTCGACGTGCTCGACGTGATCGGCGTCCTCGGCACTCTCGGCCATGAACTCCCCCGGGACGGGTGGGGCCGGCACCGCGCCGGCCCGGTCGCGCGCCCATCCTGCCCTACTCGCGCCGCCCTGCGGAGCCCCCGGACCCGGTCGGTCCGCTCCGACGGCGCCGCCGCAGCACCACCGCCACGACGGTCAGCCCGACCGCCGCACCGGCCGCGCCCACCGTGATCGCGGCCACCGGGTGGCCGGTCGCCGCCAGCACCTGGCCGGCCACCGCGAGCAGCAGCCCCGGCACCACCGACCACGGGTACCGCAGCGCCCGCGGCACCTCCCGGGCCCCCTCGGGCCGCCCCTCCGGCTCGCTCCGCACAGTCCCCCCGCTCTCCCCGCTACAGGACGAAGGCGTCCTGCCCGTTGCCGCTCACCATCGGGCGGCCCGCGCCGTCCCAGGCGTACATCCCGCCGTCCACGTTGACCGCGTCCCGGCCGTTCTGCACCAGGTACTGGACGACCTGCGCGGAACGCCCGCCGACCCGGCAGAGCACGTACAGCTTCTCGTCCGGCAGCTCACCGATCCGCGCGACCACCTCGCCGATCGGGATGTGCAGCGCGCCGTCGACGTGCCCGGCGTCCCACTCGTCCTGCTCCCGGACGTCCAGCAGGGCGGCGTCGGCGGGCACGGCGGCGGCGTCGATGGTGGGGATCTGCGCGAACATCGTCTGGTTCTCCTGGGCGTCGGGATCGGCCCCGCCATTGTCCCCCACCGGGCCCATCAGCCGCTCCAGCTCGGCCTGCTGGGCGGCGGCCTTGGCCAGCAGCTGCTCGGCCAGCTCGGTCAGCAGCCCGTCCGGGTCCTGCGGGGCGAGCGCCAGCAGCTCACCCATCGCGCTGCGCTCCAGCCGGACCTGCTCGGTGGCGAGCTCGCCGATCCGGCCGGTCAGCCACTCCAGCCGGCGGCGCAGCCAGCCGAGCCGGTCGGGGGAGTCGACGGCGGGAGCCGCCTCGGGCGCGGTGGACCACTCGGCGGCCAGCGCCTCCAGCGCGCCGGTGTCGCCGTAGGCGTAGGCCTCGTTGACCCGGGCCAGGAACGCCGCCCGGCGCTGCTGCTCCTCCGGGTCGGTGGACAGGTCCGGGTGGGCGCGGCGGACCAGCTCGCGGTAGATCCGCTGGGCCTCCCGGCCGGGCCGCACCCGGGCGGGCGCGGCGGGCGGCGGCGGGGCCTGCTCCGGCCCGTCCGACTCCGACCGGCCCTGCTCCCGGACGCTGTCGAACAGCGCGTCCAGGTCCGGCAGGTCCTCGACCCGCTGCCGCGCCTCGCGGGCCCGCAGCAGGTCCTGCGGATCCCCGGTGCGGGCCGCCACCGCCTCGGCGAGCAGCGCGTCCAGCTCGTCCAGCCGGGCGTACAGCGGTCCGAGCAACTGGTGGTGGATCAGCGCGAAGTTGTCGATCTCGACGCGCAGCGTCCGGACGTCGACGTCCATCGTGAGCCAGGCGAGTTCGGCGGCCTCGACCCGCTCCTCGAGCTCCTGCTGCTCCGGATCGGTCCAGCGGACCGGGATCTGCGCGGTCACCTCTCGCCTCCTCCTGCGTGCCGTCCTGCGACCCTACCGCCCGCCCGCGCGCCGCCGCCGCGAGGCGGAAGGGGAGTGCGGACCGGCGCACGACATGTGACACGCAACTGATACCGAGGAATCTCCCCGTTTTGGTACCGGCTCCCGGCCCGTCCGTGCTTCGCTGGTATCCGCACAGCATGCCTTCCTCCGGAGAAACGGCCGTCTCCAGGCGTGGCGGCCAGGCGGGAGCAGACCGAATCCATGGTGGACGACCCCAACTCCACACCGCGTCCGGCGGGCACCGACCCGGTGCCCGGCACCGCACCGGGCGACCAGCCGTCAAGGGTGGTCGCCCTGGTCCGGCTCGCCCTCGTGCTGGTCGACCGCGGCGGGCGGGTCGCCCAGTGGAGTCGGGCCGCCGAGGAACTCTTCGGACACCGCGCGGAAACCGTCCGCGACCGCCCGGCCGCCGGACTGCTGCCCGCCGCCGAGCCGCGCAGCGTCCCCGGCCCTGCCGCGCTCCCGGCCGCCGGCCGCCGCCGGGACACCTTCGCCACCCTCGCCGAACTGACCGCGGCCGGCGCCGCCTGGGCGGGACAGCTGCCCGTGGTCGACCGCGAGGAGCACCTGCGGGACGTGCTCTGGTGGGCCTACCCGGTGGACGGCCCGGCCGGCGGACTGCTGGCCCTCGCCGCCGACGCCCGCCCGCTGCGCTCCGCCGGCCCGAGGCTGGCCGTCGGCGAGCGGCTGCTGCCGTTCGCCGCCGCCCCCGGCGCGCTGGGCGGCTTCCACCGGCTCTCCGCCGCGCTGACCACCACCGGCCGGCCCGTCCCGGAACCGCTCGCCGCCCTGCTGCCCGGCTCCGCCGAACGCCGCGGACCGCTGCTCGACGCCCTGACCCGGGCCGGGCTTCCCGCCCTCCGGCTGGACCCGGCCACCGTGCTGCCGCTGCACCCGGCCGACCCGGCGGCCGGCACCGCGCACGCCGCGGCCGGGATCGGCCGCCGCTACCCGACCGCGCAGCAGCGCACCGCCCGGCTCGGCCCGCCGCCGCAGCCCGAGCAGTCCGCGCCCGGCCGCCGCCCGGCCGGACCGCTGCCCGCCCAGCGCGAGTCCGCCGCCCCACAGGCCGGCGCCCAAGCCGCCGACCGGACCGGCGCTCCGGCCGTGGCCGGCCCGACCGTCACCGGCCTCGGCACACAGGCCGCCGGCCCGGTCGTCCCGGCCCCGCCGCGAGGAGGCACCACCATCGAGCAGACCACCGTCGGACCGCCCGCCAACGGGCACCGGCTCCACCCCGGCGAGCCGGCCACCCCGCCGCCCGCCGTCCCCGTCACCGTGCCACCGCCCGCCCCCGCACCGACCGCCGGCCGGCTCGGCCCGTTCCTCACCAACGGCCACGCCGGCGAGCAGCTGGCCCTGCTCAACGAGGTCGGCGGCAAGGTCGGCACCACCCTCGACCTCGGCTTCACCGCCCTCGAACTGTGCCGGGTGCTCGTCCCCCGGGTCGCCGACTTCGCCTGCGTCGACCTCGTCGACGGCCTGATCTCCGACTCCGAGCTGCCGGAGGCCCGCCCGGACGACGACACGATGCTCCGCCGGGTGGCCCTCGCCCGCAACGAGTCCACCGGCCAGTGGGACCACGTGCTCGCCGAGGGCTCGCTGGTCGCCATGCCCCGCCGCACCCCGCCCGGCATGGCCCTCCAGCTCAACCAGCCGGTGCTGGTCCCGGTGGTCACCCGGGACGTCGCCGTCGACTACGCCGCCGCGCTCGGCGGACCGGAACTCGTCCCGGTGGTCTCCGGCCGCTCGATGCTGGTGGTGCCGCTCTCCGCCCGCGGCACCGTGCTCGGCATCCTCAAGCTGCTCCGGCTCCCCGACCGCGGCCCCTTCGACGAGTGCGACGCCGCCACCCTCAAGGAGCTGGCCGCCCGGGCCGCGCTCTCGCTCGACAACGCCCGGCTGCACCGGGCCGAGGCGCGGGTCGCCACCACCCTCCAGCGGTCGATGATCCCGACCCGCCCGCCGCAGATCCCCGGCGTCCAGATCGCCCACCGCTACCTGCCCGGCGACTCCCGGGCCGAGGTCGGCGGCGACTGGTTCGACGCCATCCAGCTGCCCGGCAGCCGGGTTGCCCTGGTGGTCGGCGACGTCATGGGCCACGGCCTGCACTCGGCCGCCGCGATGGGCCGCTTCCGCACCGCCATGCAGACCCTCGCCGCCCTCGACCTGCCGCCCGGCCAGCTGCTGCGCCACCTGGACAACCTGGCCCACAAGCTCGGCGACGACCACCTCGCCACCTGCCTGTACGCGGTCTACGACCCGATCAACCGGACCTGCGAGCTGGCCAGCGCCGGCCACGTCCCGCCGGTCCTGGTCCACCCGGACGGCACCGGCGAGCTGCTGGAGATCCCGGCCGGCGCCCCGATCGGCGTGGGCGGGGTCCCGTTCGTCGCCAAGACCATCGACGTCTCGGACGGCTCGATGCTGGTGCTCTGCACCGACGGCCTGGTCGAGGTGCGGGGCGGCGACATAGGAGCCGGGCTGGCCGCGCTCTGCGGCAACCTGATCGACCCCACGCAGAGCCCCGAAGAGGCCTGCGACGTGGTCCTGGACCGGCTGCACTCGGACGACCGCAAGGACGATGTCGCGCTGCTGGTGGCCCGCTTCGACGGGGTCCCGCCGAGCGAGGTCGCCACCTGGGACCTCACCGTCGACCAGCGCGAGGTCGGCCGGGCCCGGGCCCTGGTCCGCGAGCAGCTCGCCGCGTGGCACCTGGAGTCGGTGAGCGACACCGTCGTGCTGCTGGTCAGCGAGCTGGTCACGAACGCCGTCCGGGTCGCCCGCGACCGGGTCCAGCTCCAGCTGATCCGGGTCGACAAGCTGCTGGTCGAGGTGAGCGACGACAACCACAACCTGCCGTCGCTGGAGCCCGCCGAGCAACTCGGCGAGACCGGCCGCGGCCTCACCCTGGTCACCAAGCTCGCCGACAGCTGGGGCACGGCCCGCAAGGCGGTCGGCAAGGTCGTCTGGTTCGAGCTGCCCCTTTAGCTGGAGCCCACTCGCCTCCGGGCCGCTGGGTGCCGGCGCCGACGGTCGGCGCTCCAACGCCACACCCTCTTGTCGGAGCCCACTCGCCTCCGGGCCGCTGGGTGCCGGCGCCGACGGTCGGCGCTCCAACGCCCCTCCTTCGTCGCGGCGTCCTCGCTTCTCCCTTTCGGCACCGGCGGCGGCCCTTCGGCTCGTGGGCTGCGTGCCGGGGTGCGCAGGGCGGCGTGCTCGTGGGCTGCGTGCTCGGGTGGGCGTGCTCAGGCGCCGGCGGGGGCGCGGCGGCGGGTCTCGGCGGCCGCCTCCAGCGAGGCGGTGGCGGTCGCCACCACGTCGGCCGCCCCGACGCCGGCCAGCACCCGCGGCCAGAAGTCCCCGAAGACCTCCACCGACACCGCGATCAGCAGCGCCGCGATCACCGCGACCACGTGCTCCATGCCCGCCAGGTTCGGCAGCACGACCGCCTCGCCGACCATCAGCGTCACCACCAGACCGGCGGTGAACCAGGCCCGGCAGCGGAACGCGATGCAGATCGCCAGCGCGACCACCGCGGCCGACGGCCCGGTGTCCCGCACGTAGGCGACCCACTTCGGGAACCCGAAGAGGTGGTCCGGCCCGATCGCCACGCCGACCCGGGCGAACAGCGTCCCGGCCAGCGTGCAGGTGTAGGCCACCACCAGGGTCAGCCGGCGGCCGAGCACGATCTCGGCGATCCCGAAGACCACGAAGACCTGCGCCAGCGCCCCCCACACCGGCAGGTCCAGGGCCGGCACGTACAGCGACAGCGGCGTCCGCAGCAGCGAGACGTCCAGCGGCAGCGCCGCCTTCACCACCCCGATCCTGGTGACGAAGTGCTCCCCGCCCGGCAGGTGCTGGACGATGCTGAACAGCAGGATCAGGCAGGTCGCCACGGTGGCCAGCGGGACGGCCGCGAACTTCTTGCGGACCACCTGCTCCCGGACCGTGCCGAACAGCGTTCCCCACTCGGCGACAGCGGCCTCTCCGGCAATAGCCAGCGGCCCCTTTCGCACGCCCCCCGCGTGGGTCCTCCGCATCACAACCGGTTCTCCAAATCCCCGTTGGCGCGAGCGCCTTCCCGACTACTCCCACATTAGAAGCCGCTAAACGAATCCACATCGGCATTTGTGCCGATCCCCGTCATCCTCAGGGGGGAGGAGCCACCCCGAAATCCCCCCATCCGGGCGACCGGCCCCCTCCGCCCCCCGGCGGAGGGTCTACCCCTTCCCGCCCCGTGCCGCCACCGGCACGCGGGGCGCCCCGACGGCGGGCGGCCCCTGGTGTCGGCGACGGAACAGCGCGGGCAGGCTCGGTGCGGTGATGAAGCCCTCGGCCCGGGCGCTGGCGATGCCGATCCGCGGAATCTCGCTGCTCTTCTCGAAGAGCAGATAACGCGGCTCCCAGATCGGCCGGTACTTGGCGTTGGCCCGGTAGAGCGATTCGATCTGCCACCAGCGCGAGAAGAAGCCCAGAACGGAACGCCAGAGCCGCAGCACCGGCCCGGCACCGAGCTTCGAGCCGCGCTCGAAAACGGAACGGAACATTGCGAAGTTCAGGGACACCCTGGCCAGATTCACCTCGCGGGCGCGCTGCAGGAGTTCGATCACCATGAACTCCATCAGGCCGTTCTCGGTGTCCCTGGCCCGGCGCATGAGGTCCAGCGAGAGCCCGTCCGTACCCCACGGCACGAAGCTGAGCAGGGCCTTCAGCTCGCCGTCGGCGTCGTGGCACTCCAGCATCACGCAGCGCCCGTCGCCCGGGTCGCCGAGCCGGCCCAGCGCCATCGAGAAGCCGCGCTCGGTCGCGCCGTCGCGCCACTGGTCGGCCTTGGCGACCAGGTCGGCCATCTCGCTCTCGGGGATCTCCTCGTGGCGGCGGATCCGCACCGTGTACCCGGCCCGCTTGACCCGGTTGTAGGCCTGGCGGACCACCCGCATCGCCCGGCCGTCCAGCGAGAACTCGTCGAGTTCGACGATCGCCTCGTCGCCCAGCTCCAGCGCGTCCAGGCCGTGCCGGGCGTAGATCACACCGGCCTCCTCGGAGGCGCCCATCACGGCCGGCGCCCAGGCGTGCTCGCGGGCCTCGGCCAGCCAGGCGTCGATCGCGCCCGGCCAGGCCTCCGGGTCGCCGATCGGGTCGCCGGAGGCCAGCGTGACGCCGCCGACCACCCGGTAGGCGATCGCCGCCTTGCCGCTCGGCGAGAAGATCACCGCCTTGTCCCGGCGCAGCGCGAAGTAGCCGAGCGAGTCCCGCTCGCCCTGCTTGTCCAGCAGCACCCGCAGCCGCTGCTCGTCCTCCGCACTGAGCAGCTCGGTGCCGCGCGGGCTGCGGAAGGCCACGTAGAGGACGAGCAGGAAGAGCACCGCGCCCATCGCGTTGATGACCGCGTTCACCCAGGTCGGCGCGTCGATCACGGAGCGCAGGTGCTCGGAGGGGGTGATGGTGATCATCCGGCCGACCGAGTAGCGGAACATGTCCCAGAAGCCCGCGGCCGGCAGATTGTTGGTCAGCGCGACCAGCGCGGCGCCGACCACACCGCCGAAGCCCAGGCCGGCCACGAAGGTGGCGGCGGCGGTCTTCGGGTTGGAGCGGTCGCCCTTGGAGGTGAACTCCTTCCGGCCGACCAGCAGCGCCAGCACGAAGCCGCAGGTCAGAACGGTGGAGACATAGTTCAGCGGGTGCCGGTCGAAGCCTTCGCCGGGCAGCGACATGGCGATCAGGTAGAGCAGGGCGAAGAGCCCGGCCAGGGCGAGGTTGAAGATCCAGGCGGCCCGCTTGCGGCGCCGCATGGCGATCGCCAGGAAGATCGACAGCACCGCGCTGCTCAGGCCCGCGGTCATCAGGTAGGGGGTGAAGTACTCACCCTCGTTGTGCGTCTCGACCTGGTCGCGGAACGGCTCCAGCAGCACCGTGACGAGGTTCAGCAGGGCGATCAGCCGCAGGTACCAGACCGTCGCCGAGGCGGCCCGCGGGCGCCAGCGCGCCATCACGGCGCCGGGGACGGACCCGGACCCGGTGGGGGAGGTGGACGGCTCCGGCTTCACAGTGGACGACACAGCTCAATTCCAAACGATCAGGTGGTGGGTCGCATCCGCACACGGCCCGGCTGGACGCCCACCTCGGCCGCAGGCCGACTGAGCGGCAGCCAATTCCATGGTTCCCCACTCAGCGTGAGAATCGCGTGAACCAGGTAGCCGATTCACACCCCCGCCGTTCGGCGGGGGTCGCCGGGCCCCGGGGCCCGGCGAAGCCGCCGGTCAGGCCCTACCCTCGATTCCAGTCATGCGGACCGGCCCCGGCCCGGCCGCCGAACCGAGGAGGGACCATCACCACCACCCGCGTGCTGATCGTGGACGACGAGATCCTGGTCCGGTCCGGGCTGGGCCTCATCGTCGGTTCCGCTCCCGACCTGGAGGTGGTCGGCGACTGCTCCGGCGCGCAGACCGAGGAGCACGTCCGGCGGCTGCGTCCGCACGTGGTGCTGCTCGACATCCGGATGCCCGACCTGGACGGCATCTCGGTGCTCCGCCGGCTGCGGGCGCTGCCCGACCCGCCGGCCGTGGCGATGCTCACCACCTTCGACACCGAGGAGTACATCGGCACCGCGCTGCGGGCCGGCGCGTCCGGCTTCCTGCTCAAGGACACCGCCCCGGAGCAGCTGGTGCACGCCGTCCGGGTGCTCGCGGCGGGCGGCAACATCCTCTCCCCGACCGTGACCCGCACCGTGATCGGCGGCTACGTGGACGGCGGCGGACCGGACGCCGAGGCCGCCACCCTGGCCCGCACGCTGACCGGCCGGGAGCTGGACGTGCTGGCGCTGCTGGGCGAGGGCCTGTCCAACGCCGAGATCGCCGACCGGCTGTTCCTGGGCACCGGCACCGTGAAGGACCACATCAGCGCGATCCTCGGCAAGCTCGGCGCCGCCAACCGGGTCCAGGCGGCCGTGATCGCCCACCGGGCCGGGCTGGTCCGCCCGAAGCCGAGCGACGGGGCATGAGCGGCGAGGCCACCGCCGCCCGACGCCTCCTGCCCGGGTTCACCGCCCCCTGGCTGATGCTCCTGCTGCCCGCCCTCTACTCGCTGGTGGACGCCGCCCTGGTGGCCCGGGACGCCCCGCCGTGGCAGACCCTGCTGTCGGTGCTGGCCGCCGTCGTCCTGCCGTGGCGGCGGCGCTTCCCGGTCGCGGTACTGCTGCTGACCATGCCCGGCAGCTACTTCGACGACATCTGGCTCGCCCCGATCACCGCCGTCTACACGGTGGCCGCGGAACGCCCCCGGCCCCGGGTGGTGGTGCCGTGCGCCACCCTGTTCGCCCTGGTCGAGTTCTTCCACTGGCCGGTCTCCGAGCAGAACTTCACGATCAGCCGGGACACCGCGCTGTACGCCATCCAGTCCGTGATGCTGGCGGCCGGCCCGGCCGCCACCGGTCTGCTCGCCCGGACGAGGCGCGAGCTGGCCTCCCGGCTGGACGAGCTGACCCGCGGCCAGGAGCGGGAGAGCCGGCTGCTCGCCGAGCGGGTGCTCAGCGAGGAGCGCGGCCGACTCGCCCGGGAGATGCACGACGTGGTCTCGCACCAGGTCAGCCTGATCAGCATCCAGGCCGGCGCGCTGCAGGTCTCCACCCCGGACCAGGCAGCCGTCGGCGCCGCCCGGACCATCCGCGAACTGTCCGTGCGCACCCTGGAGGAGCTGCGCCAGATGGTCGGGGTGCTGCGGGCGGGCGGTCCGCGGATGGACACCCCGCTGGCCCCGCAGCCCAGGCTGGCCGACCTGCCCCGGCTGATCGAGGAGAGCGGGCTGGCCGCGGACGCCGAGCTCGTCCCGGGCGACCGCCCCTGGCCGGAAGCGGTCGAGCGGGCCGCCTACCGCACCGTGCAGGAGGCGCTGACCAACATCACCAAGTACGCGCCCGAGGCCGCGGTGCACGTCAGGATCCGGGCCCGCGGGCGGCGGCTGCGGGTCGAGGTGCGCAACGACGCGCCGCCGGTGCGCCCCGCACAGATCCTGCCGGGCGGCGGCCACGGCCTGGTCGGCCTGCGCGAGCGCGCCCAGTTGCTCGGCGGTTCGCTCACCGCCGGTCCGACCGCGGACGGCGGCTTCGAGGTCCGCGCGGACCTTCCGGCCCCCTCCTCCTGACCCGACCGGGCGGGAGGACCGGCCCCGGGGCAGCGGGGGCGGTGGAGGGCAGGAGGGAACAAAAAAGCCCCGCAGATCCGAAGATCTGCGGGGCTTCGCTGTGCGCGAGGGGGGAGTTGAACCCCCACGCCCTTTCGGGCACTGGAACCTGAATCCAGCGCGTCTGCCTATTCCGCCACCCGCGCATGGGTGTTTTCACCGCTTGTCGGTCGATCAGCCGCTCCGCTCGGTACCATGTGGCCTTCGCGGTTCTTCGATCGGGCCGCCCGGTGGGCGCCCCTTCCGACATGGAAAACAGTAGCACGACCTGCGGGTCACCTCCGAATCCGTTCCCCGGGGGCCCGAGCGCATCCGAACGGATGCCCGGCGCACAGGCGAGCGACAGGTGGCGGCCCCGCGCCGGACGGGTGGCCCTGGCATGTTGCCGCCCGGATGCGTCACCCTGTGTGTCCGAGCCCACCCCCGGGCACCACGTGGTCCGGGAACCGTACGGATGGCCCCGGCGTGGATACGATCAGTACGGAAGTACCGCAAGTAGGCATGACCGGATCCCCAGGAACCGGTCGGCAGGCAGGCGAACGAACCCTGGAAGGGGGTGCCCCATGGGAGTGCTGAAGAAGTTCGAGCAGCGACTCGAGGGTCTCGTCAACGGCACCTTCGCCAAGGTGTTCAAGTCCGAGGTCCAGCCCGTGGAGATCGCCGGCGCTCTGCAGCGTGAGTGCGACAACAACGCGAGCATCTGGAACCGCGACCGCACCGTCGTGCCCAACGACTTCATCGTCGAGCTCAGCCCGCACGACCACGAACGGCTGAGCCCCTACTCCGGACAGCTGGGCAACGAGCTCGCCGGCATGGTCCGCGAGTACGCCGAGGCCCAGCGCTACAGCTTCATGGGCCCGCTCCAGGTGAACCTGGAGAAGGCCGACGACCTCGACACCGGCCTGTACCGGGTGCGCAGCCGCACCCTCGCCGCCGAGGAGCCGCAGCAGCAGGCCCCGGCGCAGCCGACCCAGCCCGGCTACGGCCGCCCGCCGGCCGCCCAGGCCCCCGGCGCACCGTGGCAGCAGCCCGGCGCCGCGCCGTACGGCGCGCCCCCGCCGCCCACCGCGCCCCCGGCCATGCCCCCCGGCCCGCCCGCACCGGCCGGCGGCAATGTGCGCCCGTTCCCGGGCGCCGGCCACGGCACCTCGGTCCGCCGCTGGATCGAGGTCAACGGCGCCCGCCACCAGATCACCGGCAATGCCTGCGTGCTCGGCCGCTCCACCGAGGCGGACGTCCGCATCGACGACCCCGGGGTCTCCCGCAAGCACGCCGAGATCCGCCCCGGCACGCCCGCGATGGTGCTGGACCTGGGGTCCACGAACGGCATCGTGGTGGACGGGCAGCACACCCAGCGCGCTACGCTCCGCGACGGCTCTCGAATCGTCGTGGGCTCCACCACCATCGTCTACCGACAGGTCGAAGGGTAGAGCGGGCGCGGTTATGTCAGAACTGACCCTCACGGTCATGCGGCTGGGTTTCCTGGCCGTGCTGTGGCTGTTCGTGATCGTCGCGGTCCAGGTGATCCGCAGCGACCTGTTCGGGACCCGGGTGAACCCGCGGGCCTCCCGCCGGAGCAACGGTGGCGCCACTGCGGCGACCACCGCCGGAGCGGCCGGAGCGGCCGCGGCCGCCGGGCGCGCCCCGCAGGGCCAGCCGGCCCCCGGCGGTCCGCCGACCCAGGGCGGCGGGCGCCGCCGCGGCGCCCCGACGCAGCTCGTCGTGGTCCAGGGCTCGCTGGCCGGCACCACGGTCGCGCTGCAGGGCCAGACCATCACGCTGGGCCGCGCCCACGACTCCACCATCGTGCTGGACGACGACTACGCGTCCTCCCGGCATGCCAGGATCTATCCCGACCAGACTGGGCAGTGGACGGTGGAGGATCTAGGCTCCACCAACGGCACCTATCTGGACCGTCAGCGCCTGACCGCGCCGACCCCGCTCCAGCCGGGCATGCCGATCCGTATCGGCAGGACCGTCATCGAACTGCGGAAGTAGTAGCGCATGAGGGACAGCATCCCGTCCATGACCCAGAGGGGGGCACAGGTCGCATGACCCTGGTGCTGCGCTTCGCCGCCGGCTCCCACAAGGGACTGATCCGGGAGGGGAACGAGGACTCCGGCTATGCCGGCCCGCGGCTGCTGGCCGTGGCCGACGGCATGGGCGGCGCGGCGGCCGGCGAGGTCGCGTCCTCCGAGGTGCTCGGCTCGATCGTCCGGCTGGACGAGGACGTGCCCGGCGCCGACCTGCTGACCCTGCTCGGCGACGCGGTCCAGGGCGCCAACGACCGGCTCCGCCAGATGGTCGAGGAGGACCCGCAGCTCGAAGGCATGGGCTGCACCCTCACCGCGATGCTCTGGACCGGCCGGCGGATGGGCCTGGTGCACGTCGGCGACTCCCGCGCCTACCTGCTGCGGGACGGCGCGCTGGCGCAGATCACCCAGGACCACACCTGGGTGCAGCGGCTGGTCGACGAGGGCCGGATCACGCCCGAGGAGGCCGAGACCCACCCGCAGCGCTCGCTGCTGATGCGCGCCCTGGACGGCCGCGGCCAGGTCGAGCCCGACCTGTCGATCCGCGAGGTCCGGGCCGGCGACCGCTACCTGATCTGCTCCGACGGCCTCTCCGGCCCGGTCAGCCACCAGACCCTCCAGGACACCCTGGGCAGCTTCTACTCGCCCGAGCAGACCGTGCAGGAGCTGATCCAGCTCGCGCTGCGCGGCGGCGGCCCGGACAACATCACCTGCATCGTGGCGGACGTGCTCGACGTCGGTGCCACGGACACCCTGAGCGGCCAGTTCAACGACGTGCCGGTGGTGGTCGGCGCGGTCGCCGAGACCCCGCCGTCCTCGACCGCCGCCGACCGCTCGATCGCGGACACCCCGGCCGGCCGCGCCGCCGGACTCGGCCGCGGCCCGCAGGGTGCCTTCGGCCCCGCCGAGGGCTACGGCGCCGGCCACCCCGACGGCCAGGGCGGCTTCGGCCCGGCCGATGGCTACCCGGACGGCGGCGAGCCCGCGGTCCACGGGACCGAGGACTTCGACGACGAGCCGCCCCGGAAGAAGCGCAGGAGCCGGGCGCTGACCTTCTCGCTGGTCGGCCTGGTCACCGTGGGCCTGCTCGGCGCGGGCGGCTTCTTCGGCTACCAGTGGACCCAGAGCCAGTACTACGTCGGCGCCGAGGGCGACCACATCGCCGTCTACCAGGGCGTCAACCAGAGCCTGGCCGGGCTGAGCCTGTCCTCGGTGCACACCCCGTACAAGGACATCGAACTCAAGTTCCTCCCGCAGGACCAGCGCACCCACGTCACCAACACCATCTCGGCGACCAGCCTCGGCGACGCCGACGACAAGGTGAAGAAGCTGGGCGAGCAGGCCGCGTTCTGCCGGAAGGTCGCCGACGTCCGGGCCGCCGCCGCCAACCCGCCCGCCCAGGGCACCGCCCCGGTGCCCGGCCAGCAGCAGGCCGCCGGGACGGTGGCGACGCACGCCGGGTTCGTGACGGCCACCACGCCCACCCCGGCCGCCACCGGCCGCGCCCCGGCCGCCGGCGTCCCCACACCGACCCCGACCCCGAGCGCCACCACCCCGGCCGCCGTCCCCAGTCAGAACGCCGCCGCCCCGGCCGCACCGCAGGGCGACCTGCCCGGCCTGACCGACGAGGAGCGGCAGCGCGCCGACTCCTGCCCGAAGCCGTGATGGACGCGACCCGACATAGGCCCGCCCGGCGCGGGCCAGCCGGCCGTCAGGGAGCGGCTAAAACGTGAGTACATCCGATGTGAGCAGCGGCGCCGATCGCCGGGACACCGGCGTGCCGGCCGACCGCGCGTCCTCTCGGCGCCGCCGCAACACCACCATCTCGCCACAGGCGACGCCGAACCGGCGCAACACCGAGCTGGCGATGCTCGCCTTCGCGGTGGCGCTGCCCGTCCTGGCGTACGCCAACGTGGGCCTGGCGATGGACGGGAAGCTGCCGGCCGGCATGCTCGGCTACGGCCTGGGCATGGGCGCGCTCGCGCTGATCGCCCACCTGCTGATGCGCAGGTTCGCGCCCTACGCGGACCCGCTGATGCTGCCCATTGCCACCCTGCTGAACGGGCTCGGCGTGGTGATGATCTGGCGGCTCGACAAGGCCGGGCCGCTGCTGCGCAGCAACTTCCCGGCCGCCGCCAACCAGCTGATGTGGTCGGGCCTGGGCATCGCGTTCTTCATCGTGGTGATGGTCTTCCTGAAGGACCACCGGGTCCTCCAGCGCTACACCTACATCTCGATGGCGGTCGCCCTGGTGCTGCTCGCCGCCCCGGCGTTCTTCCCGGAGCGCAGGGAGGACTTCGGCGCCAAGATCTGGATCCGGATGGGCTCCTTCTCGATCCAGCCCGGTGAGTTCGCCAAGATCATCCTGACCGTGTTCTTCGCCGGCTACCTGATGGTCAAGCGGGACGCCCTGGCACTGGCCAGCCGCCGCTTCATGGGCCTGTACCTGCCGCGCGGGCGCGACCTCGGCCCGATCATCGTGATCTGGCTGCTCAGCCTGCTGATCCTGATCTTCGAGAACGACCTCGGCTCGTCCTTCCTGTACTTCGGCCTCTTCGTGGTGATGCTCTACGTCGCCACCGAGCGGACCAGCTGGATCGTCTTCGGCCTGCTGATGTCGGTCGGCGGCGCGGTCATGGTGGCCTCCACCACCAGCCACGTGAAGACCCGCATCGACGCCTGGCTCAACCCGATGGCGGCCTTCGAGCCCAACCACCCCGCGTACGCCACCGAGCAGATCGGCCAGGCGCTGATGGCCTTCGGCTCCGGCGGGGCGACCGGCACCGGGCTCGGCCAGGGCCGGTCCTGGCTGATCGGCTTCGCCGCCAAGAGCGACTTCATCCTCGGCTCCTTCGGCGAGGAACTGGGCCTCACCGGCATGATGGCGATCTTCATGCTGTACGCCCTGCTGATCCAGCGCGGCCTGCGCACCGCGGTCGCCGCCCGCGACCCGTTCGGCAAACTCCTCGCCGTCGGCCTCTCCTCGGCGATGGCGCTGCAGGTCTTCGTGGTCGCCGGCGGTGTCACCGGACTGATCCCGCTGACCGGTATGACCATGCCCTTCCTCGCCCAGGGCGGCTCCTCGGTGGTCGCCAACTGGGCGCTGGTCGCGATCCTGCTGAAGATCAGCGACAACGCCCGCCGCCCCGGGGTGGAACCCACCCCGACACCCGAGATCCAAGGGGGCAACGCCTCGTGAACAAGCCGATCCGCCGGGTCTCGATCTTCTGCCTCGTGCTGGTCCTGGCCCTCATGGTGCGCACCAACTGGATCCAGGGCGTGCAGGCCGATGCCTGGGCGAGCAACAAGCACAACAAGCGCCAGGACTACGACCGCTACGCCTACCCGCGCGGCAACATCGTCGTCGACGGCCAGCCGATCACCCAGTCCACCTTCGTGAACGGCCTGCGCTACAAGTACAAGCGCTCCTGGACCGACCCCCTGATGTACGCCCCGGTCACCGGCTACTCCTCGCAGGCCTACGGCGCCAACCAGCTGGAGCAGCTGGAGGACGGCATCCTCTCCGGCAGCGACGACCGGCTGTTCTTCCGCAACACCCTGGACATGCTGACCGGCGAGCAGAAGCGCGGCGGCGACGTCGTCACCACGATCAACTCCAAGGCCCAGAAGGCCGCCTTCGACGGGCTCGGCAACAAGAAGGGCGCGGTCGTCGCGCTCGACCCGAAGACCGGCGCGATCCTCGCCCTGGTCTCCACGCCGTCCTACGACCCGGCCAGCTTCGCCGGCAACGAGAAGTCGGACGAGAAGGCCTGGACCGACCTCAACGCCGACCCCAACAAGCCGATGCTCAACCGGGCGCTGCGCGAGACCTACCCGCCCGGCTCGACCTTCAAGCTGGTCACCGCGGCGGCGGCGTTCGAGAACGGCCTGTACCAGAACATCGACGACCAGACCCAGACGCCGGACCCGTACACCCTGCCGGGCACCAACTTCGTGCTGAAGAACGAGTCCGACCAGGAGAAGTGCGGCAACGCCACCATCAAGTCCGGCATGGACCAGTCCTGCAACACGGTGTTCGCCAAGATGGGCGCCGACCTGGGCAAGGACAAGATGCGGGTGCAGGCCGAGAAGTTCGGCTTCAACAGCACCGTGGACACCCCGATCCGCTCGGAGAAGAGCGTCTTCCCGTCCAACTCCACCCCGGACGGCACCGCCCAGGACTCGATCGGCCAGCACGACACCCAGGCCACCCCGCTGCAGATGGCGATGGTCTCCGCGGCGATCGCCAACAACGGCACGCTGATGCAGCCCTACCTGGTCGCCGAGGAGCGCTCCGCCTCGCTGACCACCATCTCCAAGCACACCGACAAGCAGTTCTCCCAGCCGGTCAGCCCGGCGACCGCGAAGAAGCTCCAGGACCTCATGGTCTCGGTGGTCGAGAACGGCACCGGCAAGAACGCCAGGATCCCCGGCCTGACCGTCGGCGGCAAGACCGGCACCGCCCAGCACGGCGAGGGCAACGCGGGCCTGCCGTTCGCCTGGTTCACCTCCTACGCCAACGCCCCCGACGGCCGCTCGGTCGCGGTCGCGGTGGTCGTCGAGGACGGCTCGAACAGCCGTGACGGCATCAGCGGCGGCCGGCTCGCCGCGCCGATCGCCAAGTCGGTGATGCAGGCCGTCCTGGGCAAGTGACCGCATGCGTCCCGGGGTGAGGGAAATGTCACGATCGGCAGCCCTGTCCGGATACCGGTCTGGTATCGGCCTGCCGCCGACTCGGGACCCGCACGGTCGGACCGGTAGCGTATCCGCAGCAACGGGTGTGCCCGTTGCCGTCCGCGCGGTGCCGGAGGGTCCTGACCGCAGAACCACCCGGGGCCCGGACGGCGTCACACGGAGTGTGCGGGGACACCTACGTCACAGCCTCACCGGCGGGTGAGGGAGAGGGTCGGATCTATGGAAGAGCCTCGTCGCCTCGGCGGCAGGTACGAGCTCGGCGGCGTCCTCGGACGCGGCGGCATGGCCGAGGTGTACCTCGGCCATGACACCCGGCTCGGCCGCTCCGTCGCCGTGAAGACGCTCCGGGCCGACATGGCCCGTGATCCGTCGTTCCAAGCCCGCTTCCGCCGTGAGGCACAGTCGGCGGCGTCGTTGAACCACCCCGCGATCGTCGCCGTGTACGACACCGGCGAGGACTACATCGACGGCATCTCCATCCCGTACATCGTGATGGAGTACGTCGAGGGCTCCACCCTGCGCGAGCTGCTGCACTCCGGCCGCCGGCTGCTGCCGGAGCGCGCGCTGGAGATGACCATCGGCATCCTGCAGGCCCTGGAGTACTCGCACCGGGCCGGCATCGTGCACCGCGACATCAAGCCCGCCAACGTCATGCTGACCCGGCAGGGCAACGTCAAGGTGATGGACTTCGGCATCGCCCGCGCGATGGGCGACGCCGGCATGACGATGACGCAGACCTCCGCCGTCATCGGCACCGCCCAGTACCTCTCCCCGGAGCAGGCCAAGGGCGAGCAGGTGGACGCCCGCTCCGACCTCTACTCCACCGGCTGCCTGCTCTACGAGCTGCTCACCGTCCGTCCGCCGTTCGTCGGCGACTCCCCCGTGGCGGTCGCGTACCAGCACGTCCGGGAGGAGCCCCAGCCGCCGTCCGTCTTCGACCCCGAGGTGCGCCCCGAGGTCGACGCGATCGTGCTCAAGGCGCTCGCCAAGGACCGCGACTACCGCTACCAGACCGCCGACGAGATGCGCGACGACATCGAGCGCTTCCTCGACGGCCTGCCGGTGGCCGCCGCCCAGCAGGCCGCCGCGTACGGCATGGGCGCCGGGTACGGCTACGACCAGAACGGGTACCCGCAGCAGCACGACCCGTACGGCCAGACCAACGTGCTGCCGCAGCAGGCGCCCGGCGGTCCGACCACCGTCCTGCCGCAGGCCGCCCCGGGCGGCTACCCCGCCCAGCCGCAGGCCGGCGGCTACGACGACGGCTACGGCCAGACCTACGCCGGCGCCCCGGGCGGCGGCAACGACGGCTACGACGACGGTTACGGCCGCAGCGGTCGGCGCGCCGAGGAGCCGCCGAAGAAGAGCAACACCTCCTGGATCGTGCTGGCGGTCGCCGCCGTGCTGGTCCTGGTCGGCACCTTCTTCGTCGCCCAGGCGATGTTCGGCGACAAGAAGGGCGACCAGAAGAAGGAGGCGCCGACGGTCTCGGCGCCCAGCCTGGTCGGCAAGAGCCTGGCGGACGCCAGGACGGCCGCCGTCCAGGCCGGTCCCAAGCTGGTGGTGACCGAGGGCGAGAAGATCGCCTGCCCGGACAGCAACATCAAGAAGGACCAGGTCTGCACGCAGAACCCGGCCGCCGGCACCCAGGTGGCCGAGGCCGCCACGATCACCGTGCAGCTGTCCTCCGGCCCGGCCAAGGCCACCGTGCCGAGCGTGGTCGGCAAGACCAAGGACCAGGCCCTCAAGGCGCTCGGTGACGCCGGCTTCGCCAACGTCTCGACCGACTACAAGGACGACGACAACGCCCCGCTGGACCAGGTCATCGCGCAGGACCCGGCGGGCGGCGGCGCCGACCCGACCGCCCCGGTCAAGCTGACCGTCTCGCAGGGCAAGGCCAAGATCAACGTGCCGAGCGTGGTCGGCCAGCAGAAGGAGGCCGCGGAGGCCGCCCTGACGAGCGCCGGCTTCCAGGTGGACTCCTCGAAGACCGCCCAGACCAACGACCCGACCAAGGTCAACACGGTGGCCTCGCAGAACCCGGCGGGCGGCAAGCAGCCGGCCAACACCAAGATCACCCTGACCATCTTCAAGGCGCCGGAGAAGGTCTCCGTCCCGCCGCTGCAGAACGTCGTGCTCAGGGAAGCCATCAAGACCCTCGAAGGCATGGGCCTGAAGTACACCGTCGTCCAGGGCCCGCAGGACCCGAACTCCACGGTGATCGCCTCGAACCCGGCGGCCGGGACCCAGGTGGACCCGAACACCACGGTCGGGCTGCAGACCAAGCCGGTGGATCCGCCCAAAGGAGGCGACACACCCACCCTCCCCGGGATTCCCGGCCTCCCCACCCCCTCGAACACCAAAGGGGGACCAAACGGCAACAACTAGGCCACCCTGGCTCCCCTGGTTCTGAGCCCCTCGGGGCGGGACCGGCCGGGTGAGTTGTTCCGGGACAGCAGCGAGGGCCCGTCGACGGTGTCGACGGGCCCTCGGGCGTTCCTCCTGGGCCTTCCCGGGTGTCGGCGGGTTCCTCCGGGGGCTCCGGGGGGTCCTGGCGCCTCCTGGGGCTTCCTGGGGCTTCCTGGGGCTTCCTGGGGCTTCCTGGGGCCCTCCGAGGGTCAAGGACCTCGGCGGCCCCAGCGGCCCTCAGCCGCGCCGCAGCTCGGCGGGCGGGGTGCGCTTGGCGTCCATGTCGTCCACCCGCACCAGGCTCCCCCACACCGCCATCCGGTAGCGCGAGGTGTAGACCGGGGTGCAGGTGGTCAGCGTGATGTACCGGCCGGGCTCGGTGTAGCCCGAGCCCTTGGGCACCGGGGCGACGATGCCGGTGTCGAACTTGGAGGTCTCCGGCAGCGTGCTGTCGACCCGGTAGACGTACCACTTGTCCCGGGTCTCGACGACGATCGGGTCACCCTTCTTGAGCGCGTCCAGGTTGTGGAACTTCGCCCCGTGGCCGTCCCGGTGGGCGGCCAGCGCGAAGTTGCCGGACGCGTCCCAGGGCATCGCCGCGCGGTACGGCTGCTCGTAGACCCCGGCCACGCCCTCGGCCAGGGTGTCCGTGTCGGTGCCCATCCGGATCAGCACCTGGTAGTTCCGGCCCATCGCGGGGACGTGCAGGAAGCCGACCCCCGCGCCCGTCGACCCGCCGGAGCCACCGGAGCCGCCCGACCCGGAGCCGCCCCCGGTTCCCGTCTGCGCACCGCCCGCCGCCGGATCGCCCGGGGTGGCCGAGGCACCGGGAACGCCGGGGTCGCCCGGGGCTGCGGTGGCGGAGCCGCCGGACGGGGGAGCGATCGGTCCGCCGGCCGCCCAGGAGTCGCGCAGCTGGTCGGAGGCCGCGGCGGCGGAACGGTCCGCCAGCACGTCGGTCCACCAGAGCGAGTAGCTGACGAACAGTCCGAGCACCAGACCGAGGGTGATCAGCAGCTCGCCGAAGACCCCCACCACGGCCAGCGCCCGCCGCCGCCCGCGCCGTGGCACACGCCCGTCCCCGGACTCCGGCCCGGCCCCCGGAAAGGCCTCCTCGGCCACCGCTTCGGTCTCCTGGGTCACATCTCTCCCCTTGCTACTGGCCCGCTCGCGGTCAGCCTCCCGTGAGGGCGGCCGGCTTGCCCTGGGTGCGCGGCCGTTCCTCGATCATCTTGCCAAAGACGATCAGCCGGTACTTCGAACTGAACTCCGGCGTGCACGTGGTCAACGTGATGTACCGGCCCGCTCCGCTGTACCCGGCGCCGTTCGGCACCGGCTTGATCACGCTCACGTTGGACGGCGGGGTCTCCGGGATGCCGCCGGTGACCTCGTAGGTGAAGTACGCGGTCGCGGTCTCCACCACGATCTTGTCGCCCTTGCCGAGCTGGTTGATCCGCCGGAACGGCTCGCCGTGGGTGTTGCGGTGCGCGGCCAGCGCGAAGTTGCCCGCCTTGTCGGCCGGCATGCCGGTGCCCGTGTAGTGCCCCACCAGGCCCTTGTCGAGCACCGCGCCCTTGGCGGTGCCCTCGGCGATCGGGAACTTCTGGCCGAGCTTCGGCAGATGGATGATCGCGAAGCCCTTGCCGGGCTCGAACGTCTCCGGTTTGGCCGGATCCGGCGCCGGCTGTCCGGCCGCCGGGGCCGGGGCGGCCGCGTCGAACTGCTCCTCCAGCTGGCTGCGGGCCCCGTCGGCGGCCGCGTCGGCCTGCACATTGGTCCACCAGAGCTGGTACGAGACGAAGAGCAGCATCACCAGGCCGAGGGTGATGCACAGCTCGCCGAGGAACCGGGCGAAGACCACCGCCGCCGACTCCTTCGGCCGGGGCCGGTCCCCGGCCGCGGTCCGGACGCCCGCGCGGCGCCGTCCGCGCCCCTGCGCGGCCCGTCGGCGCTCGGCCCGCCCGCCGGCGGGAACGGCCGGCTGCGGTTCGGCGGCCACCGCGTCCATGGTGACCGTCTCGGCGGCGGCGAGCACCTCCCGTTCCGTTCCGGGCGTGTCGGGGCTCTCCAGGTGCAGCCGGAGCGTCTCCTCGGCCCGTTCGGGTGCCACGGAGGGCGCGGCCTGCTCGTAGACGCCCCAGCCGTCCTCGGCGTCCTGCGGCCCCGTCCAGCCCTGGTTCTGGCCCTGGCCCTGCTGGGCGGGGATGAAGCCGCCCTGCCGGAGCTGCTGCTCCTGGTACGGGTCGTACCCCTGGTACTGGCCCTGCTGGTACGGCCCCGGCGGGTACTGCCCGCCGTACGGGTCCTGCGGCACCTGCGCGCGGTACCGGCCGCCGTACGGGTCCTGGTGGCCGCCGTACTGCTCCTGGTGCCCCTGGGGGTCCTGGTGACCCTGGTGGGGGTACTGCTGCGGGTACGGCCCGCCCTGGTACGCGCCGCCGCCCTGCGGGTCCGCCTCCGGCTGGTGGCGTCGCTCCGGACGCACCGCGGTCACCCCGCTCAGCCCCGGCCGATCACCGGGGCGAGCCCGGCGGACCGGTCGACGGCCTGCGGGTCGCCGCACTCGGCCAGCCAGTTGGCGAGCATCCGGTGGCCGCCCTCGGTGAGCACCGACTCCGGGTGGAACTGCACGCCCTCCACCGCGAGGTCGCGGTGGCGCAGCCCCATGATCACGCCGCTCCCGGTGCGCGCGGTGACCACCAGCTCGTCCGGCACGGTGCCGGGCTCGACCGCCAGCGAGTGGTACCGGGTCGCGGTGAGCGGCGAGGGCAGGCCGGCGAACACCCCGCCGTCCTCGTGCTCGACCGGCGAGGTCTTGCCGTGCAGCAGCTCGGGCGCCCGGCCGACCACGGCGCCGTAGGCCACCGCGATGGACTGCAGGCCCAGGCAGACGCCGAACACCGGCAGTCCGATCCGCGCGCAGTGGTGCACCATCTCGATGCAGACGCCGGCCTCCTCCGGGGCGCCCGGGCCGGGGGAGAGCAGCACCCCGTCGAAACCGGCGTCGCCGTCGCGGCGCACCGCGTGCTCGACGGTCACCTCGTCGTTGCGGACCACCTCGCAGGTGGCGCCGAGCTGGTAGAGGTACTGGACCAGGTTGAAGACGAAGCTGTCGTAGTTGTCGACGACCAGGATGCGGGGCGGGGTCGGCCGGGAGGTCATGGGCGCGCGTTCTCCGGTGGGTGCGGGGACTGGGGCGGGGGGCGGAGCCGCCGGGTCAGCCGACGGCGCCGTCGCCGTCTCCGTCCACGGTGACGTCACCGAAGGGCAGGAGCGGTTCCGCCCACGGGAAGACGTACGTGAAGAGGAGGTAGACGATCCCCAGCACGAGGAGCACCGAGACGACGGCCTTGACCAGGGTGTTCCCCGGCAGATGACGCCAGATCCAGCCGTACATGGTGCTCCCTCGACGTAGCGGACTGGGGTCAAGACTAGACCCCGGGCCCCGGCTGCCAGGCGTGTCCCGCCGCTCTACTGCTGGCCGGTGGCCGCGCGGAGGTCCGCCGTTCCCGAGTAGCCGGGCAGCGCGAGGTCCCCGCTCTCCTGCACCTTCCAGCCCAGTCCGTACGCCTGTACGTACTGCTGGTAGTTGCGGATCGTCGGGTCCGCCTCCACCGCGGCGCGCAGCGCGTCGGTCCGGCCGACCGCCCTGACCACGTACGGCGGCGAGTAGACCCGGCCCTGGAGCAGCAGGGTGTTGCCCACGCAGCGGACGGCGCTGGTGGAGATCAGCCGCTGGTCCATCACCTGGACGCCCTCGGCGCCGCCGCGCCAGAGCGCGTTGACCACGGCCTGGATGTCCTGCTGGTGGATGACCAGGTCGTTGACGTCCGGCTCGCGCACGCCGGGGATGCGCGCGGTCGCGTTCGGCGGGGCGTCGTTGAGGGTGACGGTGAGGCCGGGGCCCTGGAGCGGGTCCAGGGCGGCGGCCTGCTCCAGGGCGGTGAGCTGCGCGGCGTCGGCCGGGCTGCGGCCCTGCTGGCCGGTGAGCTGCTGGGACCGCTCCTGGAGCTCGGCGAGCTGGGCCTGGGACTGCTGGTTCTGCGCGCTGCGCTGCCGTATCACGTCGGACAGGCTGAGGAGCGAGTTGTCGGTGCGCAGGTCGGTGCCGCGCGCGGTCTGCGCGCTGATGTAGAAGAGCAGTCCGGCGAGCGCGAAGACGGCGCAGGTCAGGGCACGTCCGACAATTCGGGTGCCGGAGGCGCGGGTACGGGCCGGCCGAGGGGGAATCGACAAATTAGGCACCGTACCCTTATCTCCTTCGGACCCGCCGAACCACTACGCTAACGGACGCCGCCACACCACCGTGAACCCCTGCGCGGTCACAGCGCATCGACAGGAGAGCTCCTCGTGCCGAAGTCTCGACTCCGCAAGAAGTCCGACTACACCCCGCCGACCACGGCGACGGTGAAGATCAGTTCGGGCCGCAGCTGGGTTGCGCCGCTGATGTTGGCGATGTTCCTGATCGGTCTGATCTGGATCGTCACCTACTACGTGACCAGCGGCAGCTGGCCGGTGGAGAGCTGGCGGAACTGGAACATCCTGGTGGGCTTCGGCTTCATCGCGGCGGGTTTCGGCGTCTCCACCCAGTGGAAGTGACGCCGGGGCTGCTGCCCTGAGCTCCTTCACCGCCGCCCCGGACGGCTCGACCCGGGGCGGCGTCCCGGTGTGCCCGGACGGTGGGCTTCCGCCGTGGTTCCGCGCTCGGTAATCCGATTACCACGCTTATCCACATGGTTATCCACACTGGGGAAAAGTCACTCGGGCCTGTGGATAACTCGCGCCGGGGGCGCTTTCCACACCGCCGCGCGCCCTTCTCTCGAAGGCCGGATCCGCACAGCAGGACACGCGTAGAACAGCCGTTCACGGCCGGTCGTTCGCACAGCCTGTGCACAACCCCGCACATGCTGTGGACAACCGTGCGGACACCGGACGCCCGTGCGGACGGTCCTGGGCGGCGGTTCACCCGCCGTAGGCGGCCGTCCCGGCGAGCACCATCGCCAGCACCAGACCGGCCACCCCCGCCAGCGTCAGCCCCTGGACGGCCGCCCGGCGACCCCGCGGGGCGTACATCAGGCCGGCCGCGGTCAGCATCCCGGCGATCAGGCCGCCGAGGTGCGCGCGCCAGTCGATCCCCTGCACCGAGAAGGTGACGATCAGGTTGAACACCAGCAGCGCGACGATCGGCCCGAGCGGGGCCCGGACCCGGCGGTAGAGCACCACGGTCGCGCCCAGCAGGCCGAAGACCGCCCCCGAGGCACCCAGCGAGCGCATCCCGTCGCCGGCCAGCAGGAAGGCGAAGGCACTGCCGGCCAGCCCGGAGAGCAGGTAGAGCGCGAGGAAGCGGACCCGGCCCAGGGCCGCCTCCAGCTGCGGGCCCAGCACCCAGAGCACCAGCATGTTGGTGGCGATGTGCCAGGGCGCGGTGTGCAGGAAGACAGCGGTCAGCAGCCGGTACCACTGGCCCGGGCCCTCGGCGACGCCGGAGGGGAACGGGTAGTAGTGGTCGGGGGCGAAGCTGCGCAGTTCGAGGTCGAAGGCCAGCCAGGGCGTGAGCACGTAGCCGGCGAGGACGAAGACCACCAGGTTGATGCCGATCAGCGCCTTGGTGACCAGCGCTCCGTCGGTGGCCGGGCGTCCGCCGAAGCGGGTGGTCGCCCGCCGGACCTGGCGGCCTCCCTCGCTGACGCAGTCCGGGCAGTGGAAGCCGACCGAGGCGTTCACCATGCACTGCGGGCAGATCGGCCGGCCGCAGCGCGAGCAGCCGATGCCGGTCTCCTGCTCGGGGTGCCGGTAACAGCGGGACAGCCCGTTCCCGCCGCCCGCCGGGCCGGGGGTCGGGTCGATCGGCGGCCTCGGCTCGTCCGGGAGCATCGGCTATCCCCTTCTGCCACGACTTGCTGCGACGACACGTACGCGCTCCCGGCGGGGACCCGCCGGAACCGCCAGCCTACTGCGGCCATACCCCCGACCGGACGGCCCATTCGCCCCCGCCCGGTACCGCCGCCCGCCGCACCACCGGCCGGCCCGCCACCGCACCCCCCAGCCACCGCGCCCCCGGCCACCGCACCCCACCACCGGCCCACTCCGGCATGCCACCGGACAAATCCGGATGCATGATCAGCATTCAGGTGGATATGTGCACAAAGGACGCCACCAGGAGGAGAGACTCGTGACCCCTTTGGACTCGGCCCGAGCAACGGCCGGCAACATCGCGGACAACGCCCGGCAGCAGGCCTCCCAGGCCGCCCACACCGTCCGCGTCCAGTACGACCGGCACATCGCCCCCCAGGTCGGTCACGCCTTCGCCAGCCTGCCGCCGGAGGCCCAGCAGAACACCCTGAAGGCCCTGCACCGCACCCAGGAGGCCGCCCTTGCCGCCCGCCACTCCGCCTCCCGGGCGGCCTGCCGGGCGCGCTCCACGGTCGCCCCCAAGGTCGTGCACGCCGTCGAGGAGGCCCGCGCGGCCGTCGGCCCGGTCGCCCTCGAGGCCCAGACCCGCGGCGCCGCCGCGCTGACCGCCATGCGGGGCAACGTCACCTCGGCGGAGATCAGCGATCTCGCGGCCCGCAACGCCCGCAAGTCGTGCCGGGGCGGCTGGGCGACGGGGCTGGCCGTGGCGGGGGTGATCGCGATCGTCAGCGGCATCGCCACCTGGCAGTGGTGGCGGCACCGCAGCAACCCGGAATGGCTGGTGGAGCCCCCGGCCGACGCCCGCGCCACGGGCCCCGGCACCGGCCCGGCCACCCCGGTGAACGGCTCGCCGGAGGCCGGCGGCCCCGGCGCGGCCGACACGCCCACCGAGGACCGCTCCGAGCCGCGGGACCCGCGCGAACCGCACTGAGAACGCGGATCGGCCGCTGACCAGGATTCAGGTCAGCGGCCGATCGCCGTCCACGCGTGGTGGACCGAACTGTGGAGCTTAGGAGACTCGAACTCCTGACATCTGCCTTGCAAAGGCAGCGCTCTACCAACTGAGCTAAAGCCCCGGGGCGGCACCGGGCGCACCGCCGGGCACTAGCGTACCCGGTCCCGGCACGAATCCGGTGCCTGGTCCCGGCACTCCTGCCGTGCGGGGCCGGAACCTCCGGCCGACCCGGTCACCCGACCGGGCCGGCCGGCCCGGGAGGCGCCGCGCGGCGCCTCCGAAGACTGTCGATCGTCAGATCGTCGGGGGCCTCAGCGACCGGCCGGGACCGGGTCGGTGGCCTCGGTCCACAGGTCCTGCTCGGCGCGGTCCGCCTGGACCTGACGGTAGACAAAGAAGCCGCCGAGGGCGACCAGGGCGACCAGGAGAAGCTTCTTCACCGCGGGACCTCGTCCTTCTTGCGTTGACGGACTCAGCAGCCGTGCGCCGATCGTTCCGATCGGGCCGACGAGTCCGTGGTTTGTTACGAGCACGAACGGGCGGTCGGTATGCCGGACTGCCCTTGCGGCCGATGATACACACCGGTGTCCCAATCGTGACCAGCGACCGCTGCCTCCAACCGACCCGTCCGGCCGGAGGATTGACGCCACACCTCCTGTCGTACGGTCGGCCCGGCGCAGAGCCTCCGCAGAGCCGTCACCGTTCCCGCCCACCCGCCGGGGAACCGGGCGGCGAACCGGGCGGTGGAGCCTGCGGGGAAGCGGGCGCGGAACCCGCCGGCGGCACCACCACCGCCACCCCGGACGCCAGGTCCACCCGGGTGCGCGGCGGCGCCCCGTCGTCCTCCTCGTCGCGCAGCATCAGGGTGCTCTGCCGTTCGTCGAGCTGGTGCTGCTTGCCGGCCGCGAACTGCGCGTGCAGCTGCTCGAAGCCGGTCGCCGAGATCTGTCCCTCCCGGCCGGTCCCCCGCCACGGCACCAGGCGCGACCGGCGCGCCCGGAGCGCCAGCTGGTCGACGAACGCCAGCGCCACCAGCAGGCAGACCAGACCGGGGATGGTCATCGCGAACAGCAGACCCATCGGGTCACCGCCTCCACCGTCGGACACCGCCGGGGCGGGCCCCGGCCTCCACCGGTAGAACACCCGGCCGCCGCCGGTGGTTCCGGGAATCCGGCGGAAACGCCGAAGGGCCCGGAGCGATGCTCCGGGCCCTTCGCGGTGGTGGGGCTAACAGGACTTGAACCTGTGGCCTCTTCCTTATCAGGGAAGCGCTCTAACCGTCTGAGCTATAGCCCCTTGCCGCACTGAAAGATTAGCGGACCGATCCCCGATCCCCCAAATCCGTTGCGGCCGGGCCCACGGCGGGGTCCTCCGGGACGGGCAGGTCGGAGGCGGTGCCGCGGGCGGCCAGCCACTCCGCGCGGGTCGCCGGGAAGTGTGCCGCGCCCTGGACGGAGGTGCGCACCGCGAGGATCTGATTGACCCCGATCCGGTTCTCCTCGAAGGCCAGCGCGGAGGCCGCCATGTAGAGCCGCCAGACCCGCGCCCGGCCGCGCCCCACCAGCCCGACCGCCTCCGTCCAGTGCGCCTCCAGATTGGCCACCCACTCACGCAGGGTCAGCCCGTAGTGCTCACGGAGCGACTCGACGTCGCGCACCTCGAAGCCGGCCTCCTCCAGCCGGGAGACGGTGGAACCGACCGGGGACAGTTCGCCGTCCGGGAAGACGTAGCGGTTGATGAACGGGCTGGGGCGGTACCGCTCGCCGGGGTGGTCGGGGCGGCGGGCGATCTGGTGGTTGAGCAGCCGGCCGCCGGGCACCAGCAGCCGGTACAGGCCCTCCGCGTAGACGCGGTACTGGGCCTCGCCGACGTGCTCCGCCATGCCCACGCTGGAGATCGCGTCGAACGGGCCGTCCTGGATCTCCCGGTAGTCCTGGAGCCGGATCTCCACCCGGTCCGCCAGCCCGGCCTCCTCGACCCGCCGCCGGGCCAGCGCGACCTGCTCCTCGGAGATCGACACACCGACCGCCGTCACCCCGTAGTGCCGGGCCGCGTGCAGCAGCAGCGAGCCCCAGCCCGAGCCGACGTCCAGCAGCCGCATCCCGGGCCGCAGGCCGAGCTTGCGGCAGATGAGGTCCAGCTTGGCCTCCTGCGCCGCCTCCAGGCTCTTCGCGCCGGGCTCCCAGTAGGCGCACGAGTAGACCATCGACGGGCCCAGCACCAGGCCGTAGAAGTCGTTGCCGACGTCGTAGTGGTGGTGAATCGCCGCGCGGTCGCGACCGCGGCTGTGCAGCCGCCCGCGGCCCGCCGGGGCCTCCTCCGGCGGCGGCACCGGCTCGGGCCCGAGCACGCCGGCCCGCAGCAGCGCGCCCACCGCCCGGCGGCCCCTGGCGCCCAGCACGTCGCCGGGGCCGAGCCGCAGCGTGCGGATCTCCGGGCGCTCGGCGAAATGCGCCACGGCCCGCAGCACGTCGTACAGATCGGTGTCCGGGGCGACCTCCAGGTCCCCCGAGACGAAGGCGCGGACCAGGCCCAGCTCTCCCGGCTGCCAGAGCAGCCGGCGCAGCGCGCGGCGGTTGCGCAGCACCACGGTGGGCGCGCCGGGCGGTCCGGCGACGCTGCCGTCCCAGACCTGCACCCGCAGCGGCACCGGGACCCCCAGCAGTCCGTCCAGAGCCTCGACCAGCCGCCTTGCGAGCTCCGCCATCGCGCGCCTCCGTCCTGCCGTGCCTGAGAGCAGTCGTCCCGGACCCGTCCGGTGGGAACCGGGGAGGCCTGCGCCGGCCGGGTGACGCGGAACGAGCGGACCCAGCTAAGCCCACCGCGACCCCGGCCCGTCCGGGCGGCACGCCGCCCCCGACGGCTGTCACCCGAAATGCCGACGGGCCCCACCGGCTGCAACAACCGGTGGGGCCCGCTGATTCCGTCCGCGAACGGAAGGCCCCCGCGCACGGCGGGAACTGATCCCGGGTCACGCCAGGGGGATCAGTCCTCCTCGGCCAGGGTGAGCTCGATGCCGCCGGTGAAACCGGCCGCCGCGTTGTAGATGAACGCCGAGAGCGTGGACAGCGCGGTCAGCAGCACCACGTCGACCACGGCGATCAGCGAGGTGAAGGTCATCACCTTGCCGAAGCCCACGTAGTCCATGATGTTCACGCCGCCGCCGTTGGTGTCCGAGCCGGTGACGTCCTTCAGGGTCTTGCCGAGCGAGTCGAAGACGCCGAGCGAGTCCAGCGTCATCCACAGCACCGCGGCCGCCACGATGATGATGATCCCGACCGCCAGCGACAGCAGGAAGCTGACCTTCATGACCGACCACGGGTCGGCCTTGGTGACCCGCAGCCGGGCCTTCCTGGTCCGGCCCAGGCTGCCGCCGGAGGCCGGCGCGGCGGCCGGACGGCGGGGGCCCGCGGCGGGCGTCCCGCCGGGCGGGGTGTTGCCGCCGCCGACCCGGGTGCCCCGGGGCGGGGTCGGCTGCCCCTTCGCGTAGGTGGTCGGCTGCGAGAAGCCGCCCGGTGCCGGTGCCCCCGGCGGCGGAGGCGTCTGACCGCCGTACGTACCGCCCTGGCCCGCTCCGCCGACCGGCGGCATCAGCGAGGTGGACGCGGCCGGGTGCTCCGGCGGCTGCGGCCCGCCGTACCCCCCGCCGCCCTGTGCTGCGCCCGGACGGCCGCCGGCGGCGCCTCCCGCAGCACCCGTGGCTCCACTCACTGGTCCTCCCGCACTTCCCACCAGGACGGACGCGCCGCCCTGCTTCGTCACTCGTCATCCAGCGCCCGGCGGGATTGCCCGGAACTGGTCGGCGGCCGGTACCGCCACGCCGTGTACGGATGTACGGACGTGACGGTACCGGCCGACGCGGTACGAGGTCAGGCCTGGGCGGTGTCCCCGCCCGTTTCCGTCCCCGTACCCTCGGCCACCTCGGTGGACTCGGTACCCGCCACCTCGTCCTCCGCCGACTCCTCGTCCTCGGCCTCCGCGTTGCGGGCCATGCCCACGACCGCATCGCGCTTACCCAGGTTGATCAGTTGGACGCCCATGGTGTCACGTCCGGTTTCACGAACCTCGGAAACCCTCGTACGGATCACTCCACCGGACAGGGTGATGGCCATGATCTCGTCGGTCTCGTCGACGACGAGTGCGCCGACCAGCGAGCCCCGGCCCTCGACGATCTTCGCCGCCTTGGTGCCGTAGCCGCCGCGTCCCTGGACACGGTACTCGTCCACACCGGTGCGCTTGGCGTAGCCGCCGTCGGTCGCGGTGAAGACGAAGGTGCCCGGACGGACCACGTTCATCGACAGGAGTTCGTCGTCCTCGCGGAAGGCCATGCCCTTGACGCCGGAGGTGGCGCGGCCGGTGGAGCGCAGCGCCTCGTCGGTGGCGGTGAAGCGGATCGACTGCGCCTTCCTGGAGACGAGCAGCAGGTCGTCCTCGGCGGAGACCAGCTCGGCGCCGATCAGCTCGTCGTCCCGGCCCTCCTCGTCCTGGCGCAGGTTGATCGCGATCAGGCCGCCGGAGCGCGGGGAGTCGTAGTCCTTGAGCAGGGACTTCTTCACCAGGCCGGCCCGGGTGGCGAGGACCAGGTAGGGCTTGTCCTCGTAGGTGCGGACGGCCATCACCTGGGCGATGTGCTCGTCCGGCTGGAAGGCCAGCAGGTTGGCCACGTGCTGGCCGCGGGCGTCACGCCCGGCGTCCGGCAGCTCGTAGCCCTTGGCGCGGTAGACCCGGCCCTTGTTGGTGAAGAACAGGATCCAGTTGTGGGTCGTCGTCACGAAGAAGTGGTCGACGATGTCGTCCTGCTTGAGCTGGGCGCCGCGCACCCCCTTGCCGCCGCGCTTCTGCGAGCGGTAGAGGTCGGAGCGGGTGCGCTTGACGTAGCCGCCGCGGGTGATCGTGACGACGATGTCCTCCTCGGCGATGAGGTCCTCGATGGAGAGGTCGCCGTCGGAGGGGATGAGGGTGGAGCGCCGCTCGTCGCCGTACTTCTCGACGATCGCGGTGAGCTCCTCGGAGATGATCCCGCGCTGGCGGGTCGGCGAGGCCAGGATCGCGTTGTACTCGTCGATCTTGCGCTGCAGCTCGTCGTGCTCGTCGGTGATCCGCTGGCGCTCCAGGGCGGCCAGCCGGCGCAGCTGCATCTCCAGGATGGCGTTGGCCTGGAGCTCGTCGATCGCGAGCAGCTCCATCAGGCCGGTGCGGGCCGCGTCGGCGCTCGCCGAGGCCCGGATCAGCGCGATGACCTCGTCGATCATGTCCAGGGCGCGCAGCAGGGCACGCAGGATGTGGGCGCGCTCCTCGGCCTTGCGCAGCCGGAAGGTGGTGCGCCGGACGATGACCTCGACCTGGTGGTTGACCCAGTGCCGGATGAAGGCGTCCAGCGACAGGGTGCGCGGCACGCCGTCGACCAGGGCCAGCATGTTGGCGCCGAAGTTGGTCTGCAGGTCGGTGTGCTTGTAGAGGTTGTTCAGCACGACCTTGGCGACCGCGTCGCGCTTGAGCACGATCACCAGGCGCTGGCCGGTGCGCGAGGAGGACTCGTCGCGGACGTCGGCGATGCCGGCGATCCGGCCGTCCTTGACCAGGTCGGCGATCTTCAGCGCGAGGTTGTCCGGGTTGACCTGGTAGGGCAGCTCGGTGATCACCAGGCACTGCCGGCCCTGGATCTCCTCGACCTCGACGACGGCGCGCATGGTGACCGAGCCGCGGCCGGTGCGGTAGTAGTCGTCGATGCCGCGGCGGCCGACGATCAGCGCGCCGGTCGGGAAGTCCGGGCCCTTGATCCGCTCGATCAGGGCGTCCAGCAGCTCCTCGTTGGAGACCTCCGGGTTCTCCAGGTACCAGAGCGCGCCGGAGGCGACCTCGCGCAGGTTGTGCGGCGGGATGTTGGTGGCCATGCCGACCGCGATGCCGGTGGCACCGTTGACCAGCAGGTTGGGGAAGCGCGCGGGCAGGACGGTGGGCTCCTGCGAGCGGCCGTCGTAGTTCGGCGCGAAGTCGACGGTCTCCTCGTCGATGTCGCGCATCATCTCCATCGCCAGCGGCGCCATCTTGCACTCGGTGTAGCGCATGGCCGCGGCCGGGTCGTTGCCCGGGGAGCCGAAGTTGCCGTTGCCGTCCACCAGCGGCATCCGCATCGACCACGGCTGGGCCAGGCGGACCACGGTGTCGTAGATCGAGGTGTCGCCGTGCGGGTGGTAGTTGCCCATCACGTCGCCGACGACGCGGGCGCACTTGTAGTAGCCCTTCTCGGGGCGGTAGCCGCCGTCGTACATCGCGTACAGCACCCGGCGGTGCACCGGCTTGAGGCCGTCGCGCACCTCGGGCAGGGCCCGGCTGACGATGACGCTCATCGCGTAGTCGAGGTACGAGCGCTGCATCTCGGTCTCGAGCTCGACCGGCTCGATCCGCAGGACGACCGCGTTGGCGGCCTCGGGGGTCTCGGGCTGCTCGCCTTCGGGACGGTTGTCGTCGACCACTGGTGGTCAGTTTCCTTTCACGCGGACTGGTACGTGCGGGGCCTGCGGGCAGGCGTCACACGTCCAGGAAGCGGACGTCCTTGGCGTTGCGCTGGATGAAGGAACGGCGGGCCTCGACGTCCTCGCCCATCAGGATCGAGAACAGTTCGTCGGCGCGGGCGGCGTCCTCCAGGGTGACCTGGAGCAGCAGGCGGTGGGCCTGGTCCATGGTGGTCACCCGGAGCTCCTCGGCGTTCATCTCGCCGAGACCCTTGAACCGCTGGATCGCGTCGTCCTTCGGCAGCCGGCGCCCGGCGGCCACGCCCGCCGCGATCACGGCGTCGCGCTCGCGGTCGGAGTAGACGTACTCGAAGTCGTCCTTGCCCCACTTGATCTTGTACAGCGGCGGCATCGCCAGGTAGACGTAGCCGGCCTCGACCAGCGGCCGCATGAAGCGGAACAGCAGGGTCAGCAGCAGGGTGCGGATGTGCTGTCCGTCGACGTCGGCGTCGGCCATCAGCACGATCTTGTGGTACCGCAGCTTGGACTCGTCGTAGTCCTCCTGGATGCCGCAGCCGAAGGCCGAGATCAGCGCCTGGACCTCGGTGTTCTGCAGCACCTTGTCGATCCGGGCCTTCTCGACGTTCAGGATCTTGCCGCGGATCGGGAGGATCGCCTGGATGCGCGGGTCGCGGCCCTGCTTGGCCGAGCCGCCGGCGGAGTCACCCTCGACGATGAAGATCTCGCACTCGGCCGGGTCCTTGGACTGGCAGTCGCTGAGCTTGCCGGGCAGCGAGGCGGACTCCAGCAGGCCCTTGCGACGGGTGAGGTCGCGGGCCTTGCGGGCGGCGACGCGCGCGGTGGCGGCCTGGATGGACTTGCGGATGATGTCCGCGGCCTCGTTGGGGTTGCGGTCCAGCCAGTCGTTCAGGTGCTCGTGGACGACCTTCTGGACGAAGGTCTTCGCCTCGGTGTTGCCCAGCTTGTCCTTGGTCTGGCCCTCGAACTGCGGCTCGCCGAGCTTGACCGAGATGATCGCGGTCAGACCCTCGCGGATGTCCTCGCCGGAGAGGTTGTCGTCCTTCTCGCGGAGCAGCTTCTTGTCCCGCGCGTAGCGGTTGACCAGGCCGGTCAGCGCCGCGCGGAAGCCCTCCTCGTGGGTACCGCCGCCGTGGGTGTGGATGGTGTTGGCGAAGGAGTAGACCCCCTCGGTGTACGAGGAGTTCCACTGCATGGCGATCTCCACCGAGATCGCCTTGTCCTTGTCCTCCGCCTCGAAGTCGATCACCGAGGGGTGGACGACCTCGCCCTTGCGGGAGTTGAGGTGGGCGACGAAGTCGGCGATGCCGCCGTCGTACTTGTACGTGACCGAGAGCGGCTTGCCCTCCTCGTCGACGTGCTCGGGGCGCTCGTCGGTGAGCCTGATGGTCAGGCCCTTGTTGAGGAACGCCATCTCCTGGAACCGGCGGGAGAGCGTCTCGAAGGAGTAGACCGTGGTCTCGAAGATGTCCGGGTCGGCCCAGAAGGTGACGCTGGTGCCGGTGCGCTCGGCGGCCTCGTGCTGGGCCAGCGGGGCGGTCGGGGTGCCGGCCTTGTACTCCTGGGTCCAGCGGTGGCCGTCGGTGTGGATCTCCACCGCGAGCCGGGTGGAGAGCGCGTTCACCACGGAGACGCCGACGCCGTGCAGACCGCCGGAGACCGCGTAGCCGCCGTTGCCGAACTTGCCGCCCGCGTGCAGGACCGTCAGCACGACCTCGACGGCCGGCTTGCCCTGGCCCGGCATGATGCCGACCGGGATGCCGCGGCCGTTGTCGACCACGCGCACACCGCCGTCGGCCAGCAGCGACACGTCGATGGTGTCCGCGTGACCGGCCATCGCCTCGTCGACGGAGTTGTCCACGATCTCCTGCACCAGGTGGTGCAGGCCTCGCTCACCGGTCGAGCCGATGTACATGCCGGGGCGCTTGCGGACGGCGTCGAGGCCCTCCAGCACCTGGATGGCGCTGGCGTCGTACGACCTGTCGGACTGGTCGGTCTGGTCTGGGGTCTGGCTGGGGTTGCCGGAATCGGCCACGAAGCGCCCTCTCTGGCACAGCGCGGGCCGCATCCCCGCTCCCTCTGCGGGCGGGCGTGCGACCACGGCGTTTCGACTCGGTTGCCACTAGCAACAGTGTTTGCCCTTCAGTCTACCGGTACGACTGACATCGATGGGCGTTTGGCAGCCTCTGAGGGCAGAAATGCCGCCCTGAATCCCCTCGGGACATGTCCCGATACTCGACCGGGGGGCTCAGACCGCCTGGCAGGGCCGTCAGGGGTTCCGGAGGATCACGGTCCGCTCCGCCCCGCGGCCCTCGGGCCTATCCCCAGGTGTCCCCGGGGCCCTTGCTGCCGGGGGCGCGCAGCCGGCCGTAGCCGCGCACCGGGGCGGCGGGGCCGAGCACCTTGATGGTGCGAACCGTGCCGTGGCCCAGCTCGTGGTTCAGACGGGCCACCAACTGCCGAGCCAGCCAACGGAGTTGAGTGGCCCACGCGGTGGAGTCGCACTGCACCGTGAGCACCGCGGCCTCGTCGTCGTAGGCGGTCGGCGTGCAGTGCGCGGCGATGTCCGGCCCGACGATCTGCGGCCAACGGCCCATCACCCCGCCGACCGCGGCCGAGGACTCCCAGCCCCGCTCGGTCAGCAGCCGGGTCAGCGCCGCGCCCAGCGGCACCGGGTCGCGGCCGTCCGAGCGGGCCCCGCTGCGCAGTCCGTGCCGCTTCGCCTCGCGCTTCTCGCGCACCTGCTCACCGCGCTGGCGGGCCTGCGCCCGGGCCGCCCGCAGCGCCGAGCGCGCCAGGTCGGCACCGGTCGGCTCGGGGTGCTCCGCCGACTCGCTCACGGCGATCTCCTTATCCCCACCCTGTGGACAACGGTGAGCCGTCCAGCGTACGGGAGCCGGGCGGGCGCGCGGCGGCGCGGGTGGGCCACGCCGGGGGTACGGACACGGGGTGTACGAGCCGCCCCGGCGGCAGCCCGGCGGGCGGGGGCCGGGCGGAGGGGCGCCGTCGGGCGGGCGCGGTTCAGCCGGTGACGCGCTGGACGGCGCCGTCGGCGACCGCGTACCGGGCGCCGGCCAGCGCCTTCGGCACGTCCTCGGCCACCGCCGCGGTCACCAGCACCTGCTCGCCGCCGGCCACCAGCTCGGCCAGCCGGTCGCGGCGGGCGGCGTCCAGCTCGGCGAAGACGTCGTCCAGGATCAGCACCGGCTCTCCCCCGTCGGCGCGCAGCAGCTCGTAGGACGCCAGCCGCAGCGCCAGCGCGAACGACCAGGACTCGCCGTGGCTGGCGTAGCCCTTGGCGGGCAGCGGGCCGAGCTTGAGCACCAGCTCGTCGCGGTGCGGGCCGACCAGGGTGACGCCGCGGTCGACCTCCTGCTTGCGGGCCGTCCGCAGCGCCTGCAGCAGCTGCTCCTCGGCCTGCTCGCGGCTGCTCGGCAGCTCGCCCTCGAAGGAGCTGCGGTACTCCAGCGCGGTCTCCCCGCCGCCCGGGGCGAGCTGTCCGTAGGCGGCCGAGACCAGCGGCTGGAGGGAGGCCACCAGCTGCAGGCGGAAGGCGGTGAGTTCGGCGCCGGCCCGGGCCAGGTGGCCGTCCCAGACCTCCAGGGTGGAGAGGTCGGCGCCCTTGCCGCCGCCGGCCCGGCGGGCCATCGCGGCGGTCTTCAGCAGGGCGTTGCGCTGCTTGAGCACCCGTTCGTAGTCCTGCCGGACCCCGGCCAGCCGGGGCGCGCGGGCGGTCAGCAGCTCGTCCAGGAAGCGCCGCCGCTCCCCCGGGTCGCCCTTGACCAGAGCGAGGTCCTCGGGGGCGAACAGCACGGTGCGCAGCAGGCCCAGCACGTCGCGCGGGCGGACGTTGTCGGAGCGGTTGATCCGGGCCCGGTTGGCCTTGCCCGGGGTGATCTCCAGCTCGACCAGGGTGGAGCGGCCGCGGTCCACCACCGAGGTGCGGATCACCGCGCGCTCGGCGCCCAGCCGGATCAGCGGGGCGTCGGTGGCGACCCGGTGGCTGCCCAGGGTGGCGACGTAGCCGACCGCCTCGACCAGATTGGTCTTGCCCTGGCCGTTGGGCCCGACGAAGGCCGTCACGCCCGGGTCGAGGGAGACCTCGGCCCGGGCGTAGGAACGGAAGTCGGCGAGCGACAGGTGCGCGACGTGCATGACGGTGGACTGCGCTCGCCTTCTGGGGTGGGACTGCGGGGACTACTTCGACTCGACCGCGTGACCGCCGAACTGGTTGCGCAGCGCGGCGATCATCTTCATCTGCGGGGAGTCGTCCTGGCGGGACGCGAAGCGGGCGAACAGCGAAGCGGTGATCGCCGGCAGCGGGACGGCGTGGTCGATCGCGGCCTCGACGGTCCAGCGGCCCTCGCCGGAGTCGGCGGCCCAGCCCTTGAGCTTGCCCAGGTGCTCGTCCTCGTCCAGGGCGCGCACGGCCAGGTCGAGCAGCCAGGAGCGGATCACGGTGCCCTCCTGCCAGCTGCGGAAGACCTCGCGGACGTCGGTGACCTCGGGGGCGGCCTCCAGCAGCTCCCAGCCCTCGGCGAAGGCCTGCATCATCGCGTACTCGATGCCGTTGTGGACCATCTTGGCGAAGTGGCCGGCGCCGACCGCGCCCGCGTGCACCGAGCCGAAGTCGCCCTCGGGCTTGAGGGCGTCGAAGACCGGCTGGACCTCGGCCACGTGCTCGGCGTCGCCGCCGTACATCAGCGCGTAGCCGTTCTCCAGGCCCCAGACGCCGCCGGAGACGCCGCAGTCGACGAAGCCGATGCCCTTGGCGGCCAGCGCCTCGGCGTGCTTGACGTCGTCGGTCCAGCGGGAGTTGCCGCCGTCGACGACCACGTCACCGGGGGAGAGCAGCTCGGCCAGCTCGTCCACGGTGGCCTGGGTGGCGGCGCCGGCCGGGACCATGACCCAGACGACGCGCGGGCCCTGCAGCTTGGTGACCAGCTCCTGGAGGCTCTCGACGTCGGAGATGTCGGGGTTGCGGTCGTAGCCGATGACGGTGTGGCCGGCGCGGCGGATCCGCTCGCGCATGTTGCCGCCCATCTTGCCGAGACCGATGAGGCCGAGCTCCATAGCCAAATCCTTACCTGTGGTGACGTCCCTGCGGGCGGCGCCGTTGCCGCGCCTCCTTGAGCCTACGTGCTGGAGCGGAAGGGCCTCCTCGTGGTCGGGCCGACCGGGGGAGGGTTCCACAGGTTTGTTCACAGGGCTGTGGAAGGAGCCGTGGACAAAGGCTCCCGGGCCGGACCGGTGGCGGCCGGTCCGGCCCGGGAGCGGAGCCAGCTCAGCCGGAGAGGCGGACCGGCATGATCAGGTACTGGTAGGCCTCGTCGGCCTCCGCGTCCACCGAGGCCTTGCCGCTGAGCAGCGCGGGCTTGGTCGGGGTGGTGAAGCTCAGCTGGGCGTAGGCGGAGTCGATGGCCTTGAGGCCCTCCTCCAGGTAGCCCGGGTTGAACGCGATCGAGATGGCGTCCCCCTCCAGGGAGGCGTCGATCCGCTCGGTGGCCTGGGCGTCGTCGCCGGAGCCGGCCTCCAGGGTGAGCACGCCTTCCTCGAAGTTCAGCCGGACCGGGGTGTTGCGCTCGGCGACCAGCGAGACGCGCTTGAGCGCCTCCAGGAAGGGCTGGGTCTGGATCGCCGCGATCGCGTTGAACTCGGTCGGGAACAGGCTGCGGTACTTCGGGAACTCGCCCTCCAGCAGCCGGGTGGTGGTCCGCCGGCCGGCGCCCTCGAAGCCGATCAGGCCCTCGCCCGCGCCGCCCGAGGAGAGCGCGATGGAGACGCTGTCGCCGCTGCCCAGGGACTTCGCGATGTCCTGCAGGGTCTTGGCCGGGACCAGCGCGACGGCCGAGATGTCGGCCTGCTCGGGCTTCCACAGCAGCTCGCGCACCGCGAAGCGGTAGCGGTCGGTGGCGGCCAGGGTGATCCGGTCGCCCTCGATCTCGACCCGGACACCGGTGAGCACCGGCAGGGTGTCGTCGCGGCCCGCGGCCACGGCGGCCTGGCTGACCGCGGAGGCGAAGACGTCACCCGGGACGGTGCCGGTCGCGGTCGGCATCTGGGGCAGCGCCGGGTACTCGTCCACCGGAAGGGTGGGCAGGGTGAACCGGGAGCTGCCGCAGACCACGCTGACCCGCTGGCCGTCGGTGGAGATCTCCACAGGCCTGTTGGGAAGGTTGCGCGAGATGTCGTTGAGCAGCCGGCCGGAGACCAGCACGGTGCCGGCCTCCTCGATGTCGGCCTCCAGCTCGACCCGGGCCGAGACCTCGTAGTCGAAGCCGGACAGCGCCAGGCTGCCGTCCTGCGCCGTCAGCAGCAGGCCGGCCAGCACCGGCACCGGCGGCCGTGCCGGGAGGCTGCGGGCAGCCCAGGCCACCGCCTCCGCGAGGACGTCACGCTCCACCCGGAACTTCACCGGTAACCGCCTCCTGGATCGAGCGCTCCCGCTCGCACGTCTGGTTCTTCTGATCTTGGTCTTCGGTGCGGCTGTCCGCCGAGCTCCGCCGCTCCGCTTCCAGTCGCCGAGGACAGTCTGACGTACTCCACCGACAGACGGGGCAGACGGGCGGAAGCAACTCGAACGGATGTCGGGCTGCGGTTGTCCACAGATTTCGGCCCCACCCGCTTTTGAACCAGTCGAACGGTCTATAGGTGTAGTGGTAGTAGTAGGGCCTGTGGAAACCGTGGATAACCCTGTTTGCGCAGGTCAGGCCCGGTTTTTTGTCCACAGGACATGTGGATGCGGCCTGTGGACGAACACGGCCCGCTGTGGACGGCGGAGCGTTACCCACAGGGCACGCTGAGTATCCACAGGTTATCCCCAGCGCTGTCCCCAGATCCGGGCCCGGTTATCCACGGGCGCCGGTCAACTTTTCGTGACGGCTTTCACACCTGGGCATGAACGAGGGCAGAAGCTTGTCGAACTGTGGACACGGCTGTGGACAACCTGGGGATAACCTCGCCCGGCCTGGGGACAACCGGTGGACAACACGGATGGCCCACTGACGGGCCGCCACTTGTCCACACCCTGTGGATAACGGTTGTGCACAAGTCCACAGGCACCTGACCTGCGCGGAAGAGCGTAGCGGCGGCCGCCCTGTGGAGGAATTCTGGATAACTCACGGCGCCCCGGCCTGTGGACGGCGGAGAACCCGCCCGGCCTGTGGATTTCCGCCTCGCGCACCGGTGGCGTTCGAATCCCCGGTCAGATGTTCGGCGCGGGCTGTGGACTGGCGGAGCGTCCGTTACCGGCATGCCTGCCCCGCCGATGCGCGGTGCACACCTGTGGATATGCCGAAAGGGCGCCAGGATCGCTCCTGACGCCCTTTTCCGGCCACCCGGGGCCCGCCCGTCCGCGGGCCCGCCGGCTAGCTCTTGATGCGGTTGGTCAGCTCGGTGACCTGGTTGTAGATCGAGCGCCGCTCGGCCATGAGTGACCGGATCTTGCGGTCGGCGTGCATCACCGTGGTGTGGTCGCGGCCGCCGAACTGCGCGCCGATCTTCGGCAGCGAGAGGTCGGTGAGCTCCCGGCAGAGGTACATGGCGATCTGACGCGCGGTCACCAGCACGCGGCTGCGCGAGGATCCGCAGAGGTCGTCCACCCCGAGTCCGAAGTAGGCGGCGGTCTGCTGCATGATCACCTGGGCGGTGATCTCCGGCCCGGCGTCCTCGTCGCCGCCCGGGATGAGGTCCTTGAGGACGATCCCGGCCAGCTCCAGGTCGACCGGCGCCCGGTTGAGGTTGGCGAAGGCGGTGACCCGGATGAGGGCCCCCTCCAACTCCCGGATGTTCCGGGTGATCCGGGACGCGATGAACTCCAACACGTCGGCGGGAGCGTTGAGTTGCTCCTGGATCGCCTTCTTGCGCAGGATCGCGATCCGGGTCTCCAGCTCCGGCGGGGTGACGTCGGTGATGAGTCCCCACTCGAAGCGGTTGCGCAGCCGGTCCTCCAGCGTGGTCAGCAGCTTGGGCGGCCGGTCGGAGGAGAGCACGATCTGCTTGTTGGCGTTGTGCAGGGTGTTGAAGGTGTGGAAGAACTCCTCCTGCGTGGACTCCTTGCTCGCCAGGAACTGCACGTCGTCCACGAGCAGGATGTCCATGTCCCGGTAGCGCTTGCGGAAGGTGTCCGCCTTGCCGTCCCGGATGGAGTTGATGAACTCGTTGGTGAACTCCTCGGAGGACACGTAGCGCACCCGGGTGCCCGGGAAGAGGCTGCGCGAGTAGTGCCCGATGGCGTGCAGCAGGTGGGTCTTGCCCAGCCCGGACTCGCCGTAGATGAAGAGCGGGTTGTACGCCTTGGCCGGGGCCTCGGCGACCGCCACCGCCGCGGCGTGCGCGAAGCGGTTGCTGGCGCCGATGACGAAGGTGTCGAACAGGTACTTGGGGTTCAGCCGGGCGGCCGGCTCGTCCTTGCGGGAGCCGCCGGCCGGGGGCGCGCCGGGTGGGGCGGGCACACCGGGGACCGCCGGGCGGTCGGTGGCGCGCTCGGCGGGGGCCTTGTCCGCGCCGCGGCCGGCGGCCGGGCGGGCCGCGGGGCGGCGGCCGGAGGCGGTCCGCGGGTGCTCGCCCGGACCGGGGCCGTAGGCGCCGCCGAAGAGGTCGCCCTGGGTGGTGGAGGGCGGTGCGGGGACGTGCCGCGGCGCGGGCCGGGGCACCGGCTCCTCGGGCTCGCGGTAGGCCGGCGGCTGCTCCTGGTAGCCGGGCCAGGCCTGGTTGCCGCCCGCCGGGCCGCCGTACGGCGCGGGGTGCTGCTCGTAGCCGCCGCTCTCGTAGTGCGGCCGCTCGTAGCTCTGCTCGTAACCCTGCTCGTAGTCCGCTTCGTAGGTCTGCGGGTAGCCCTGGTCGCCGTAGCCGCCGGCGTCCGGCTCGGACGGGTTCGGGTACGGCTCGGCGGCGGCCTGCGGGGCGGGGGTGGTCGGCACGGCGTTGGCGTCGACCATCACGGCGATCCGCACCGGGCGGGCCAGCTCGCGGGAGAGCGCCTCGGTCAGCTGCGGCAGCAGCCGGCCCTCCAGCACCTGCTTGGCCCGCTCGTTGGGGGCCGCCAGCAGGGCGGTGTCGTGCATCATCCACATGGGCTGGGTGCGCTGCACCCACTGCTTGTCCATCTCCCCGACATCCGGGTCGGCGACCAGCCGCTCGACGACCCTCGCCCAGACCGGGACGAGGTCGCTGTTGACATCAGCCACTGGTACACGCTTTCCGATGAACAAACCAGACAAGTCCTGCAACGGTAGTCAGCGAACAGGGCCGGATCAAGTCGTTGTCCACAGGCTGTGGGTAAGCGGCCCCCGGGCAGCTGGTTTGACCCTCGTGCCCCGTCCCGCGTACCGTAACCAGGTCGAGTTGTCGATGGCCGCTGCCGCATGTCCGCGGGTCCACCCGCTCCATAAGGCGCGCAGCACGGGCGCCGTGGATTGCCTCAAACCCCAGCCGAACTGGGGCGATGGGCCGGATTTCCGATACAGGGGAGATCACGCGGACGCACGGTGACGGCCAAGCGACTCCCCGTCATCCTACGATTCACCTCAGGAGCCCCCGAGTGAGCAAGCGCACCTTCCAGCCGAACAACCGTCGCCGCGCGAAGACCCACGGCTTCCGGCTGCGGATGCGTACCCGCGCCGGCCGCGCCATCCTGGCTGCCCGCCGTGGCAAGGGCCGCGCCAGCCTGTCCGCCTGATCCGCACCAGAGTCTGTTGTGCTGCCCTCCGAGAATCGGCTGCGGCGGCGCCAGGACTTCGCGACCGCGGTGAAACGCGGTCGCCGGGCCGGCAGGCCCCTGCTGGTCGTCCATCTCGCCAGAGAGGACGCCCCCGGGGACCGCACCGACCGGACCAGCGACACCCGCCCGCACGTCGCCGAGGGGACTCCTTCGGCGCGTGCGGGTTTCGTCGTGAGCAAGGCCGTCGGCCCGGCGGTCACACGCAACCTGGTCAAGCGCCGGTTGCGCCATCTCGTACGTGATCGTCTGTCCCGGCTGCCCGCCGGTAGCCTGATAGTGGTGCGTGCGCTGCCCCCGGCCGCGTCCGCCTCGTACCAGGAACTCGAACGCGACCTGGACGCGGCGCTCAAGCGGTTGCTCAAGGCCGAGCACGCCGCCTCGGCGCCGACGGGAGCAGGGCGATGAAGTACCTGCTAATGGGTCTGATCAGGGTCTACCAGTGGACCATCAGCCCACTGCTCGGTCCGGTGTGCCGTTACTACCCGTCCTGTTCGCACTACGGCTTCGAGGCCGTGAAGACGCACGGGGCGGTGAAGGGCGGCGCCCTGACCGCGTGGCGCATCCTGCGCTGCAATCCGTGGACTCCCGGCGGGGTCGATCATGTCCCGCCGCGCAAGCATCCGGTGTGGCACCGCCGGCTGGCGGACCGGCTGAAGGGCCGGTCCGCCGCCGACCAGCCGGTGATCATGCCCCCCGCCGGTCCGGACCCAGAGGGCCCGGCGACCATTGGCCCCATGGGGCCAATCCCAATGTCCAAGGAGCCTGACCGGTGACCTTCTCCTTCCTCAACCCCCTGTACACAGCGGTGTCCTGGATCATCGTCCAGTTCCACTCGCTGTACAGCCACGTCTTCAATCCGGATGGTGGCTGGGCCTGGGGTCTGGCCATCGCCTCGATGGTGGTCGTCATCCGGATCTGCCTGATCCCGCTCTTCGTGAAGCAGATCAAGGCGACCCGGGCCATGCAGGCGATCCAGCCGAAGATGAAGGCCATCCAGGAGCGGTACAAGAACGACCGCCAGCGCCAGTCCGAAGAGATGATGAAGCTGTACAAGGAGGCGGGTACCAACCCGTTCTCCAGCTGCCTTCCCATCCTCGTGCAGGCGCCGTTCTTCACCGCGCTCTACGGCGTGCTGGCCTCGGTCGCCAAGGGCCACGAGATCGGCGTGATCAACGGCGACCTGCTGGTGAGCGCCGGCAAGGCGCACATCTTCGGTGCTCCGCTGTCGGCCACCTTCGTGAGCAGCAGCGAGGTCAGCGTCAAGATCGTCGTCGCCGTGATGATCATCATGATGTCGGCGTCGCAGTTCATCACCCAGCGCCAGCTGATGACGAAGAACGTCGACCTCACCGTGAAGACGCCGTTCATGCAGCAGCAGAAGATGCTGATGTACGTCTTCCCGATCATGTTCGCCGTGATGGGCATCAACTTCCCGGTCGGTGTCCTGGTCTACTGGCTGACCACCAACGTCTGGTCGATGGGCCAGCAGCTGATCGTCATCCGCAACAACCCGACGCCGGGCAGCAAGGCCTGGGACGAGCGTCAGGTCCGTCTGAAGAAGGCCGGCCGGCTGAACCCGGACGGCTCGGTCATCAAGGGCCCGCTGTTCGGCCTGCTCCCCGCGAAGAAGTCGGCTGTCAGCGCCGAGGCCGTGGTCGAGGAGTCGGTGCAGGTGCGCCGGCAGCAGCCGCGGAAGCAGAGCAAGTCGCAGCGCCAGCACACCGGCGGCCAGCCGGCGAGCCTGACCAAGGACGCCCCGGCCGAGCAGCCCACCGACGCCGCCCCGGCCGACTCCGCGAGCACCGGCACGTCCGGTGGCAGCGGTGCGTCCGGCGGCAGCGCTGCGGCCAAGCAGACCGCGGCGCGTCCGGCGGGCGCCAAGTCGGGTCCGGCTCGTCCGCAGGGCGGCCGGCAGCAGCCCAAGCGCGGCGGTCAGCGGCCGAAGAAGAAGTGACCGGTCCGCTCCGGACCGGCCCCGCGGCCCCCTGAACCTCGTTACCGGCCCACCACCCGGGCCCATCTCCGAAGGAGTCCATCAGTGACGGAAGGCATCACCTCCGCCGTCGAGGCCGAGGCCGCCGCCAGCGCCGACGAGAGCCTCATCACCCGCCTGGAGCAGGAGGGCGACATCGCGGCGGACTACCTGGAGGGTCTGCTCGACATCGCCGATCTCGACGGTGACATCGACATGGACGTCGAGGGCGACCGCGCCCTGGTCTCCATCGTCAGCGACGGCAACGACCAGTCCCTGCAGCGGCTGGTCGGCCAGGACGGCGAGGTGCTGGAGGCGCTGCAGGAGCTGACCCGGTTGGCCGTCCACCGGGAGACCGGCGAGCGCAGCCGCCTCATGCTGGACATCGCCGGCTTCCGGGCCCGCAAGCGCTCGGAGCTGGCGACCCTCGGGTCGCAGACGGCCGACCAGGTGAAGAGCTCGGGGGAGCAGGTCAAGCTGCGTCCGATGACCCCGTTCGAGCGCAAGGTCGTCCACGACGCGGTGGCCGCGGCCGGTCTGCGCAGCGAGTCGGAGGGCGAGGAGCCCCAGCGGTGCGTGGTCGTGCTGCCGGCCTGACGGCAGGGTGACCGTCGGCGGCTTCGGCGGCCGGCATGCGACACGAGGACCCGACCCCGTCCGCCACGCGCGGGCGGGGTCGTCGTCCCTTCGCGTCGTCCCCTCGCGGGCCGTGGCCCGGCGAGAGATGTTTCACGTGAAACGGTGCAGGAGCGGGTCGGTGGATCCGGGGAGCGGAGAGTGCGAGATGGATACGGAGAGCGCGCCTGCCGGCGGGCCGGGGACGGGCGACGGCGGTCCGGGTGCCGAGGGCGCGGCCGTCGGCGGGCGTCCGGCGGTCGAGCCGCCGCCCGCGCCGCCGGCCGTCGCACGGGAGGTCTTCGGTGAGCGGTACGACGCCGCGGTCCGTTACACCGAGCTGCTGGCCACCACGGGGGTGACCCGGGGGCTGATCGGGCCGCGCGAGGTGCCCCGGCTCTGGGACCGCCATGTGCTGAACTGCGCCGTCCTCGCCGAGCTGCTGCCGGCCGGAACCACGCTCTGCGACGTCGGCTCCGGCGCCGGTCTGCCCGGCATCCCGGTGGCGCTGGCGCGGCCGGACGTCTCGGTGACCCTGCTGGAGCCGCTGCTGCGGCGCACCACCTTCCTGGAGGAGGTGGTCCGCGAGCTGGGGCTGGAGAACGTCACCGTGCTGCGCGGCCGGGCCGAGGAGATGGTCGGCAAGCTGGCGGTGGACGTGGTGACCGCGCGCGCGGTGGCGCCGATGGAGCGGCTGGCCGGCTGGGGGCTTCCGCTGCTGCGGCCGTACGGCCAGATGCTGGCGCTCAAGGGCGACAGCGCCGAGCAGGAGCTGGCCGACTCCCGGGCCGGCCTGGCGAAGCTCGGTGCGGTCGAGTGGGCGGTGATCGCGGTCGGCGAGGGCACCCTGGAGACCTCGACCCGGGTGGTCCAGGTCAAGGTGGGGGAGAGCCCGGGCGGCGTGAAGGCGGCGACCCGCCGGGCCAAGGCGGCCAGGGCCGGCCGCTCCGGCAGCCCGGTGCGCGGCGCGGACCGCGGCCGGATGCCCCGGCGGCGCGGCCGCTGAGCCGGACGTGAGGCCTGACACGGGCGGGGAGGTCCTCCGACCTCCCCGCCCGTGGCGTTCCCGGGGATCGACGGCATCCGGGTGACGGGCGGGCAGACGGCAGGACGACATCGGACCACCGGAGTGTCGCATCGTCAGAATTCCGACATTGCGGGCATGGTGTTTCACGTGAAACGTCGCTCTCTCCTCTCGGGAATCCTCGCGCGCAGCCGGGCGGCGACTGTTGCCGCTCCGGTTTCACGTGAAACACTGAGCCCCATGCAGGACTCGGAGACCATCGACCAGATCGATGACACGCCCATCGCGCGTGCTGCCCAGGCTGCGGTCCAGGCCATCGGCCGAGCGGGCGAGGGACTGCCCCGCCCCGCGGCCACCCGGGTGATGGTGGTGGCCAACCAGAAGGGCGGGGTGGGCAAGACCACCACCACCGTCAACCTCGCCGCCTCGCTGGCCATGCACGGCCTGCGCGTCCTGGTGATCGACCTCGACCCGCAGGGCAACGCCTCGACCGCGCTCGGCATCGACCACCACGCCGAGGTGCCCTCGATCTACGACGTCCTGGTGGAGGGCAAGCCGCTGGCCGACGTGGTGCAGCCGGTGGTCGAGGTCGAGGGACTGTTCTGCGTCCCCGCCACCATCGACCTGGCCGGCGCCGAGATCGAGCTGGTGTCGCTGGTCGCCCGGGAGAGCCGGCTGCAGCGCGCCATCGCCGCCTACGAGCAGCCGCTGGACTACATCCTGATCGACTGTCCGCCCTCGCTGGGCCTGTTGACGGTCAACGCCCTGGTCGCCGGCCAGGAGGTGCTGATCCCGATCCAGTGCGAGTACTACGCGCTGGAGGGTCTCGGCCAGCTGCTGCGCAATGTGGAGCTGGTCCGGGCACACCTCAACCAGGCGCTGCACGTCTCCACCATCCTGCTCACCATGTACGACGCCAGGACCAGGCTGGCCGCCCAGGTGGCGGAGGAGGTCCGGACGCACTTCCAGCAGGAGGTCCTGCACACCGCGATCCCGCGCTCGGTCCGCATCTCGGAGGCGCCCAGCTACGGTCAGACGGTGCTCACCTACGACCCGGGCTCCACCGGCGCGCTCTCCTACCTGGAGGCCGCCCGGGAGCTGGCGCTGCGGGCGGTGTCCGCAGGGGCCGGCGGCTCGTTGGTGGGGCAGCAGCGGGACGGTTCGGGGCAGGGTGCCCCGGGGGCACAGCACGGTACGACGGAGGGCAATCGGTGAGTGGTGGTCGCAGGGGTCTGGGACGAGGGCTGGGGGCGCTGATCGGCCCCGCCGCCCCGGCGGGCGGTGGAGCCGGGACCGGCACCGCGGCGCAGCCGGCGGCGGCCCCGGCGGCCTCGCCCGGGGCGGTCTCGCCGGCCGCGGTGCCGGTGCTGCCGTCCGGCCGGGGAACGCTGGCGGCCAAGGCGGCCGCGGAGAGCCTGCGGGAGCAGGCCGCCGGGGCGGAACCGGCGGCGCCGGCCGACGCCTACTTCGCCGAGCTGCCGCTGGACGCGATCACCCCGAACCCGCGCCAGCCGCGCGAGGTGTTCGACGAGGACAAGCTGAGCGAGCTGGTCACCTCGATCAAGGAGGTGGGTCTGCTCCAGCCGGTGGTGGTGCGCCAGGTGGCGCCCGGGCGCTTCGAGCTCATCATGGGCGAGCGGCGCTGGCGGGCCTCCCGGGAGGCCGGGCTGGAGCTGATCCCGGCGATCGTCCGGGCCACTGAGGACGACAAGCTGCTGCTGGACGCCCTGCTGGAGAACCTGCACCGGGCCGAGCTGAACGCGCTGGAGGAGGCGGCCGCCTACGATCAGCTGCTGCGGGACTTCTCCTGCACCCATGAGGAGCTGGCCGACCGGATCGGCCGCTCGCGTTCGCACGTGTCCAACACCCTGCGGATGCTGAAGCTCTCGCCGAAGGTGCAGCGCCGGCTGGTCGCCGGGACGATCACGGCCGGGCACGCCCGGGCGATCGTCGGGCTCGCGGTCCCCGAGCAGCAGGAGGAACTCGCCACCCGGGTGATTGCGGAGGGGCTCACCGTCCGGATGACCGAGGAACTGGTCCTGCTGATGAAGAGTGAGGAGCCGACGCCCAGGCGCTCGGCCGCACCCAAGGCGGGCAGGATCCTCTCGCCGGCCTTCAACGACCTGGCGAGCCGGCTCTCCGACCGCTTCGACACCCGGGTGAAGGTCGAGGTCTCGCAGCGGGGCGGCAAGCTCGGCAAGGGCAAGGTCGTCCTGGAGTTCGGCTCCGTGGAGGACCTCAACCGGATCCTGGACAGCATGGCGCCCGGCGACGACGGGCTGCGGTTGTCGCAGGGCTGAGCCGGGTCGGCATCGCGGTGGCGATGATGGGTGCATGTTCCGCGTGAGCGCTGTTTCACGTGGAACATGCACCCGTCGCCGTTCGGGGGAATGCTCGACTGTGGAGTGGACGAGGAGGTGCGGGGCATGGGACGCCGGATCGTTCCGCTGACGCTGGACAACCTCGCGGATCTGCCGTCGACCTGCCGCTCCTGTGTGTTCTGGGAGCTGGACCCGGTCAGTGGCCGGGCGGCGGTCGAGTCCGGCAAGCCCGAGCTGGAGAAGGAGGGGTGGATCTCCGCCGTCCTGCTGGAGTGGGGCTCCTGTGGCCGGGTGGTCTACGTGGACGACCAGCCGGCCGGCTTCGTGCTCTACGCCCCGCCGGCGTACGTGCCGCGGGCGCAGTCCTTCCCGACCAGCCCGGTCTCCTCGGACGCCGTTCAGCTGATGGTCAGCCGGGTGCTGCCGGGCTTCCAGCGGCAGGGGATCGGGCGGGTGCTGGTGCAGACGGTGGCCAAGGACCTGCTGGGCCGGGGGTTCCGGGCGATCGAGGCCTTCGGCGCGGTGGGGCGGCAGCCGGTCAGCTGTGTGCTGCCGGCCGAGCACCTGCTGGCGGTGGGTTTCAAGACGGTCCGCCCGCACCACCGCTACCCACGGCTTCGGCTGGAGGCGCGGACCACGCTCTCCTGGCGGGGGGACGTCGAGGGGGCGCTGGAGCGGCTGCTGGGCGGCGGGCGGAAGGAACCGGCGCTGCGGCCGTTCTGAGCACCGTTCTCCGGGCGAGGGCGGCAACGGACGAGGGCCGGCAAACGGACGAGGGCGGGACTCCCGGTGGGGAGTCCCGCCCTCGCGGCGTCCTGGGGGAGCGGCCTCAGATCAGGCCGTCCAGCTCGCGCAGCAGCGCGGCCTTCGGACGGGCACCGGTGATCTGCTTCACCGGCTCGCCGTTCTTGAAGAGGATCAGGGTCGGGATGGAGATGACGTTGTACGCCGCGGCGGTCTGCTGGTTGGCGTCGACGTCCAGCTTGGCGATCGTCAGCTTGTCCTGCTCGTCGGCCGCGATCTCCTCCAGGACCGGGGCCACCTGGCGGCACGGGCCGCACCATTCGGCCCAGAAGTCGACGAGGACGGGCTTGTCGCTCTTGAGGACGTCGGCATCGAACGTCGCGTCGGTCACGGTGGTGGTGGCGCCGGCCACGGTCACTCCTAAGGGTCAAACGGGAGGGGGGCTCTGCCAGGTCTACAACACCGCGCGGGGCGGTTCTGTTTCGGCCCGGCGGGGTGGGCGTGTTTCACGTGGAACACACCCACCCGGACGGTGGGGTCGGTGGGGTCAGACCGCGACGGTGGCGGCCTGGGCCTCCAGGTCGGCCAGCGAGGCCAGGTAGCGCTCGGCGTCCAGGGCGGCGGAGCAGCCGGTGCCGGAGGCGGTGATGGCCTGGCGGTAGGTGTGGTCGACGACGTCGCCGGCGGCGAAGACACCCGGGATGTTGGTACGGGTGGAGGGGGACTCGACCTTGAGGTAGCCCTCGGCGTCGAGGTCCAGCTGGCCCTTGAAGAGCTCGGTGCGCGGGTCGTGGCCGATGGCGATGAACAGGCCGGTGACCGGGAGCTCGCGGGTCTCGCCGGTGGTGGTGTCGCGCAGGGTGACACCGGACAGCTTGGGGTCGCCGTGGATGGCCTCGACCGCGCTGTCCCACTCGAAGCTGATCTTCTCGTCGGCGAAGGCGCGCTCCTGCATCGCCTTGGAGGCGCGCAGGGTGTCCCGGCGGTGGATGACCTTGACGCTGCGGGCGAAGCGGGAGAGGAAGGTCGCCTCCTCCAGGGCGGTGTCGCCGCCGCCGACCACCGCGATGTCCTGGTCGCGGAAGAAGAAGCCGTCGCAGGTGGCGCACCAGGAGACGCCGCGGCCGGAGAGCGTGTCCTCGTTGGGCAGGCCCAGCTTGCGGTGCTGGGAGCCGGTGGTGACGATCACGGCGCGGGCCTTGTGGACGTTGCCCTCGGAGTCGGTGACGGTCTTGACGTCACCGGTGAGGTCCACGGCGACGATGTCGTCGGGGATCAGCTCGGCACCGAAGCGCTCGGCCTGCGCCCGCATGTTGTCCATCAGCTCCGGGCCCATGATGCCGTCCCGGAAGCCCGGGAAGTTCTCGACCTCGGTGGTGTTCATCAGCGCACCACCGGCGGTGACGGCGCCCTCGAAGACCAGCGGATTGAGGGAGGCACGGGCCGTGTAGAGCGCAGCCGTGTAGCCGGCCGGGCCGGAACCGATGATGATCACGTTACGGACGTCGCTCACTGCATCTCCTGGTTCGCATCGCCACCCGCGTTTGCTGCGGGGAGGGCGGTCCTGCTCCGCCGCCCGGGACAACGACTGACCAGTGTCTCGCATTCCCAGGAGGATCAGTACCAGGTGCCCGCACTCTGGGAGTGTCGTGCGGCCGACGGCATGGATCGCACGGGAACCATCGGTCAGCCGGCCGGGACGGTGCGGTGCAGCAGGAGCCCGCAGTCGGCGGAGCGGAGGTAGACGTCGAGCTGGTCGGAGCGGCCGGGCAGGGCGTAGACGAGGAGCTCGGCGGGGGTGCCGGCGTAGCTGCCGCGGCCGGTGGCCAGCAGGGCGGCGGTGCTGGGCGGTGGGCAGGCCGGGGCGGAGCGACCGCCGCCGGACAGGCCCTGGCCGCCCTCGGCGGGCGGTGCGGCGCTCACGTCGGAGCCGTCGGCGGGGGCGGAACCGGTATCGGCGCCGGCGCCGGTGGAGGGCTTGGTGGGCAGGACGGGCCGGCCGGCGGCGGTCTCGGCGAGCAGCTCCCGGACCTGTGCGGTGAGCTGCTCCTCCCGGTAGACGGTGCCGTCGGGGGCCGGGTCGGCCTTGGCGGCGGCCGAGCCGCTCGGGGCGGCGGCGTTGGCGGCGACGGTGGAGTCCTGCTTCGGGGAGGGGGTGGAGAGCGACAGGAAGGCGCCGCCGAGGCCGAGGACGAGCAGTGCGGCGGCCGAGCCGAGCAGCAGGGTCCGGCGGCGCCGGGGGCGGGCGGTCCGGCCCGGCCCGGTGGCGGCGGCGGGCCGCGCCGGCGGGGCGGTCGGCGGGGCCGGCGGCGCGGGCGGCCCGGAGGAGGACGGGGAGGGCACAGCGGCGTCCTGGGCCGCCGCGGCCACGAGGGCGGCGTCGATCCGGGAGACGACGTCGGCCGGCATGGCCGGGGGTTCGTCCTCGGCGAGCAGCAGCCGCACCTCGGCGAGCGCGTCGACGGTCTCCCGGCAGTCGGCGCAGCCGGTCAGGTGCCCGCGCAGCGCGTCGGTGTCGGCGGGCGGGAGCAGGTCCTCGGCGAGGTCGGCCAGCTCGTCGACGGAGGGGTGCGCGTCCGCGGCGGGGTCGGGGGAGGAGGGTGGCGCCGTCATCGCGTGCTCGCGTCTCCTTCCAGAATCGGCCGGGCTGGATCCGGGACCTTCCCTGTGACGGTACGGGGCCCGGGTGGGTTCCCGGGTGGGCGGCCGGCGCCGGGGGCGGACGTCGTTTCACGTGAAACACCGGCGGCCCGGGCCGCGGCGCCCGACTCGGCGCGGTCCTCGAAGCGCTCCTCGGGGTGCTCCTCGCGCAGGTGCCGGACGAGTGGCAGCAGCCGGGCGCGGCCCCGGGCGCAGCGGCTCTTCACCGTGCCGACCGGTACTCCCAGCAGTGCGGCGGCCTCGGCGACGGGGTAGCCCTGCATGTCGACCAGGACGAGCGCGGCCCGCTGCTCGGCGGGCAGCTCGGCGAGCGCGGCGGACACCTCGCGGTGCACCTCGGCGCGGACCACCGGGGAGTCGGCCGGCTCGGCGGAGCCGATCAGGGCGTCCAGCCGCCGTGGGTCGTCGTCGAGCGGCTTGGTCCGGCGGGTGGCGGTGCGCCGGGCGCGGTCGAGGCAGGCGTTGACCACGATCCGGTGCAGCCAGGTGGTGACGGCCGAGCGGCCCTGGAAGGTGTGGGCGGAGCGGAAGGCCGAGACCAGGGCGTCCTGCAGGGCGTCGGCGGCCTCCTCGCGGTCGCCGAGGGTGCGCAGCGCGATGGCCCAGAGCCGGTCGCGGTGGCGGTTCACCAGGAGGCCGAAGGCCTCCCGGTCGCCCGCGACGTGCCGGGAGAGGAGCGTCGCGTCGTCGTCGCGCTCCGGTCCGTCCTCCGCCACGTCCACCCCTCGCCGTTCGTGCCGCGCCGCCGTTCCGGTCCGCAGGTCAGCCGAAGACCTTCGCGTCCAGGACGTGGGCCTGGTACTTGCCCGCGTCCTTGGTGCCGGACGGGTTCTGGGACAGGCTGGTCAGCCAGATCAGGACGTAGCGGGTGGTGACCGGCTCGTCCAGCTCGTACTCGACGGTGGTGCCGGCCTGCTTGCCGAGGACCGTGAAGTCGCCCGGCCGGGCCGTCGGCGGGTTGGCGACGCCCTTGCCCGGGATCCGGAGCTCGGCCGTGGTGGGGGTGCCGAACTTGAGGGCCACCTTGGAGACCGGCTGCGCCGAGCCGAGGTCGAGCAGCAGCCCGGTGCCTTCCTTCGTCCTCGGGAAGGGGTCGTTGTACCAGTTGGTGATCCACTCGGTGCTGGGGTCCCCGTCGATCGCCTTGGGCAGGCTGGAGGAGCCTTCCGGGCCGTCGCCCAGCGGGTTGAAGGAGATCGCCTCCTTGACCGCGATCGGCACCGGGTCGTGGGTCGCCGCGTGGGCGCTGGGGGTGGTCGTGGTGCTGCTGGGCTGGGGGACCGCGGCGGCGGTGCTCCCCGGGCGCAGGCTGTCCACCAGCTGCCAGGAGGCCACGCCGATGGCACCGAGGGCGACCGTCCAGGCGGTCACCTTGACCACCCGGCGCAGCCGCCGTCCGGCGCGCCGCACCGGGGCCGCCACCGGGGCGGGCGCGGTGCCGGGGGCGGCGACCACCCGGGTCGGGTTGGGCGCGGTCGGCAGGGCGTGGGTGTTGTGCCGCGGCGGGTTGGTGAAGACCGGCAGCTCGGGCTCGGGCTGGCGGATGCGCGGCATCAGCGCGATCGCCCGGGCGAGGGCCTCGGGGGTGGTGATCGGCTCGGCGTGGTGCGGCGGGTGGTCGAACAGGGCCCGGGCGGACAGCTCGGACAGGCCCTTGTGGACCCCGGCCCGGACCTGGTCGGGCGCGACCTCGCCGATGTTCCTGGGCAGGCCCTGGAGGTCGTGGCGGTCCTCGGGGTAGGGCCAGCGGTGGGTGAGCGCGGCGAACAGCAGGGCGCCGATGGCCCGGGTGTCGGAGCGCTCGGCGTCCTCGGCGTCCTCGGCGGGCAGGCCGCGCAGGGCGGCGTCCACCGCGATGCCGTTGATCCGGTACTGGCCGCTGTCGGTGCGCAGCACGCAGCGCGGGGTGAGCCGCAGGTGGGCCTGGCCGCGCCGGTGGGCGGCGGCCACCGCGTCGGTGACCTGGCGGACCATCTGGTAGGCCTCGTGCGGCTCCATCGGGCCGTCGGCGAGCAGCTTGGCGAGGTCGGAGGCGTGCGGCAGCCACTCGCGCACGACGTAGACCAGCTCGCCCTCCTGGACGGCGTCCAGGACCTGGACGAAGCGCGGGTCGCCGAGCAGGGCGGCGGACTTGGCGGCGGCCAGCACCTTGCGGGCGCGCTGGTGGCCGGCGGCCATCAGGTGGACGCCGACGGCGCGGCGCAGCTTCTCGTCGACCGCGCGCCAGCTGCTGAAGGTCTCGGTGGAGGAGATGCACTCCTCCAGCCGGTAGCGGTGGCCGATGAGGTCGCCGCTGTGCCGCAGCGGGGCGGGCAGGGTCTGCGGGAGGGTGGCGGTGTCCCGGGGGTCGTGGGTGGGCTGCGGGTCCCGGGGCGGGCGCTTGGCGGCGGGGCGGTCGGCGGACGCGGCGGCGGCCCGGCGGGCGGCGTCGCCGGCGGCCAGTTCGGCGGCGATCTCGGTGGCCGAGAGCGGGGCGGTGATCTCCGAGGTCTCCTCGGCGACGGCCGGGGCGTCGGAGGACGGTCCGCCGTCCTCGTCGGGCTCCTCGTCGGTGGCGGTACCGGTGTCGGCGCCCGTGTCGTCCTCGCCGGCGGGTTCGTCCTCGGACACGCCCTTCCCGGAGGCCGGTGCCTTCCCGGTGGACGCTGCCTTCCCGGCGCCCGTGGAGGCCTTCCCGGCGCCCTTGGCGGAGCGCTCGTCGGTCGAGGAGCCGGCCGCGGTGGCCCGGGCCGTGCCGTCGGCGAGTTCGTCGATCGCCGCGGCCAGCGCGGCCTCGTCCGCCGCGCCGTCAGCTGCTGACGTGTCGACGACCGCCTTGGTGCCATCAGCCACCGTGGTCCAGCCTCCCCTTGTGTCGCCCCGGGCCTGAGAGAGAGTCGTGCGGAGCGCTTCGGCCGGTGGCCCCGGTGCTCCAGGACAATTGTGCCCACTGTTCTCCACCGGGTACGACCGCCGAAAGGTCTGCGCGGTTGCCTGTTGGTGGAGAGATGTGATGCAGATCGGCATCGGGCCGCCGGCCCCGGCCCGGGAACGGTCCGGGGAGCGCGGCGGCCCGATGCCGGGTCAGCGGCCCAGTCGGCCGCGCACCATACCCAGCATGGCGTTCAGCTCCTCGATCCGCAGCCGCTTGGCGATGAGTACGAAGACGGCGAGCTGGAGGCCGCCGGCCAGCACGACGGTCAGCACGGCCCCGGCCCAGCCACCGACCACCCGGGTGATCGCGAGGCCGGCGCCCAGGCCCACCAGGGCCGCCGGGACGGAGGCCGTGGCGAGCCGGGAGTAGGTCTTGCCGATCCGCTTGGTGTCCAGGCCGCCGATCTTCTTCTTCAGCTTGGGCACCGCGACCGTCACCCCGACGGCGTAGGCGAGGCCGTAGCCGAGCGCCATTCCGGTGACCGTCCACTCGGCGGGCAGCAGCACCCAGCAGAGCAGCGAGAAGCCGGCCTGGCAGGCCGCCACCCAGACGGTGTTGGAGAACGGCGTGCGGGTGTCCTCGTAGGCGTAGAAGCCGCGGAGCATCACGTACTGCGCCGAGTAGGGGATCAGGCCCAGGGCGAAGGCGGAGAGCATCAGGCCCACGTTGCGGGCGTTGTCCAGGGCGGTGTCGCCGCCGCCCACCGCGTAGATGGCCTGGCCGATGGCCGGGCCGAGCGAGAGGAAGAGGAACGCCGCCGGGACGACCGCGACGGCCGTGGTGCGCAGCCCGTAGGAGAGGTCGTCGCGCACGGCGCCGGCGTCCTCGTCGGCGGCCGCGCGGGACAGCCGGGGCAGCACCGCGCTCATGATCGAGACGGTGATGACGGCTTGCGGGAGCTGCCAGATCAGCAGGGCGTTGGAGAAGGCCGCGAGGCCGACGCCGCCGTGGCCGCCCGCCTCGGCGTCACTGCCGGCGGCGGTGGCCAACTGGGTGATGACCAGGAAGCCGGCCTGGTTGGCGAGCACGAAGAAGAACGTCCACTTGGCCAGCCGGGCCGCCTTGCCCAGGCCGTGGCCGCGCCAGTCGAAGCGCGGCCGGAAGGAGAAGCCGGCCGCCCGCAGGTAGGGGATCATCGCCAGCGACTGCACCGCGAGGCCCACCAGGGTGCCGATGCCGAGCAGCCGGACCCCCTCGGGGGTGATGGTCTCCGGGGTGACGTGGGTGCCGTCGAAGCCGCCGTAGACCCAGATGTAGGCACTGAAGGTGAAGATCACCACGATGTTGTTGAGGACCGGCGTCCACATCATCGCGCCGAACCGGCCGCGGGCGTTGAGGATCTGGCCCATCACCACATGGATGCCCATGAAGAAGATGGTCGGCAGGCAGTACCGGGCCAGGGCCACGGTGGTGTCCGCGCGGGCCGGGTCCTCCATCATCGAGTGGGCGATCAGCTGGACGAGCACCGGTGCCCCGAGCACGGCCAGGAAGACCACGCCGGCCAGGCCGACCATCACCAGGGTGAGCAGCCGGTTGGCGTAGGCGGTGCCGCCGTCCGCGTCGTTCTTCATGCTGCGGACCAGCTGCGGCACGAAGACGGCGTTCAGCGCGCCGCCGCCGATCAGGATGTAGAGCAGGGTCGGCAGGGTGTTGGCCGCGTTGTAGGAGTCACCCATCACGGCGATGCCGATCGCGCCGGCGATCACCATGGTGCGCAGGAAGCCGGTGCCCCGGGAGACCAGGGTGCCGGCCGCCATGATCGCACTGGAGTTCAGCAGCGAGGCGACCTTGCCGCCGCCGGAGGTCTGCCCGGCGTCGGCCAGGGGGGCTGCGGGCGCGGACTGCTGCTCGGCCGCGAGGTCGGCGAGCGGCTCCACCGCGGGCGGCAGCTGCACCGCGGCCACCTGCATGGTGGCCTCGTCTTCGGCGAGCGGCGGGTCGAACTCGATCGGCGGGACGAAGGGGCGGTGCCCGTCCGGACCGTGGCCGCCGGGGCCGGGCCCGTACGGGGCCTGCGGTCCGTGCTGCCCCGGGTACGCGCCGGTCGGGGGGAACGGCGCGGGCGGGGCGGGCGGGACCGGCGCGGCGGGCGGCCGGGGGGCCGCCGGCTGCTGGGCGGGGGACTGCTGGGCCGGCGGGCGGGGCACCTCGGCGGTCACCTGGTTCCCGCCGAACAGCGCGTCCACGCCGACGTACTCGGTCGACTCGGAGTCCCAGGCGGAGTGCGCCGGTCCGGGCTGCCACTGCGGCTGACCGCCCCAGCCGGCGGCCGGAGCACCCGGATCCGGGGGAGCAGCCGGAGCCGCCGGGGCGGCGTCCTGCGGACGCCCGTCGTGCCGGCCGACCGGCGCCGGGGTGTCCCAGCCGGGCTGCACCGGCGGCACCGGCGGGGAGAACGGCGTCGGCGGCACCGGCGCCGGGTAGTCACCGCCGTGCGGCGGCAGCTGCGGCGGCACGTCGTACGCCGCCGCCGGCTGCTGCGGCGCCGCGGGCCGGGCGGCCCGCAGGCCGTACGGGTCCTGCTCGCCAGGACCGCCCTGGTACGCGTCGGCCGCGTACGGGTCCTGGGCGTAGGTGTCGGCCACGTACCAGTCGCCGGACGGCGACTCGGCGCCCGGACGGACCTCTCCGCGGCCCGGAGGCCGCTCCTCGCTGCGCCCGGTCATGTCACCTCTTCGCTGTCGTGGGGGAGGCCGCCCCGGGGTCGGGCGGTATCGGCGGTGTCAAGGACCAACCTTCTCATCACTGGTGGCCCGATCCCGGCCATCCGCGCTGCCGTGGTGCGGTGTCCGGGCGGCCGGGCCGGCCCGGCCCGTGGCGGCGCCGGTGCCGTCGTCGCGCTCCGGTCCGCCCTCCGGCCCGTCCGCCGGGTCCTCGTCCGGTCCGTTCCCGGGGCCGTCGCCCGGTGCTTCGGCCGGTCCTTCGCCCGATCCGCCGTCCGGTCCGTCCGCCGGGGCGAGCGGCGCGTCGCCCTCGTCGTCGTGCGCCACCCGGCGCTTGCGCTGGCGCAGGAACCGCACGGCCGCGAGCAGGAGCAGCACCGCGCCGCCGCCGAAGACGTACAGCACGCCGTTGGTGACCGAGGTGACGTCGACCCGGAAGACCACCGGCTCGCCGTACGGCTTCGGGTCGGGCCCGGTGGTGTACAGCTGGGCGGTCATGCTCACCGGCCCGTTGTTCTTCGCCTCGGCCGGGAACCGCAGGGTGACGCTCTGCGAGGCGGGCAGCACCAGTTCCTCCGCCGGCATCTCGACCCGGAGCCGGTTGGGCTGGCCCGGGGTCAGCACCAGCTTGAGGTTGGTGACCGTCTGGGTGAGGTCGTTGCGGACGCTGACCTGGAGCACACCGGTGTCCCCGGCGAAGGTGATGACCCGCTTCGGCGGCACCTTCACCGCTTCGGTGAGTTCCTTGAGGTAGTGCTTCACGCCGGCGCGGTAGACGGTGCCGGCCGGGGCGTCGGCGCGCCACTCGGTCGACAGCGAGCGGACCATGGCCGCGCTGAACGGCCCGCGCACCCGCTGCGGCAGGGTCAGCACCCGCATCAGCGTGTCCAGGTCCGACTGGATCCCGGTGGTGGTGGTCAGGTCGGCGGCGGACAGCTCGGAGTCGCGGACCCGGGCCGGGTAGTCGGCGGGCGTCGGGACGTTGGTGTTGGCCTTGGAGTCGGGCGTCGCCTGGGCGAGCGCGTCCAGCTTCGTCGGCTCCAGCCACTTGCCGTCCTGGGCCGCCTGGAGGGCGTTGGCCAGCACCTTGGCGGTGCCGGCGGTGAGCTCGCGCGGCGGCATGACGAGCAGGCCGCGCGGGTTCTGCGGCTCCTGCCGGGAGATCACGAAGGTCTCGGCGAGGAACCGCTGCGTCGCCAGGGTCTGGTTCTGCGGGGTCGCCAGGTCCTCCTCGAACAGCGAGGAGACCAACTGGTCGGCGACCACCGCGGTCTGCCCGTTGCCGATCGGCCGGGTGGCCGAGGGGGTGTACTTCAGCGCGTCCGACTCGGGCATGCTCGCACCGTTCACCAGCACCAGGCCGGCGCCGGCGCGCTGGGCGACCGAGGCGATCCGCTGGTCCAGGTAGCCCCGGTAGGGCCAGGCGACGTCGGCCCGGGTGTCCACCGAGAGCCGGCCCTCGACGGTCAGCCGACCGGCGGTGGCGGCCTTGCCGAGCGCGGCGTCGATGCCCTCCAGCTCGGCGGCGTTGTGCGCGATCGAGGCGAGGTCCGGATCGGCGTAGGGCAGCGCCACCACCTGGCTGCCGGGCTTGGCGACGGCGGCCCGCAGCTTCTCCAGCCAGGCCGTGGCGGCGGCGGTGCCGGTGCCGCGGACGGTGTTGTCGTCCTTGGCCGCGTTGCCCTCGGTACCAGGCTTCTGCACCCGGTAGTCCCTGGTCATCGCGAACGCGGTGTCCAGCAGGTCCGGGTCGACCACCCAGGTCAGCCCGGTCATCGTGGAGCCCGTCTCGACCAGCGCGTTCAGCCGGCCGCCGGGCGCGAACTCGGCGGCCAGGCTGTCGTCCCGCAGGACCGGGACGGTCTGGTCGTTGTCGGAGAGGGTCTGCGCGGCCAGCACGGGGGCGTGCACCAGCGGCCAGATGGTGGTGACCTTGGACGGCTGCGCCTCGCCCGGGGTCGGGTTGTAGGGCAGGAAGGTGCGGCTGATGCCCAGCGGGCGGTCACGCGGGTTGTCGGTGGTCGAGCCCCAGACGTCCACCGCCAGCTCGTACACGCCCTCGGTGGTGAGCTGCAGGTCGGCGACGGCCACGCTCAGCGTGTACGGCTGGCTCTGGCCGGGGCCGAGCTCGTTCAGCGCGTACTGCGGGCTGTCCAGTGAGATGCCGTCCGATCCCTGCGGGGTGGTCCGGCTCACGACCCCGGCGAGCTCGCTGCGGGTAGTGAGCGGCTTGCCCGCCCAGGGCTTGCGGACCGTCGCGTGCGCGGACTTGAGGACGGACTTCCCGCCGTTGGTGACGTGCCCGGAGATGGTCACGATGCCGTTCGGGACGGCCACCGGCTTGTTCACCGACTCGATGGTCATCGTCACCGGGTACTCGGCGCTGACCGTCGACTCGGACACCTGGGCCGATCCGCCGGCCGCGGCGACCGGGGCCGCCGTGGCGGCCGGGAGGCCGGGCAGCGCCGTGCCGAGCACCAGCGCGGCGCCGAACGCACCGGCCAGCCGCCGGGCGGCCCGTCGCAGGATCCGCCGGGGGCGGTCGGGCACCCGCTGTCCCGGGTGCCGTGCCGGCTCACTCACGCGGTTCGCCCTCGCTCACGGGTTCGCCCTCGCCGTTCTCGATCGCTGCTGCTGGTGCCGTGCTGCTGCGGATGTTCCGCCGGCGGTGGTGGATGCCGTGAGGATCAGCCGTGAAGAACATGTGGTCGCCCGTCGCCCGGGCGGCCATGACGGCGCACGGCACCGCGGCCCGCCGTCGGTGCCCCGGACTCGTTCCACCGGCATGGTAACGATGTGGTGAGGGGGGCGGTGTTGCGGGCCGGGGAGTGAGCGGGTGGAAACGCGCGGGCGGCCGGGCCGCCGGGCCACGTACCCTTGTGAGCCGTGTCCACTGCCAATGAGCCCACCGCCCACCCGACCGACGCCCATCATTCCAGTTCCGCCGTCCAGGTCGTCCCCGGCCTGAGCGAGGCCCAGACCCTGGGCCTGCAGGAACTGCTGCGGGTGTCCCCGGTCGCCGACGAGATCGCCCGCCGGTTCCAGGCGGCCGGTCACCGGCTCGCGCTGGTCGGCGGCTCGGTCCGGGACGCCCTGCTGGGCCGGCTCGGCAACGACCTGGACTTCACCACCGACGCCCGCCCGGAGCAGGTGCTCAAGCTCGTCCGTGGCTGGGCCGACGCGGTCTGGGACGTCGGCATCGCCTTCGGCACGGTCGGCGCGCGCAAGGACACCCCGCAGGGCTCCTTCCTGATCGAGATCACCACCTACCGCTCCGAGGCGTACGACCGCACCTCCCGCAAGCCCGAGGTGACCTACGGCGACACCATCGGGGAGGACCTGGTCCGCCGCGACTTCACGGTCAACGCGATGGCCGTCGACCTGCCCGGCCGCGGCTTCGTCGACCCGCACCACGGCCTGGACGACCTGGAGGCCCGGGTGCTGCGCACCCCCGCCACGCCCGAGGAGTCCTTCTCCGACGACCCGCTGCGGATGATGCGGGCCGCCCGGTTCGCCGCCCAGCTGGACTTCGACCCGGCCCCCGACGTGGTCGCGGCGATGACCGCGATGGCCGACCGGATCGCCATCGTCTCCGCCGAGCGGGTCCAGGCCGAGCTCAACAAGCTGCTGCTGGCCAAGCACCCGGTCAAGGGCCTGCGGCTGCTGGTCGACACCGGCCTGGCCGGCCACGTGCTGCCCGAGCTGCCCGCGCTGCAGCTGGAGCGCGACGAGCACCACCGGCACAAGGACGTCTACGAGCACTCGCTGACCGTCCTGGAGCAGGCCGTCGACCTGGAGCAGGACGGCCCGGACCTCGCCCTGCGGCTGGCCGCGCTGCTGCACGACATCGGCAAGCCGCGCACCCGCCGCTTCGAGTCGGACGGCCGGGTCTCCTTCCACCACCACGAGGTGGTCGGCGCCAAGATGACCCGCAAGCGGATGCGTGAGCTGAAGTACTCGAAGGAGCTCACCGAGGACGTCTCGCGCCTGGTGGAGCTGCACCTGCGCTTCCACGGCTACGGCGGCGGCGAGTGGACCGACTCGGCGGTGCGCCGCTACGTCACCGACGCCGGACCGCTGCTGGAGCGGCTGCACAAGCTGACCCGCTCGGACTGCACCACCCGGAACAAGAAGAAGGCCGCCGCGCTCTCCCGCACCTACGACGGACTGGAGGTGCGGATCGGCGAGCTCAAGGCGCAGGAGGAGCTGGACGCCGTCCGCCCGGCGCTGGACGGCAACCAGATCATGGAGCTGCTCGGCCTCAAGCCCGGCCCGATGGTCGGCAAGGCGTACAAGCACATGCTGGAGCTGCGGCTGGAGCACGGCCCGCTGGAGCACGACGCCGCGGTGGCCGCGCTGCGCTCCTGGTGGGACGCCCAGCAGTAGGCCCTGTCCCGGGCCGCGGAGCGGTCGGCGGGGGCGGTTCCGGGTTCCTCCCGGGGCCGCCCCCGCCGCTTGCGAGGGGCTCAGAGCTTCTTCAGGCAGAGGACGAAGCTGAGTGCCTCGGTGCTGGACTCACGGGTGTAGGTGCTCTCGGTGCCGGTGACGTCGTCGCAGGCCTTCTCGTTGTCGCTGGTCGCGTAGACCTTCTTGAGCACCTTGTACTGGGCCCGGGTGTCGGAGCACGGCAGCATGGTGATCCGCGGGCTGGCGTCGTGGGTGGCCGCGGTGCCGTTCTCGTTGCGCAGGCAGTCGCCGGCCTTGGCGACGTCGATGTCGCTGGGCACCTTGGAGCCGACCGACGGGGTCGGCAGGGTGATCGTCGGCACCGGTACCGGCGGCAGCGAGAGGCTCGGCGAGTGGGTCGGCGAGAAGGTCGGCGCCGGGATGGTCACCGTGGTCGGCGTGGGCAGCACCAGCGGGCGGTACGGGTCGTCGTCGTGCCGGGCGCCGAGGAGCGCGCCGGTCGCGATCAGGATGATCATCGAGCCGATTCCGAGCACCGGCAGCAGCAGCATGAAGATGTGCGGGCGCCGGGTGAGCGGCACGCCCGGGTCGAGCTGCGGTCCGTGGGTGCCGGGCGCGGGCGGCGGCAGCTCCTTGATCCGGTTGTGGGCGGCGAGGTTCCGCAGCAGGGTGACCACGGTGAAGATCCCGGAGAGGTAGCCCCACCAGCCCTGGACCAGGGTGCGGGCCGACATGTCGCGGACCATCGCGGTGCCGCAGGTGCGGCAGTACGGTCCCGGCTGCTTCAGGAACCGCATGATGATGATGATGCCCTGGTGCCCCCGGACGGTGGTGTCGACGGCCGGGAAGCCGCCGCAGAACCGGCAGACCGGTCCGCCCGGGTGGGCGTAGCCGGCCGGTGCCGGATAGCCCCCGGCCTGTGGGGGGTAGCCCGCGGCCTGCGGCGGATAGGCGTAGCCGCCGGGCGGGGCCTGGTGGGGCACGCCGTACCCGGGCGGCGCGGCCGGCGGCGGGGCGGCGGGGTAGCCGTAGCCGGCCGGCGCGGGGGCGGGCGGCGGCTGCGGGGCCGGGGCGCCGGCGTACGGGTTCCCGGTGGCGTACGGGTTGGCGCCGTCGGCGGGCGGCGTCGAGCCGTACGGCATCTGGGGCGGCGGCGGAACGGACAAGGGGATCCCCCGGAAGGAAGGTCGGGTGGCGGGCGGTCAGGACTTCTTGAGCGGCGGGACGCCGGTGAGCGGGCCGAGGCAGAGCACGTACCGCTTCTTGTTCCACCGACGGCCGCTCTTGCCCGAGACGGTGCTGGTGGTGCCGGCGGTGCTCCGGCACTTGGTGGTGTCGGTGGTGGACTCGAACGCGGCCAGCACCCTGTAGTTCGCCTTGCTGTCGGTGCACTTGACCACCGAGACGTCGCGCGAGCCGACGGCCCGGACGCAGTCGCCGGCCTTGGCGCCGCTGACGCTCGGACCGCTGACGAAGTAGCCGACGATCAGGGTGATCACGCCCAGGACCAGGCCGGCCGCCTTCAGCCGGGCCTTGCCGTGGCCCTTCGCGGCCGGTGCGCCGGCCGGGAGCGGGGCGGCCGGCGGGTAGCCGTGCGGGGAGGGGTGGCCGTAGGGGGCGGGGGCCTGGGGGTACGGCGGGGCCGGGTACGGCTGGGGCGGGTACGACTGGGGCGGGTACGACTGGGGCTGGGCCGGGTACGGGGGAGCCGCCTGGGGCGGTCCGTACGGCTGGGGCACGGGTGCGCCGTAGGGCTGCGGGACCGGCGCGGGGCCGTACGGTTGTGGTGGCCCGTACGGATGTGGCGGTGTGCTCATCAGATTGTCCCCCGAGACAGACTGCTGTCGCTCCGACAGATCTGACGTACCTTAGCGACTCGCGCCGACGTCCCCGGGGAGCGGGCCGGTGCGACGGGCGGCGCGCAGGTAGAGCACGGCCGCGACCGCGTAGACCAGGGCCACGCCCAGCACGACCAGCACCGAACGGCCGGAGAGCGGCAGCACCAGGGCGGTCACCAGGGCGGCGGCCACGAAGGCGACGTTGAAGAGCACGTCGTAGATGGCGAAGACCCGGCCCCGGTAGTCGTCCTCGACCGACTCCTGCACCACGGTGTCGGCACAGATCTTGGTGCCTTGGGTGACCACGCCGAGCAGCAGCGCCGCGATCAGGCAGGGCACCAGGCGGAAGCCCAGCCCGAGCACGGGCACGAAGAGCACCGGCGCGGCCAGGCAGAGCGTCATCCAGCCGGCCAGCCCGAGCCGCCGGCTGCACCAGGGGCTGATCACCGCGGCGACGAAGAAGCCGGCCGCGGAGAGCCCGACCGCCTGGCCCAGGGTGGCCAGGCCGGCCGCGCTGTCGGTGGGGTCGTTGAAGGTGTAGCGGGCGAGCATCACCACCACCACGATCAGCACGCCGTAGCAGAACCGTGCCGCGGTGACGGCGGCCAGCGCGTGCGCCGCCGGACGGCGGTCGCGCACCAGGTGGGTGACGGCGGCCTGCAGCTCCCGGGCGGCCTGGGCCAGCGCCTGGCCGAGCGCGGGGCGGTCCGGGTGGTGGGCGGGACCGAGCAGGTCGCGGTCCATCCGCAGCGCCGCCAGCGCGGCGGTCAGGTAGAGGACGGCGGCGAGGCAGACCAGGGCGGCGTCGGCCTTCGGCCCGGGGGGCATCACCTGGTGCAGCAGGAAGCCCAGCCCGCCGCCGCAGGCCGCCGCGACGGTGCCCAGGGTGGGGGAGAGGGCGTTGGCGGTGACCAGCTGCTCGCCGCGCACCACCCGGGGCAGCGCCGCCGACAGGCCGGCCAGGATGAACCGGTTGAGCGCGGTGACCAGCAGCGCGGAGGCGAAGAAGAGCCAGGTCGGGGCCTGGACCAGGAGCAGTCCGCCGGTGACCAGGCCGAGCCCGAAGCGGGCCAGGTTGCCCAGGTAGAGCACCTGGCGGCGGCGCCAGCGGTCCAGCAGCACACCGGCGAAGGGGCCGATCACGGAGAACGGCAGCAGCATCACGGCCAGTACCGAGGCGATGTCGGCCGGCGAGGACTGCTTCTCCGGGGAGAAGACCACATAGGCGGCGAGGGAGACCTGGAAGACGCCGTCGGAGAGCTGGGACAGCACCCGGGCCGTCAGCAGCCGGCGGAAGTCACGGCCGCGCAGCAGGTCGAGGAGCGTGGCGCGGTGCGCGGCCCGGTGGGTACTGCCGTTCTCGGTGATCGCCACGTGCCCAGAGTGCCATGGAAGGGGCCGGTGTTTCACGTGAAACATTCGCCGGGAAAAGATGAACGGGCCCACGGCTGTCGACCGTGGGCCCGTTCGGTGTCCGAGCGGACCGGGCTCAGTGCCCGGAGGGGCTCAGATTCAGCGCTCGACCTCGCCGCGGATGAACTTCTCCACGTTCTCGCGGGCCTCGTCGTCGAAGTACTGGACCGGCGGGGACTTCATGAAGTACGAGGAGGCGGAGAGGATCGGGCCGCCGATGCCGCGGTCCTTGGCGATCTTCGCGGCGCGCACGGCGTCGATGATGACACCGGCGGAGTTCGGGGAGTCCCAGACCTCGAGCTTGTACTCCAGGTTCAGCGGGACGTCGCCGAACGCGCGGCCCTCCAGGCGGACGTAGGCCCACTTGCGGTCGTCCAGCCAGGCCACGTAGTCCGAGGGGCCGATGTGGACGTTGTTGGCGCCCAGCTCGCGGTCGCGGATCTGCGAGGTGACGGCCTGGGTCTTGGAGATCTTCTTGGACTCCAGGCGCTCGCGCTCGAGCATGTTCTTGAAGTCCATGTTGCCGCCGACGTTCAGCTGCATGGTGCGCTCGAGGATGACACCGCGGTCCTCGAACAGCTTGGCCATCACGCGGTGCGTGATGGTGGCGCCGACCTGGGACTTGATGTCGTCACCGACGATCGGCACGCCGGCCTCGGTGAACTTGTCCGCCCACTCCTTGGTGCCGGCGATGAACACCGGGAGGGCGTTCACGAAGGCGACCTTGGCGTCGATGGCGCACTGGGCGTAGAACTTGGCGGCCTGCTCGGAACCGACCGGCAGGTAGCAGACCAGGACGTCGACCTGGGCGTCCTTCAGGGCCTGGACGACGTCGACCGGGGCCTCGTCCGACTCCTCGATGGTCTCCCGGTAGTACTTACCCAGGCCGTCGAGGGTGTGGCCGCGCTGGACGGTGATGCCGGTCGGCGGCACGTCGCAGATCTTGATGGTGTTGTTCTCGGACGCCGTGATGGCGTGCGCGAGGTCCTGGCCGACCTTCTTGGCGTCGACGTCGAAGGCGGCGACGAACTCCACGTCACGGACGTGGTAGTCACCGAACTGGACGTGCATCAGCCCGGGGACCTTGCCGGCCGGGTCGGCGTCCTTGTAGTACTCGACACCCTGCACCAGCGACGTGGCGCAGTTGCCCACACCCACGATGGCTACGCGAACCGAACCCATTCCGGTTGCTCCCTGTGATCTCATGAGCGCCGCCGGGGGTCGGCGGGACTCGTCCTGCTTCTTCGATGACTGCTGACGGGCGCGTGACGCGCCCGCTCCTGCCGCGCGGCACAGGGCTGGCGCGGTGTCAGCGCTCCTGGTCGGAGCGCCCCGGGCGGTCGTACGGTGGCCCGGGCGGGTCCACGGACCCGTCCTCCTCGCCTCGGCCGTCCGAAGTCCTGGGTACTGAGGGGCCGGTCGTGCCGGCCGACGGGCCGGTGCGGCCGGTGCGGTTGGCCCGCTCGGTCTCGATCAGCTCGTTGAGCCAGCGGACCTCGCGTTCCACCGACTCCAGTCCGTGCCGCTGCAGTTCGACGGTGTAGTCGTCGAACCGCTCGCGGGCGCGGGCGAGCGAGTTGCGCATCCGCTCCAGGCGCTCCTCCAGCCGGCTGCGGCGGCCCTCCAGCACGCGCATCCGCACGGCCCGGTCGGTCTGGCCGAAGAAGGCGAAGTGCACGCCGAAGTGCTCGTCCTCCCAGGCGTCGGGGCCGGAGTCGGCGAGCAGTTCCTCGAACCGCTGCTTGCCCTCGGCGGAGAGCCGGTAGACGATCTTGGACCGCTTGCCGTTGAGCGCGGTGGCCGGAACGTACTCGACGTCCGGGTTGTCCTCGGCCAGGAAACCCTGGGCCACCAGGCTCTTCAGACAGGGATAGAGCGTCCCGTAGGAGAACGCGCGGAACGAGCCGAGCAGGACGTTGAGCCGCTTGCGCAGCTCGTACCCGTGCATCGGAGCGTCGTGGAGCAGTCCGAGAACGGCGAACTCCAGCACTCCTGAGCGCCTGCCCACTGCTGTCGTCCTCCCTTCCCCGGCCGGTCCGCGACCCGCCTGGCTCGGCGGTATGTCGCTCCGATGTATCGGCTCGATATATCGAGAACAGTAAACCTGGCCCTCCGAACCGGCAAGGGGGACGCGCGTGAATGTGATCACAAGGCGACGCGCGGGTGTGCTTGGCAACGGGCGTGTAATGATCTGCTGCCGTTTTGCGGCTATTGGCGATTGATGCCCGATTGGTTCGGATTCCAGGCTGCGTACGCTGTCGCGTGTGCACGAGGACCACCTCCGGGGTTAGGTCGGTTGCGGGCATCGGACGTGGACCCTGCCTTCAGGCTCGACCGGCCTGGCGAGGAGTAGCTGGAACATGAGCGAACGACGGCGCAGGTCGCCAGGTGGCGACGGTCGTCCCCCGGGCGGAGACAACGGGCGAGCGGCGGGCGCCGGGCCCGACGAGCTCGGTTCGGAGGGCCTCGGCCGGCGCAGACCCCAGGGCGGGCGGGACACCGCCCAGCAGCCCCGGATGACCCGCGCCGAGATGCGCAAGGCGGCTCAGAAGGGCGGCCGGCGCGGCGGCGCGGAGGCCGGCGGCGCTGCCGCGGCCGCGGCCGGACGGGGCGGAGATCCCGGCAAGAAGCGGTTCATCGACTACCCGCGCTTCGGCAAGCAGGGCTTCCGCCGCTGGCTGCCGTCCTGGCGGCAGTGGCTGAGCGGCGTCCTGCTCTTCGTCGGGGCCTGCGTGGGCGGGGTCTTCTACGTCTACCAGACGACCGAGATCCCCAAGCTCAACGCCCTGGTGGACGACCAGAACAACATCTACTTCTGGGCCGACGGCACCGAGATGGTCCGCAAGGGCGAGACCAACCGGCAGATCGTCGAACTCGCCGACATCTCGCCCAACCTGCAGAACGCGGTCATCTCGGCGGAGAACGCGACCTTCCGCACCGACAGCGGCATCGACCCCAAGGGCATGATGCGCGCCGTGATCAACATGGCCAAGGGCGGACAGACCCAGGGCGCCTCGACGATCACCCAGCAGTACGTGAAGAACGCCTACCTGACGCAGGAGCAGACGCTCTCCCGCAAGCTGAAGGAGTTCTTCATCACCCTGAAGGTCAATCAGGAGTTCGAGAAGAACGAGATCCTCAAGGGCTACCTGAACACCAGCTGGTTCGGCCGCGGCGCGACCGGCGCCCAGGCCGCCGCCCAGGCGTACTACGGCGTCAACGCCAAGGACCTGGACCTGTGCCAGAGCGCCATGCTGGCCGGCCTGCTCAAGGGCGCGTCGTTCTACGACCCGACCATCAAGGGCAACCACGACCGCGCGCAGGAGCGGTGGGCGTGGATCCTCGACCGGATGGTGGAGACCAAGAACGCCACCGCCGAGGAACGGGCGAAGTGCACCACCTTCCCCGAGCCGATCAAGCAGGTCCCGCCGGCCAACATGAACGGCCAGATCAGCTACCTGGTCGAGACCGCCAACAAGTACGTCATGGCCAAGGACACGTCGATCGACCAGCGGGCGATCGACAAGGGCGGCTTCAAGATCTACACGACCTTCCAGAAGGACAAGGTCGACGCCCTGAAGAAGGCCGTCGACGAGGTCAAGGGCGAGACCCTCAACCCGCAGAAGCGCCCGGACAACGACAACTTCGTCCAGTTCGGCGCGGCCAGCATCGTCCCCAACGACGGTGCGATCGTGGCCCTCTACGGCGGTGACGGCGTGGAGAACGGCCACCACGACAACAACGCCGACGCCCAGGGCGTCCAGGTCGGCTCGACCTTCAAGCCGTTCGTGCTGGCCACCGCCATGCAGACCGGCGTGATGACCGCGACCGACGACAAGGGCAAGCCGAAGCGGATCAACGCCGACAGCCGCTACCTCTCCGACGACATGTCGGAGATCCGCAAGCCGGACGGCTCGCTGGTGATGGGGGACGACGGCAAGCCCTACCACCAGAAGAACGAGGAGAAGGGCCGGCGCGGCTACGTCTCGCTGCGGATGGCCATGCAGTACTCCTACAACGTTCCCTTCGTCCAGCTGAACCAGGACGTCGGCGGCCAGAACGTCATGCAGATCGCCGAGGCGATGGGCATCCGCAAGGAGAACATCGAGAAGGAGTCGAAGACCACGACCTTCCCGCTCGGCGTCTCCACCATCAGCCCGATCCGGATGGCCGACGCCTACGCGACCTTCGCCGCCAGCGGAAAGCAGGCCGACCCGTACTCGGTCACCAAGGTGCTGATGGACGGCAAGGAGCGGCCCGGCTTCGGCAAGCACGAGACCAAGCAGGCGCTGGAGCCGGCCGTCGCCGACAACGTCACCGACGTGCTGGTGAACGTGGCGAAGAACGGTACCGGTAAGAAGACCAACACCCTGGGCCGACCGGTGGCCGGCAAGACCGGTACCACCGACGAGAACAAGTCGGCCTGGTGGGTCGGCTACACCCCGCAGCTGACCACCAGCGTGGCGATGTGGCGCGAGGACGCGGCCCACCCCGGGCGGCTCTCGCTGAACGGCACCGGCGGCAAGGACTCGGTGCACGGTGGTGACGTCCCGGCGGACGTCTTCACCCGGTACATGAAGGCCGCGCTGGCCAACGAGAAGAAGCTGGACTTCCCGACCCCGCAGCCGGTCGGCTCGCAGGTCGACTCCTCGGGTGCGCCCAGCACCGCCAGCGCCATGCCGACGCCGACCACGACCGAGACCGGGCCCACCGCCCCGACGGACCCGAACGCCGGCCAGCCGGTCCAGCCGCCGGCCACCCAGGAGCCGGTCTGCGTCCCCGGTGTGGACTGCCCCGGCACCGTGCCCACCCAGCCGGTGCCGACCAAGACCAACCCGAACCCGGGCGGCGGTGGCAACAACGGCGGTACCAACGGTGGCGGCACCACCGGCGGAGCCGGGGGCACCGGCGGCGGCACCGGGACCGGTGGCGGCACCGGTGGCGGCACCGGAGGTACCGGCGGAACCAACGGTGGCACCGGTGGTGCGGGCACCGGCGGTACCGGTGGCACGGGCGGCACCAACCCGTCGCCGAGCTGCCTGCCCGTCATCGGCTGCTCCTCGCCGACCACGCCGCCGACCACCGACCCGGGCGGCGCCGGCGGGGCGACCGGCGGTCCGACCACCAGGCCGCCCAGGCCCAGCGGATCGGCCACGGCACCCCCCAACGGCAACGCGGCGGCACAGTAGGACGCCGTCGGACGGTGACCGGAAACGGCGGTGGGAGGCTCTCCGGAGCCTCCCACCGCCGTTTCGCCGCATTGGGAGCGATTCGTGCCGGTACCCCGGCGGCCGGTGGCCCGGTCACCGCCGCCCGCCCGCGGAAAAGGGGCAGGGGCATCCTCGTACGGGCGGGCGGGGTGCGGCAGGATGTCCGCCATGACGTCCAGCGTTCGTGACGAAGAGGCCCCGGCCGCGCCGCCGGTCGGTCCGCAGGCCAACACCGTGGTGGTGCCGGCGGACGAGGATCCGGTCGCGGCGGCCGGCAGCGAGGTGATCGGCGGCCCGCCCGGACGGCGCGCGCTGCTCGGCGTCTCCTGGTGGGTCCCGGCGCGCTTCCTGGCGCTGGTGGTGATCGTGGTCTCGGTGCTGGGCATGGCGCAGAAGCTGCCCTGCTACGACGCCGCCTGGTTCCAGCCCGGCTCGCCGCAGTACGTGCACGCCTGCTACAGCGACATCCCGCACCTGTTCTCCGGGCGCGGCTTCGCGGCCGGCCTGCACCCGTACGTGGACCGGATCCCGGGCACCAGCGGTGACCTCCAGTTCCTGGAGTACCCGGTGCTGACCGGCCTGTTCATGCAGATCGCGGCCTGGCTGACGCCCGGCGGCGGGTCCCTGCACGACCAGGAGCGGTGGTTCTGGACGATCAACGCCGGTCTGCTGATGGCCTGCGCGGTGGTCGCCGTGGTCGCGCTCTCCCGCACCCACCGGCGCCGCCCCTGGGACGCGCTGATGTTCGCCCTGGCGCCGACCCTGCTGCTCAACGCCACCGTCAACTGGGACCTGCTGGCCGTCGCGCTGGCCGCCGTCGCGCTGGCCTGGTGGTCCGGCTCGCGGCCGGTCTGGGCCGGGGTGTTCATCGGACTGGCCACCGCGGCCAAGCTCTACCCGGTGCTGCTGCTCGGCCCGCTGGTGGTGCTCTGCTGGCGGGCCGGCCGCACCCGCGACCTGCGGGCACTGCTCGGCGGCGCCGTCGGGACCTGGCTGCTGGTCAACCTGCCGATCATGATGGCCAACTGGCAGGGCTGGTCGACCTTCTACGTCTTCAGCAAGCACCGCACCGAGGACTACGGCTCGCTGTGGCTGATCCTCATGCAGAACCGGGGCGTGGGGCTGGCGAACCTCGACACCTTCATCGCCATCCTGATGCTGCTGAGCTGCGCGGGGATAGCGTGGCTCGGCCTCGCGGCGCCCCGCCGGCCGCGGGTGGTCCAGCTGGCCTTCCTGGTGGTGGCCGCCTTCGTGGTGTTCAACAAGGTCTACTCGCCGCAGTACGTGCTCTGGCTGCTGCCGCTCGCGGTGCTGGCCCGGCCGCGCTGGCGGGACATCCTGATCTGGCAGGCCTGCGAGGTGCTCTACACCCTGGGCATCTGGTCCCACCTGGGCTTCGTCACCGGGTCCAAGCAGCACGGCATCGGCGAGTCCTGGTACCACTTCGCGATCGTGCTGCACCTGCTCGGCACGCTCTACCTGGTCGGCATGGTGGTCCGGGACATCCTGCTGCCGGACCGCGACCCGGTGCGCTGGGACGGCAGTGACGACCCGTCCGGCGGGGTGCTCGACGGGGCGCCGGACGTCTTCGTGCTCGGCACCGCCCGCCGGCTGCGCGAGGAGGAGAGCTACGCCGGGTACGCGCCGGCCGGCCCCGAGGCGTGGCTCGACGAGCCGGCCGCCGCGGAACCGGCCGCTGTGGAGCGGCCCGGCACGGAAGCGGTCGGCGCGGAACCGGCCGCGGCGACGGAGCCGCCCGCCGCGGAACCGGCCGCGAAGGACTGACCGGCCGGACTCAGCGGTCCACCACGCGGTCGAAGTGCGTGGTGGTGTGCCGCACCTGCAGGCCGAGCTCGTCGCCGACCGCCGGCGGCTTGGCCTCGTTGTCCAGGAAGAGCAGCGAGACCTGCATGTGCGGCGGCTCGGCGAACCAGAGCTGCTTGCCGGCCCAGTGGTACGGCGACTTCGTCTTGTTGACTGTCGCCAGGCCGGCCCGGGCGATGCCCTTGGCCCGGGAGGACATGCCCTGCACGTACTTGGGCGCCTCCAGGCCGATGCCGTGCGCGGTGCCGCCGGCGACCACCAGCAGGTGGCCGTCGGAGGGCGCCGGGTGCTGGCGGTAGCCGTAGCGGTCGCCCTTCTGGACCGGGGTGACGTCCAGCACCGTCGCCCGGACCTCCAGCGCGCCGTGGTCGCCCAGCCAGAGCCGGGTGCCGATCCGGGCCCGGAAGACGGTGTCCGGGAAGCGCTGGGCCAGCTGCTCCATGCCCGCCGCGCCGAGGTGGCTGACGAACACGGTGTGCACCGGGACGCCGGCGGCCCGGGCGGTCTCCACCCAGTACGCGACCTCGTCGACCGGGCTGGAGCCGTCCGGCCGGTCCATCGGCAGGTGCAGCGCCAGGCCCTCGAAGTGGACGCCCTCCAGCTCGGCGGCGACCGTGGTGAGGTCGGCCGCCGAGACGCCGTGCCGGCGCATGGTGGTCATGCACTCCACCACCACCCGGGCGCCGTGCAGCGCCCGCAGCCCGTCCACGCTCGCCACCGTCCGGATCACCCGGGCGTGCGGCAGCGGCAGCGCCTCCTCGCCCACCCGGTAGGGGGTGAGCACCAGCAGCTCACCGCCGTACCAGTCGGCCGCGTCGGCGGCCTCGTAGGCGGTGCCGACCGCCAGCACGCCGGTGCCGAGGAGGGTCGCCTCCTCGGCCAGCCGGTGGTTGCCCAAGCCGTAGCCGTTGCCCTTCGCCACCGGCACCAGACCGGGGAACTCGGCCAGCACGGAGCGCTGGTGGGTACGCCAGCGTTCGGTGTCGAGGTAGAGCGACAGCGTCATCGGGTCATCTCCCAGAGGGTGTTGGGCACGGCTGCTCGGTGGCTCGGCGAGCGCTGCTCAGCGGCGCGACATGTAGAGGTCGAGGGCCTTGTGCAGCAGTTTGTTGAGCGGGAAGTCCCACTCGCCGAGGTACTCGGCGGCCTGGCCGCCGGTGCCGACCTTGAACTGGATCAGGCCGAACAGGTGGTCGTTCTCGTCCAGGGTGTCGGAGATGCCGCGCAGGTCGTACACCCCGCCGCCGAGGGCGTAGGAGTCGCGCATCATCCGCCACTGGATCGCGTTCGACGGCTTGACCTCGCGCTTGTGGTTGGCCGAGGCGCCGTAGGAGTACCAGACGTGCTCGCCGACGACCAGCATCGTGGTCGCGGCCAGCGGCTCGCCCTCGTGGTAGGCGATGTACAGCCGCATCCGGTTGGGGTCCTCGGCGACGAGGGCCTTCCACATGCGCTGGAAGTAGGCCAGCGGGCGCGGGGTGAACTTGTCGCGCTCGGCGGTCACCAGGTAGAGCTGGTGGAAGATCGGCAGCTCGTCGTAGCCGCCCTGGACCACCTCGACGCCGCTCTTCTCGGCCTTCTTGATGTTGCGGCGCCAGAGCTGGTTGAAGCCCTTCTGGATGTCGTCCAGCGAGCGGTTGGCCAGCGGCACCTGGAAGACGTAGCGCGGCTGGACGTCGCCGAAGCCGGCGCCGCCGTCCTCGCCCTGCAGCCAGCCGGCCTTGCGCAGCCGGTCGGCGACCTCGAAGGCGCGCGGCTCGTACCAGTCGGCCTCGATGTCGCGCAGGCGCTTGGCCTGCTTGGCGGCGATGGCCTCCTTGATGGTCGGGGCGTTCCAGCGGCGGATGACCACCGGCGGGCCCATCTTCACCGAGAAGGCGCCCTGGGACTTCAGGTGCGCCAGCATCGGCTGCAGCCAGCGGTCGAGGTCGCGGTCGAACCAGTCGATCACCGGGCCCTCGGGCAGGTAGGCGAGGTAGCGCTTGAGCTTGGGCAGCTGCCGGTAGAGCACCAGGCCGGCGCCGACGAGCTGGTTGGTCCCGTCGAACCAGCCGATCGACTCGGAGCGCCACTCGGCCTTCACGTCGCCCCAGGACGGCACCTGCATGTGGCTCGCCGAGGCGCGGCTCCTGATGAAGGCGAGGTGCTCCTCGCGGGTGATCGTCCTCAGGCGCAGGCTCATGCTCGGTGCTCCTCGTCGGTCGGGCTGCGGTGGGCCCCGTCTTCTCGGGGTGACCCTATCGTCCGGGGTCCCGTCGGCTTCGGGCACGGCGGCGCCCCCGCCGCGTACCCGTCCGCCTGAAGACAAGTACGCCACGGGGGCGCCAGGGGTTCCTCGGGGTGGTGGGGCCAGGGCCTGTCTCTCGGATTTTGTCGGATCAGGCAAGGATCCGAGAGACAGGCCCTAACCCCACAGACCGCCGCGTGCGATGCCGAGGTAGAAGCCGATCGCCGAGGCGCCGAGCGTGATCATCAGGACGAAGCGCTCGGCCGTGGTGACGGAGACGTACATCCCCAGCAGGCCGGTGACGATCCCGAACAGGCCGGTCCACGAGGTCAGCAGGTGCAGGTTGTGGAAGAACGACGTGATGAAGGCGATCGCGCCCAGGACGGCGGTGAGGCCGACCAGGGTGTTCTCCCGCGGGTGCGGGTGTCCGTCGGTGTTCAGGGTGAGGGCGGGCATGCGGTGGACGGTCTGGGCCATGAGTCCCACCTCCTGGCGTGGAGACGAACGGGCGGGAAACCCGTTCCGTCCAGATTGCGGCGGTTGGACGGGTCTCACAACCCCTATGCGTTTTGTTCGTCCGTCCGGGTGCGGGTAGGGTGTGTCGTCTGCACTGGTGTAGTTGTGCCCTCCTCTGCCCTCTTCCGAGTGAACGGGGACGGGCTGTCCGACCCGGCCGCTACGGTGGCCGTGTCGTCACTGCTCCGGTGCCGACGCTGCACAACCCTCCTGCCACGGAGAGACCGTGGCCGCTGAGTCCAAAGGAGGTGGGTTACTCATGCGTCACTACGAGGTGATGGTGATCCTCGACCCCTCGGTCGAGGAGCGCGCCGTTTCCCCCCTGATCGAGAGCTTCATGGCTGTCGTCCGCAACGCGGGTGGCAAGGTCGAGAAGATCGACACCTGGGGTCGCCGCCGTCTGGCCTACGAGATCAACAAGCAGTCCGAGGGCATCTACTCGGTCATCGACCTGCAGGCCACGCCTGAGGTCGTCAAGGAGCTCGACCGCCAGCTGGGCCTGAGCGAGTCGGTTCTGCGGACCAAGGTCCTGCGCCCGGACACCCACTGAGCCACCTCTGAGGCCTTCGGGTCTCGGGTAGCTCGCGACCGCTGTTTCACGTGAAACAGCGGTGAACGGACATCTTCCCGAGAGGTCATCACCACCATGGCAGGCGAGACCGTCATCACCCTCGTCGGCAATCTCGTCGACGACCCCGAGCTGCGCTTCACCCCGTCGGGTGCGGCGGTCGCGAAGTTCCGCATCGCGTCCACCCCCCGCACCTTCGACCGTCAGACGAACGAGTGGAAGGACGGCGAGAGCCTCTTCCTCACGTGCAACGTCTGGCGGCAGCCGGCGGAGAACGTGGCCGAGTCGCTCCAGCGCGGCATGCGCGTCATCGTGCAGGGCCGGCTGCGCCAGCGGTCTTACGAGACCAAGGAAGGCGAGAAGCGGACGGTCTTCGAGGTCGAGGTCGACGAGGTCGGTCCGAGCCTGCGCTCGGCGACCGCGAAGGTCACCCGGGCCAACCGGTCCGGCGGCCCCCAGGGCGGCGGCTTCGGCGGCGGCCAGCAGGGCGGCGGCCAGGGCGGCGGCTGGGGCGGCGGCGGTGGCGGCCAGCAGGGCGGCGGCTGGGGTGGCAACTCCGGCGGCCAGTCCGGCCCCTCCGACGACCCCTGGGCGTCCAGCGCTCCCTCTGGTGGCAACCAGGGTGGCGGCAGCTGGGGCGCCCCGTCCGGTGGCGGCTTCTCGGAAGAGCCCCCGTTCTAAGAGCTGACAGATTTCGTGCGGCCTGGCCGCGGGCGTCGCGAGACGCCCGCGCGGCCGTGAACCCCAATGGAGCACACAATGGCGAAGCCGCCTGCTCGCAAGCCGAAGAAGAAGGTTTGCGTCTTCTGCAAGGACAAGGTCAACTACGTTGACTACAAGGACACGAACCTGCTGCGGAAGTTCATCTCCGACCGCGGCAAGATCCGTGCCCGCCGGGTCACCGGCAACTGCACCCAGCACCAGCGTGACGTCGCCACGGCCGTGAAGAACAGCCGTGAGATGGCGCTGCTGCCCTACACCAGCACCGCGCGCTAAGAGAGGGTGACCGAACAATGAAGATCATCCTCACCCACGAGGTGCCGGGCCTGGGCTCGGCCGGCGAGGTCGTCGAGGTCAAGGACGGCTACGCCCGCAACTACCTGGTTCCGCGTGGCTACGCCATCCGCTGGACCAAGGGCGGTCAGAAGGACGTCGACGCCATCCGTCGCGCCCGCAAGATCCACGAGATCCAGACCCTCGAGGCCGCCAACGAGGTCAAGGGCAAGCTGGAGGGCGTTCAGGTCAAGCTGGCCGTTCGTTCCGGCGAGGCCGGCCGTCTGTTCGGCTCGGTGACCCAGGCCGACGTCGTCGAGGCCATCAAGGCCGCCGGCGGCCCGTCGGTCGACAAGCGCGCCGTCGCGATCGCCTCGCCGATCAAGACCGTGGGCACCCACAAGGTCTCGGTCAAGCTGCACTCGGACGTCCAGGCCAACCTGGACATCGCCGTCGTCGCCGCCTGAGCCACGACCACGCCTCGGTAGCGTCAGCTCCGCAGCAGTGGCCCGAGGGCCGGTCCCCCTTCGCGGGGGACCGGCCCTCGGTCGTTCGCCGAGCGGGGCCGCTCAGCTCCGCACCGCGCCGGTGACCAGCCACCGGCCGCCGCGGGCCCGCCAGGCCAGGAAGCCGCCGCGGACCAGCATGAAGAGGTTCATCGCCCACCAGAGCCCGGCGAGCCCGGTGCCGCTGGCCGGTACGGCGAGCGCGGCGGGCGCGAAGACCGCCAGCGTGGCGAGCATCGCCCGGGCCAGGAACGGGCCGTCCCCGGCGCCCATCAGGACGCCGTCCAGGACGTAGACCAGGCCGGAGACCGGCTGGCAGAGCGCGAGCAGCAGCAGGACGGTGTTCAGCTGGTGCTGCACCGCCGGGTCGGGGGTGAACAGCGGGACGTACAGCGGCCGGGCGAGCACCACCAGCAGGCCCAGCAGCACGCCGGAGCCGATGCCCCACTCGATCATCCGCCGGGTGGCGGCCCTGGTGCCCGGGACGTCCCCGGCGCCCAGGTGGCGGCCGATGATCGCCTGGCCGGCGATCGCGATGGCGTCCAGCGCGAAGGCGATGAACAGGAAGACCGTCATGGCGATCTGGTGCGCGGCGATCTCGTCGTCGCCGAGGCCGGCGGCCACCGCGGTGGCGATCATCAGGACGGCGCGCAGGCTCAGGGTGCGGACCATCAGCGGGCCGCCGGCCCGGGCGCTCGCCCGTATCCCGGCCGGGTCCGGCCGCAGCGAGGCCCGCTCCCGGCGGGCGCCGCGGACCACCACGAAGACGTAGACGGCGGCCATGCCGGTCTGGGCGACGACCGTGCCCCAGGCCGAACCGGCCACCCCGAGTCCGGCGCCGTACACCAGGGCGGCGTTCAGCCCGAGGTTGGCGGCGAAGCCGGCGACGGCCACGTACAGCGGCGTCCGGGTGTCCTGGAGGCCGCGCAGCACGCCGGTGGCGGCCATCACCATCAGGACCGCCGGGATGCCGAGCGCGCTGATCCGCAGGTACGTCACGGCGTACGGGGCGGCCGTCGGCGAGGCGCCGAGCGCGTCCGCCAGCTGCGGGGCCAGCAGCAGGGTCAGCGCGACCACTCCGACGGAGAGGGCCAGCGCCAGCCAGATGCCGTCGATGCCCTGCTGGACGGCGGCCCGGCGGTCCCCGGCGCCGATCCGGCGGGCGACCGCCGCGGTGGTGGCGTAGGCGAGGAAGACGAACACCCCGGTGGCGGTGGTGAGCGCGGCCGAGGCGACGCCGACGCCGGCCAGCTGCGCGGTGCCGAGGTGGCCGACGATCGCCGAGTCGGCCATCAGGAACAGCGGCTCGGCGACCAGGGCGCCGAAGGCGGGGACGGCGAGGGCGAGGATCTCGCGGTCGTGCCGGCGGCGGTCGGTGGTGAGGGTCATGGGAACCAGGCTACTCATCCACAGGTAAGTGACAAAACGCCATCAGGACACTTACTCGCACGAGCGAGCGACCGGGTCGTCCGGATGTGTGTCCACCGCCACCCGGCTGTGTGTGAAGAATTTCTCATGCACAGGCCCGGGACGGGGGAATCGCAGGTCAGCGGGTTGACGGTGGATCGATCGTCTGGTTATCCACAGGGCTTTCCACAGGGGCGTCCACAGGTTTGCGGCACTTCTCCACAGTCATCGGCCACTCGTCCACACCCCCTGTGGATAACCGCCTTGGCTGAAGGCCGTCCGGCGCCTTAGCGTGGGCCGTCCGTCCGACACTCCCACCCGCCCCGGCGTCCGATTTGTCGGTGCGGTGGCGTAGAAAATGCGGTGGCGCGGAGTCGGGTTCCGCACCATCCCAGCCACCGGCAAGGCCCGCTCCAACTCGCACCACTCGCTGAACGGGGAACACGCGTGACCGGCCCCCAGTACGACGACCACGACGCCCCGCCGCCGGAGGACGACTGGCAGGGCGCCGACGACCCCTTCCCGGTCGGCGCCTTCGCCGACGCCCCCTTCCCGGACGGCCCCGGCGACCGCCTGCCGGTCTCGCGCGGCCGCGGCCAGGGCCAGGGCCAGGGCGGCGGCTTCCAGAAGGGCGGCAAGGGCGGGTCCGGCGGTTTCCAGCGCGACGGCGGCAAGCGGCGCCAGGGCGGCGAGGACGAGCGCGGCGAGGGCGGCCTGGACGGCTTCGAGCGCGTCCCCCCGCAGGACCTCGCGGCCGAGCAGTCCGTCCTCGGCGGCATGCTGCTCTCCAAGGACGCCATCGCCGACGTGGTCGAGGTGCTCAAGCCGGCCGACTACTACCGGCCCGCGCACGAGCTGATCCACGGCGCGATCCTCGACCTGTACGCGCGCGGCGAGCCGGCCGACCCGATCACCGTGGCCGGCGAGCTGACCAAGCGCGGCGAGCTCCAGCGGGTCGGCGGACCGGGCTACCTGCACACCCTGGTCAACTCCGTCCCGACCGCCGCCAACGCCGAGTACTACGCGCAGATCGTGCACGAGCGCGCGGTGCTGCGCCGGCTGGTCGAGGCCGGCACCCGGATCGCCGGCATGGGCTACGCGGCCGAGGGCGACGTCGACGAGATCGTCAACGCGGCGCAGGCCGAGATCTACGCCGTCACCGAGCAGCGCACCAACGAGGACTACGCCCCGCTCGCCGACATCATGGAGGGCGCCCTCGACGAGATCGAGTCGATCGGCTCCCGCAACGGCCAGATGTCCGGCGTCCCGACCGGCTTCGCCGACTTCGACGCGCTCACCAACGGGCTGCACCCCGGCCAGATGATCGTCATCGCGGCCCGCCCCGCGATGGGCAAGTCCACCCTGGCGCTGGACTTCGCCCGGGCCTGCTCGATCCACAACAAGCTGCCGAGCGTGATCTTCTCGCTCGAAATGGGCCGCAACGAGATCGCCATGCGCCTGCTCTCCGCCGAGGCCCGGGTGGCGCTGCACCACATGCGCTCCGGCTCCATGACGGACGACGACTGGACCAGGGTGGCCCGGCGGATGCCGGACGTCAGCGAGGCCCCGCTGTTCATCGACGACTCCCCGAACCTGTCGATGATGGAGATCCGCGCCAAGTGCCGCCGGCTCAAGCAGCGCAACGACATCAAGCTGGTCGTCATCGACTACCTCCAGCTGATGCAGTCCGGCGGCTCCCGCCGGGCCGAGAACCGCCAGCAGGAGGTCTCCGACATGTCGCGAAACCTGAAGCTGCTGGCCAAGGAGCTGGAGGTGCCGGTGATCGCGCTCTCCCAGCTGAACCGTGGTCCCGAACAGCGCACCGACAAGCGTCCGATGGTCTCCGACCTGCGTGAGTCCGGCTCCATCGAGCAGGACGCCGACATGGTCATCCTGCTGCACCGCGAGGACGCCTACGAGAAGGAGTCCCCGCGCGCGGGCGAGGCCGACCTCATCGTCGCCAAGCACCGAAACGGCCCGACCGCCACCATCACCGTGGCCTTCCAGGGCCACTACTCCCGCTTCGTCGACATGACCCGCGACTGACCTCCGGTGCAGGGGACGGCGCCCGGTCCGGAGGCGGTGCGGAACTCCCGCAAAGACCGTTCACGAAGGGGTGGTGCGGAGCCCGCCCCGGACATGGACTAGCCTCCGGCGCGTGATGACACTCATATCCCGCTCTCGGCGAGAGGCCACCGGAGCAACCGGCGCCGGATCCGCACCCCCCTCGTCGAACCGGCTCGGCTGGCTGGACGCGCTGCGCGGCATCGCGGCGCTGGCCGTCGCGGCCCATCACTTCGAGATCCTGAGGATCGTCCCGTTCGGCGGCGAGATCGCCGGCCACTTCGACCTCGGCTTCTACGGGGTCATCGTGTTCTTCATCGTCAGCGGCTACATCATCCCGGCCTCGCTGGAGCGCCGTGGTGACGTCCGGGCGTTCTGGATCGGCCGGATCTTCCGGATCTACCCGGCGCTGATCGTGGCGATGCTGCTGTCCGAGTTCATCCTGCCGCCCGCCTACCAGGTCCTGACCTTCGACAGCTACCACCACGACAAGCTCTGGCTGGTGGGCAACGGCCTGATGCTGACGGACATGCTGGGCGTGTGGAACGGTTTCGGCGTGAGCTGGACGCTCACGTACGAGATGCTCTTCTACTTCCTCGTCAGCAGCCTCTTCGCGTTCGGCTGGCACCGGCGCAGCACGCCGATCGCGGTCGGGGCGGGGGCGGTCGCGCTGGTGATGGGCGTCTGGATCCCGTCGCACAGCCTGCAGAACAGCAACCAGGAGGTCTACAACCTCGTGACCGCCGCCCTGGCCGTCGTGGTCATGGGCGTGCTCTGCATGCTCAGCGGCAACGCGTCCCTGGCCCGGACCGGCGGTCTGCTGCTGGGCGGGCTCAGCCTGTACCTGGTGTGCACCAACGGCCGGGTGCCCGCGTTCGAGACCTTCACCATCCTCGCGACGATGTTCGCGGGCACGGTGATCTACCGGGCGCAGCACGGGCAGATCGAGCGCATCGAGGCCTGGCTGGCCATCGGCTTCGTGGCGGCGGCGGGCGCCCTGGTGGGGTGGATGTTCAACCGGGGCCCGATGGCCGACGCGACCTCGACCTTCACCTGGCAGGCGTGGACCTACGCCTACCTGGGGGCGTGGGCGTCGTTCGGCCTCTTCTTCCTGCTGCGCAAGCGGCGGATGCCGCGCGCGATGGTCTGGCTGGGCGCGGTGAGCTTCTCGCTCTACCTGCTGCACTGGCCGGTGAAGAGGTTCCTGCTGTGGCGGTTCGGCTGGGACCCCAAGTACTACTGGGCCAAGCTGCAGGAGCTGCCGTTCGCCGAGCGGTGGGCGTGGGTGGCCATGTACCTGGCGGTGCTGCTGGTGGTCTGCTGGGTGGTGTACCGGCTGGTGGAGATGCCCTTCCAGAACCTCGGCCGCAAGCTGACGAAGGCGATGAACCGGCGGTGGCCCCCGCAGTCCCTGGAGGCCCCCGCGGCGGTGGCCGCGGTCCCGGTGCCGGCCGTAGGAACGGCGGAGCCGGCCCTGGTGGGCGCGGGCACCGCCGGCGCCGGGGGCCCGGCGAAGACGGACTGACCGGCGCCGCCGCGTGCGGCCGGGGTCAGAGGGTGACGGTCGCGCGGAAGACGGTGGCGCCGGCGCCGTCGAGCCGGGTGGCGGTGCCGTCGGCCGGGAGGAAGGCGGACTCGCCCCGGGCCAGCTCCAGGACGGCGCCGTCCGCCGCGGTCAGCCGGGCGGCGCCGGCGGTGCAGAGCAGGATCTGCGGGGCGTCGCCGCCGACCGTCCGCTCCCGGCCGTCCAGCACGAAGCGGGAGAGCCGGAACTCGTCGATCGGCACGGGGTACAGCTCCTCGCCGGGCGTCCCGTCGACGGTGACCGGCAGCAGCGGCTCCGGCGAGCAGGCGGCGAACTCGACCACCCGGAGCAGCTCCGGAACGTCGATGTGCTTGGGGGTGAGCCCGGCCCGCAGCACGTTGTCGGAGTTGGCCTGGAGCTCCACGCACAGGCCGTGCAGGTACGCGTGCGGGACGCCGGCGCCCAGGTAGAGCGCCTGACCGGCGCGCAGCAGGACGTGGTTGAGCAGCAGTCCGGCGATCAGCCCGACGTCCCCGGGGAAGTCCCGGGCGATCCGGGTGTACGGCGCGTACGGGCCCTGCGGGTCCTCGGCGGCGGCCTTGCCGAGCGCCTCGGCGGTGTCCCGGACCGCCTCCGCGGCCTCGGGCCCGGACAGGGTGAGCACGGCGGCCAGCGCGGTGCTGAGCGCCTCGGACTCGTCCTCGGCGCCCAGCAGGGCGATCACCGGCGCCAGCGCGGGCACCCCGAGGCCGGCCAGCAGCGCGGCCGCGTCGGCGGGCCGGCGGAAGCCGCAGAGGCCTTCGAAGTCGCCGAGCGCGCAGATGAGTTCGGGCTTGTGGTTGGCGTCCCGGTAGTTGCGGTGCGGGGCGTCCAGCGGGATCCCCAGGGCGTTCTCGGCGGCGTACCCGGCGCGGGCCTGGTCGAGCGAGGGGTGGGCCTGGATGGAGATCGGGATGCCCGGGGCGAGGATCTTGAGCAGGAACGGCAGGGTGGGCCCGAACCGGGCGACCGAGGCGGCGCCCAGCTCGCCCCGAGGGTCGGCGGCGATCAACTCGTCGAGTCGGCGCGGCCCCTCGCCCCGGTCCGCCCGCGACGGGTCGCCGGGGTGGGCGCCCATCCACAGCTCGGCCTGCGGTTCGCCGGTCGGCTCCTGCCCGAGCAGCTCGGGGAGCGCGGTGACCGAACCCCAGGCGTACGGGCGGACGGTGTTGACGAGCTTGTCCATGGGCGCGGTCCTGCTCCTTGCTGCAGTGGCTGGTGGGCCTCGCCGCCGTCAGGCGGCTGCGGGCGGGGGCGGACGGGTTCGGGCATCCGGGCAAAGGCCGGGCATCGACCCTAGCCGACCTGCACCTCCGCCGGTGAAACGGCGGGCGCCGGTCGGGAGTGCCTCAGGAGGAAGGTCGGCCCGAGGACGCGGTAGTAGGATGCCAGGACCCAGTGTTTTCCACGGTGTCGTCCGGGCCGGCGGGGTGTCGGCCGGGACTGTGTCTTCCGATGAGTGCGGGCAATGGTGACCGGCACGTCCCGCCACCGGCCGAGAGGTTAGTACGTGACCGTCAACCAGCAGGGCTTCGCCGATCTCGGCCGGGTGCTGGTGATCATCCCCACCTACAACGAGGCGGAGAACGTCGAGCTCATCGTCGGCCGGGTGCGTGCCGCGGTGCCCGAGGTGCACGTCCTCGTCGCCGACGACAACAGCCCCGACGGCACCGGTGAGCTGGCCGACAAGCTGGCCGCCGAGGACCCCCAGGTGCACGTCATGCACCGCCGGGGCAAGGAGGGGCTGGGCGCCGCCTACCTGGCCGGGTTCCGCTGGGGCATCGACGAGGGCTACGACGTGCTCGTGGAGATGGACGCCGACGGCTCCCACCGGCCCGAGGAGCTGGACCGGCTGCTCACCGCGCTGCGCGGCGCCGACCTGGTGCTGGGTTCGCGCTGGGTCCCCGGCGGCCGGGTGGTGAACTGGCCGAAGTCCCGGCTGCTGCTCTCGCGCGGCGGCTCGACCTACTCGCGGCTGATGCTGGGCGTGCCGATCCGGGACGTCACCGGCGGCTACCGGGCGTTCCGCAAGGAGACCCTGCTCGGCCTGGGCATGGACCAGGTCGCCTCGGCCGGCTACTGCTTCCAGGTCGACCTGGCCTGGCGCACGGTGAAGGCCGGCTTCAAGGTCGCCGAGGTGCCGATCACCTTCGTCGAGCGGGAGCTGGGCGCGTCCAAGATGAGCCGGCAGATCGTGGTCGAGGCGCTCTGGCGGGTCACCTCCTGGGGCGTCGCCGACCGCGTCGCCAAGCTCACCGGCCGCCAGGGCTGACCACCGCGGCGAAGAGTCACCGCCCCGACACGCGACCGGGAAGGCGCGCCCCCGCCGGGCGCGCCTTCCGCGTTTTCCGTGCGCCGTGCTCCCATGCTGTAGGGCGCGAGGTCCGGCCGCCCGGTACGGTCCCCGGCCGGGCGGCTCCCGCCGTCACGGCCGTGCGCACCACCGACACCGAGCCGGAACGGGACCGGGACCGCCGAAGCAGAGGGAGCAGCCAGTGACGTCGTCCCCGTCCGAGGAGAACGCCGGCGCGGACCCGGTCGACGGGGCGCCCGCCGCCGGGGCGCCGGTCCGGCCGCTGGAGGTCGAGGTCTTCACCGGCCCCGAGTCGGCCTTCTTCGCCACCTCCACCCTGATCCTCGGCGAGCACACGGCGATCCTGGTCGACGCCCAGCTCACCCGCAGCGCCGGTCGCGAGCTGGCCGAGTGGGTGGCGGGCAAGGGCCGGCGGCTGCTCGCCATCGTGATCACCCACCAGCACCCCGACCACTACTTCGGCGCCGAGGAGGTGCTGCGGCTCTTCCCCGAGGCGCAGCTGCTGGCCGCGCCGCCGGTGGTCGACGGCATCCTGCGCACCGCCGCGGCGAAGGTCGCCCAGTGGAAGCCGGTGTTCGGCGACGACATCCCGGACCATCCGCTGGTCCCGGCCCCGCTGCTGCCCCAGCCGCTGATGATCGACCGGCAGGTGATCCCGGTGCTGCTGCTCGGACAGGCCGACTGCGACGGTTCCACGGTGGTGCACGTGCCGAGCGTCCGCACCGTGGTGGCCGGCGACTTCGTGTACAACGGCACCCACGTCTGGACCGCCGACACCACGCCGGAGCAGCGCGCCGACTGGGTCCGCAACCTGGGCCGGATCGCCGAGCTGGGCGTGGACCGGGTGATCGCCGGGCACCGGGCGCCGGAACAGGGCGACGACGCGGCCCGGGTGCTGGCCTTCACCGGGGAGTACCTGCAGGATTTCGACCGGCTGCTGGCCGAGCACCCGGACGACCCGGAGGCGCTGGTCGCGGCGGTGAACCGGCGGTACGGGGAGCTGACCCTGCCGGTCGTGCTGGAGCTGAGCGCCGCCGCCAACACGGCTGCCGCCGGGACCGGCGCCGCGGCCGAGCCCGAGGTCGAGGGCGAGCCCGAGGCGGAGGCCGGACCGGACACCGGGACCGGGGCCGGACCGGACACCGGAGCGCCCGCCGAGCGGGAGCCCGAGGACGGCGGGTCCACCGCCTGAGCGTCCGGCGGATACTGGCGGCATGACGCCCTACGACGTGATCGTCCCGGCCGGTGGCGCCGCCCGGCGGCTGGGCGGGGCGGACAAGCCCGGTCTGACCGTCGGTGGGACCACCCTGCTGGACCGGGTGCTCGCCGCCTGCGCGGAGGCCCGGACCACCGTGGTGGTCGGCCCGGTCCGGCCCACCGCCCGGCCCGGGGTCCGCTGGACCCGCGAGCGCCCGCCCGGCGGCGGGCCGGTGGCCGCCGTCGCGGCCGGTCTCGCCGAGGTGAGCGCCGATCTGGTGCTGCTGTTCGCCGCCGACCTGCCGTTCCTCGACCGGCGCACCGTCCACCGGCTGGTCGCCGCCCTCGACGGGGCCGGGCCGGACACCGCGGCGGCCGTGCTGGTCGACGCCGGCGGCCGTGACCAGCCGCTCGCCGCCGCCTACCGCACCGCCGCCCTGCGCGCCGCGCTGGCCGCCGCCGGCGACCCCGCCGGGCTCCCGCTGCGCCGGCTGACCGGCGCCCTGCCCACCCTGCGGCTGGCCGACACCGACGACGTCACCTACGACTGCGACACCTGGGAGGACCTGGAGCAGGCCCGCGAACGCGGCGGCGGCCCGGGCTGATCCCGGTCCGGACCGGCCGGCTCACGGGGCCGGGGCCCGGACGTGAGCGAAACGACGCGCGCCGCTCACCGGACAAACATCCCGGGTGCACCACCGATCGGGCAGCATGTTCGCATGGAGCGCACGCTGGATGACTGGATCGCCGAGGTCCGTGCCGAGCTGGACGTCGACCTGGAGGTCGACGTCCGCGGCCTGCTCGACCTGGCCCGGGTGGTCGCGCACGGGGTGGACCGGCCCGCGGCCCCGCTGACCGCCTTTCTGATCGGCTACGCGGCCGCGCGTCGCGGCGGCGGCCCGGAGGCGGTCGCCGAGGCGTCCCGGCGCACCGAGGCGCTCGCCGAGCGCTGGGCGGCGGCCCGGACGGACGACCCGGGACAGCCGTGAGCGTGATGGAGGAGCGCACCGCCTTCGCCCCGGCCCGCCCGGCCGGCTGGGCGGCGGCCCGGGAGACCGCCCGCCGGGCCGGCCGCCCCGTGCTGCCGTCGCTGAGCCTGCCGCTGGACGGCGTGCTCGGCCGCACCCTGGCCGAGCCGCTGATCGCGCTCAGCGACCTGCCGGCCTTCGACACCTCGGCGATGGACGGCTGGGCGGTCGCCGGCCCCGGCCCCTGGAAGGTGTCCGGCCGGCTGCTCGCCGGGCGCCCCGCCGACGGTCCGCTGGCCGACGGCGCCGCCGTGGAGATCGCCACCGGCGCCCAACTGCCGCCCGGTGCCACCGCCGTGCTCCGCCGTGAGCACGGTGAGCCGGACGGGATGCTGCTGTCCGAGCGGACCCCCGGTGCGCTGACCACCGGCCAGGACGTGCGGCCGCGCGGCCAGGAGTGCCAGCGCGGCGAGGTGCTGCTGCCGGCCGGGACCGAGGCCGGCCCGGCGGTGCTCGGCCTGGCCGCCGCCTGCGGCCACGACCGGCTGGCCGTCCACCGCCGCCCGGTGGTGGAACTGCTGGTGCTCGGCGACGAACTGCTCGGCTCCGGTCTGCCCCGGCCCGGCCTGGTCCGGGACGCGCTCGGCCCGCTGCTGCCGCCGTGGCTGCGCGCGGCCGGCGCCGAGACCGGTGAACCGCGCGCCGTCCGCGACGACTTCGGCCTGCTCCGGGACGCCCTGCGGCACTCCGTCGCCGATGTGGTGGTCACCACCGGCGGGACGGCGGCCGGCCCGGTGGACTTCCTGCACCGGGCGCTCGCCGAGTGCGGCGCCCGGCTGCTGGTGGACGGGGTCGCCGTCCGCCCCGGCCACCCGATGGTGCTGGCCGAACTCCCCGGCGGCCGGCACCTGGTGGGCCTGCCCGGCAATCCGCTGGCCGCGGTCGCGGGCACGGTGACGCTCGCCCTGCCGCTGCTGCGCGCGCTGGCCGGGCGGAGCATCGGCGAGCCGGTGCTGGCCGCCGCCGTCGACCCGCTGCCCGGCCACCCGGTGGACACCCGGCTGCTGCCGGTCCGCCGGACCGCCCGCGGGGTGGTCCAACTCCGCCACGACGGCCCGGCGATGCTCCGCGGCCTGGCCCGGGCCGAGGCGCTGGCGGTGGTGCCGCCGGGCGGAGCGGCGGCCGGTGACGAGATCGAACTGCTGGAGGTGCCATGAGTGTCCGACGCGTCCGCGAGCGGCTGGCCGGACCGACCACTCCCGGTACCGAGCCCTGGGCCGACTCCGGGATCGTGCTGCCCGCCCGGCGCTCCGCCCCGGCGGTGCGGCAGGTCGGCTCCCGGCTGCTGCTGGCGCTGGGCGTCCTGGTGGCCACCACGTTGATCGTCTGGCTGGACCGCGAGGGCTACAACGACAACGCCGGCGGCGGGCTGAGCTTCCTGGACTCGGCGTACTACGCCACGGTGACGCTCTCCACGACCGGGTACGGCGACATCACCCCGTTCAGCGACAGCGCCCGGCTCACCAACATCTTCGTGATCACTCCGCTGCGGGTGCTCTTCCTGATCATCCTGGTCGGCACCACCCTCGAAGTGCTCACCGAACGTACCCGTCAGCAGTGGCGGTTGAACCGCTGGAGGTCCACCGTGCGCGAGCACACCGTCGTGATCGGCTTCGGCACCAAGGGCCGCAGCGCCATCGACACCCTGCTCGGGCAGGGCGCGCGCAAGGACGAGATCGTGGTGGTCGACCCGCAGCGCCGGGTGGTCGACCAGGCCGCCCAGCAGGGCCTGGTGGGCGTGGTCGGCGACGCCACCCGGACCGACACCCTGCTGCGCGCCGGACTGCCCACCGCCGCCCGGGTGGTGGTCGCCCCAGAACGGGACGACACCGCCGCGCTGATCACCCTGACCGCCCGCCAGCTGACCCGCTCGGCGACCATCGTCGCGGCGGTGCGGGAGGACGAGAACGCCCCGCTGCTGCGGCAGAGCGGTGCCGACGTGGTGGTCACCAGCTCCAGTTCGGCGGGCCGGCTGCTCGGCATGTCGATGCTCAGCCCGCACGCGGGCGCGGTGATGGAGGACCTGCTCACCTACGGCAACGGCCTGGACGTGGTCGAGCGCCCGGTCACCCGGGCCGAGGCCGGGCACAGCCCGCGCGAACTCGACGACCTGGTGGTGGCGGTGGTGCGCGGCCGGCGGGTGATCAACTACACCGAGCCGGAGGCGCGGACGCTGCAGATCACCGACCGGGTGATCGTCATCAAGTCGGCGGACGGCGCGTAGGGTTGCCGCCATGACCGGTCAACCGCAGCTCCCGTTCGGCAGTTTCGACTTCTTCGCCCCCGCGCTGGAGGTGGCCGACCGGCTGGTCGCCCCGGTGGCCGGGGCGCTGGCGGACTGGGACGACCGGGAGGCCGCCCGGTCGGTGCTGTACGTCGAGACCGATCCGGAGAAGGCCGACACCGCGGTCTTCTGCGAGACCTACGACGTGCCGCTCGACGCCTCGGCCAACTGCGTGGTGGTCGCCGCCAAGCGCGGCGGGGAGACCACCCTGGCCGCCTGCCTGGCGCTGGCCACCACCCGGGTCGACGTGAACCGCACGGTCCGCAAGCACCTGGAGGCGCGCAAGGCCTCGTTCGCGCCGATGGACACCGCCGTCGAGGCGACCGGCATGGAGTACGGCGGCATCACCGCGGTCGGCCTGCCGGCCGGCAGGCCGCTGCTGGTCGACGCCGCGGTGGCGGCCAGCCCCTTCGTCCTGGTCGGCAGCGGACGGCGGCGCGGCAAGCTGATCCTGCCCGGACCGGCGCTGGCCGCGCTGCCCGGCGCCGTGCTGCTGCCCGACCTGGCCGGCTGACGGCGCGGGTCGCCCGCCCGCGGGGCGGCCGGCGCGCAGTAGCGTCGGGCCATGCATGCGATGACGATTCCTGAACCCGGCGGGCCCGAGGCGCTGGTCTGGGCGGAGGTGCCGGACCCGGTGCCCGGGGAGGGCGAGGTCCTGGTCGAGGTGGCCGCCACCGCCGTCAACCGCGCCGACCTGCTCCAGCGGCAGGGCTTCTACGACCCGCCGCCCGGCAGCCCGCGCCACCCCGGCCTGGAGTGCGCGGGCCGGATCACCGCGCTGGGCCCCGGGGTGTCCGGCTGGGCGGTCGGCGACGAGGTCTGCGCGCTGCTGGTCGGCGGCGGCTACGCGGAGCGGGTCGCGGTACCGGTCGGCCAACTGCTGCCGGTGCCGCCCGGGCTGACCCCGGAGCAGGCCGCCGCGCTGCCGGAGGTGGTCTGCACGGTGTGGTCCAACGTCTTCCTCACCGCGCACCTGCGGCCGGGCGAGACGCTGCTGGTGCACGGCGGCGCCAGCGGCATCGGGACGATGGCGATCCAGCTGGCCAAGGCGGTCGGCGCCCGGGTGGCGGTGACGGCGGGCGGCCCGGAGAAGCTGGCCCGCTGCGCGGAGCTGGGCGCCGACGTGCTGATCGACTACCGCACGCAGGACTTCGTCGAGGTGCTCCGGGAGGCCACCGGCGGCGCCGGGGCGGACGTGATCCTCGACATCGTGGGCGCCAAGTACCTGCAGCGGAACGTGGACGCGCTGGCCGTCAACGGGCGGCTGGTGATCATCGGGCTGCAGGGCGGGGTGAACGGCGAGCTGAACCTCAACACCCTGCTGCGCAAGCGCGGCGCGGTGATCGCGACCAATCTGCGCGGGCGGCCGCTGGCCGAGAAGTCGGCGATCGTGGCGGCGGTGCGCGAGCACGTCTGGCCGCTGGTCGCCTCCGGGGTGGTGAAGCCGGTGGTCGACCGGGTGCTGCCGCTGACGGAGGCCGCCGAGGCGCACCGGGTGCTGGAGGCCGGTGCGCAGGTCGGCAAGGTGGTGCTGCGGGTCTGAGGCCGGGCCCGGCCGGCGGGGTGGCGGGTCCGGGGGATCCGTGCTCCGCCGCTCCGGGCCGTCCGACATGCCCGGAATGCGGGTCTGTGTGAGTCTGGACGGGAGCTGTCCCGCCGCCGATCCCGCCCCGCGCGGTCGGCCGTCGCGGAAGGACCTCGACCGTGCCCGCACCTTCGTCCGCGTTCCTCGGGCCGCTGCCCGCAGCATCACCGTCCTCCCCCTCCCGCCGGTCGCCCGGGTGCCTCCGGGGCCGGGTCCGTCCGGGTGCCCGCCGTGCCGGGCGGCGGGCCCGGCGGCTGCTGCTGGTGGCGGTACTCGGTCTGGCCGTGCCGCTGGCGGTCGGCCCGGCGGCGGTGGCCCTGCCGGGCGACCGGCCGTCCCCGGCGGCGTCCGTGACGCCCGAGCCGTCCGCCGTCGCCGCGGAGCCCGGAGCTGAGCCCGGAGCGGGGTCCGAGGCGGGGTCCGAGGCGGAGCCCGCGGAGGAGCCCTCCGCCGAGCCCTCCTCCGCCGTCGCCCCGGTGCCCGAGGCCGCCGACGCGTCGGCCACCGCCACCGCCGGCACGGCCGCCGCATCCGCGTCCTCGTCCTCGTCCTCGTCCGCGATCGTGCCGGCCGGTGCGCCCGGGTGGCAGCGGACCGGGCATCCGCGCTCCGGCACCTCCCAGGCCGGATGGCAGCAGCGCCGGCAGCGGCACCACCCCGGATCGGCGCCCGAGCGGGCCGGGCAGGTGCCCGAGCAGGTGCCCGAGCAGGCCGTCGAGCAGAGTCCGGACCAGCCCGTCGAGCAGCTGCCGGAGCAGCCCGCGGCGACCGCGGCCGACCCCACCGCGGCCGACCCCGCCGCGGATGCCCCGGCCCCGGGTGGGCCCGCCGACGGCTCCGGGAGCGAGGCGCTGGCACTCGGCCTTCCCGGGCCGCAGACGGTCGCGGCCGGACCGGTCGTGCTGCCCACCCGCTGGGACGACGCCTCCACCCGGCAGTTCCCGCTCGGCGCCGGCCTCGGCCTGATCGGCTGCGGACTGGGCCTGATCGGCCTGCGGCTGCGGCGCGGCTGACCCGCGCGCCGCCGCGCATCCCGCCGCGCGCCCCGCCCCGGTACCCGGGCGGACTGAGTATCCGTACGGATACCGGCCCCCGCGTCCGGGGCGTAGCGTCGTTCCCGGGTGGCCGGGGCCCTCCACCCGGGCAATCCCAGTGAGGGAGAATGTGGTTCATGACGAATCCGATGAACGAGCGCTCGTCCCACGAGTTCCACCAGGCCATGGGCGGGCAGTCGCAGGACGGCCAGAAGGTGCTGATCGTCGGACCGGACGGGCTGCCGGTGGGCCAGGGGGCGATCGGCATGGCGGGCGGTGACGAGGGGGACGGCCCGCGTGAGCTGCCGGTGACCGAGATGGTCGAGCAGCCCGCCAAGGTCATGCGGATCGGCAGCATGATCAAGCAGCTGCTGGAGGAGGTCCGGGCGGCTCCTCTCGACGAGGCCAGCCGGGCCCGGCTGAAGGACATCCACGCCAGCTCGATCAAGGAGCTGGAGCTCGGCCTGGCCCCCGAGCTGGTCGCCGAGCTGGAGCGGCTGTCGCTGCCGTTCACCGAGGACTCGATCCCGACCGAGGCCGAGCTGCGGATCGCGCAGGCGCAGCTGGTGGGCTGGCTGGAGGGGCTGTTCCACGGCATCCAGACCGCGCTGTTCGCCCAGCAGATGGCGGCCCGGGCGCAGCTGGAGCAGATGCGCCGGGCACTGCCGCCGGGCCTGCACGGCGGGGAGCCGGAGGGCGACGAGCCGGGCGAGGGCCGCGGCATCCGCTCCGGTCCGTACCTGTAGGCCGTACCCGTACCGCCACGGCCCCCGAGTCGGGGGCCGTGGGGCACCGGGCGCCGCACGGCGTCCCGGTGCCGGACGCACCACCGGCCGGTACCCGGTCGCGACCTGGACACAGTGTCGGCCCTGGGCCGGTCGGCGTCGTCGTGAGCCGATACCCTGGGCCCCTGTCGCAGGCCGGGCGAGCGCCGCGACAGGGGTCGGGCGGGCCAGCGGGCCGGACCCGCACACGCACGGACGAGACCGAACGTCACGGTCGCGGCGGCAGTGCCGCACCGAGGGGGAGCAGAGGACCATGAGCGAGCACGGCAACGCGGCGGTCGAGGGCTACTCCCTGGGCAACGGGCGGTACGTGCTGCAGCGGGTGCTGGGTGAGGGCGGCATGGCCTCGGTGCACCTCGCGTACGACAGCGTGCTGGACCGTCAGGTCGCGCTCAAGAGCATGCACGCCGAGCTGGGCCGGGACGACTCGTTCAAGGAGCGGTTCCGCCGCGAGGCGCAGGCGGTGGCCCGGCTGGAGCACCCCAACATCGTCACGGTGTACGACAGTGGCGAGGACATCGCCCCGGACGGGTCCAGCACCCCGTACATCGTCATGCAGCTGATCGACGGCAAGGGCCTGCGGGACGCCATCAACGAGGCGGTCGCCCAGCAGGGCGCGATCCCGGCCGAGGAGGCGCTGCGGGTCACCGTCGGCGTGCTGAACGCGCTGGAGGCCTCGCACGACATGGGCCTGGTGCACCGCGACATCAAGCCCGGCAACGTCATGTTCGACCGCAAGGGCAACGTCAAGGTCATGGACTTCGGCATCGCCCGCGCGCTGGAGAGCGGGGTCACCTCGATGACCCAGACCGGCATGGTGGTCGGCACCCCGCAGTACCTCTCGCCCGAGCAGGCGCTCGGCAAGCCGGTGGACGCCCGCTCCGACCTCTACTCGGTCGGCGTGATGCTCTTCGAGATGCTCACCGGCCAGCTGGTCTTCGACGGCGACTCGGCGTTCTCGATCGCCTACAAGCACGTGCAGGAGGCGCCGCCGGCGCCGTCCACGCTCAATCCGCGGATCACCCCGGCGGTCGACGAGTTCGTGGCCAGGGCGCTGCGCAAGGACCCGGCGCACCGCTTCCCGAGCGCGGCGGCGATGCGCGACGAGGCGGAGCGGCTGATCGGCGCGGCCAAGGGCGGCGGCAGCCCGCTGGCGGCCAGCAACCCGCTGGTGATCACCGACGGTCCGCGGTCGGTGCACGCGGCGCCGCAGGCCCCGCAGACGCCGACGCCGTTCCCGCAGCCGCAGCCGTTCCAGACGCCGCCGCCGGCCTTCCAGACCCCGCAGACCCCGCAGCCGTTCGCGGCGCCGCAGCCGCAGCCGTTCCAGACCCCGCCGCCGGCCTTCCAGACCCCGCACACCCCGCAGCCGTTCCCGCAGCAGGCGCACACCCCGCCGCCGCACCCGATGCCGGCGCCGCCGTTCCAGCCGGCCCCGGCGTCCAGCAGCGGCGGCTGCTCGACCGCGCTGGTCATCATCGGCATCATCGTCGGCGTGATCGTGCTGGCGGTGATCATCATCGCGATCGTGGTCAACCGGGCCGAGCGGGACACCACGACCGGTCCCAACTCGCGGGTCTCGGGCCAGAGCGCCACGGTGCTGCGCCTCGACGGTCCGGCCGACCGGAATGGCCTGCTCTGACGCGTTCCGTCCGGATCGCGCGTGCCACAGGGGCCGGTCGGAGACGGTAGCGTTCGGGGATACGAGCGACAGGGCACCGCGATCCGAGCGAAGGCCCGGGGCGAGGAGCGATGGCACAGACGCAGCATCCGGGCGACGACGACGGGGCCTGGGCGACCGGTCCGGCCGGCGGGGCCGCGAGGCCCGAGCCCGGTAGCGACGCCGCCACCACCGCACTTCCGCCGTACGGTGGCCCGCAGACGCCCGGCCGGGGCACCGCGGCCCCGCTGGGCACGGTCGGGGACGGCCGCTACCGGCTGACCCACCGGCTCGGCCGGGGCGGCATGGCCGAGGTGCTGGCCGCCCAGGACGTCCGGCTCGGCCGGACCGTCGCGGTGAAGCTGCTCCGCGGCGAACTGGCGCAGGACGAGATCGCCCGGCTGCGCTTCACCAGGGAGGCGCACGCCGTCGCGGCGCTCAACCACCACGCGATCGTCTCGGTGTACGACACCGGCGAGGAGTACGTCGGCGAGGAGTCGACGCCGTACATCGTGATGGAGCTGGTCGAGGGCCGGACCGTCCGCGAGCTGCTGGTGGACGAGACGGCGCCGCCGGTCGACCAGGCGCTGATCATCATCGCCGGGGTGCTGGAGGCGCTGTCCTACAGCCACCGGCACGGCATCGTGCACCGCGACATCAAGCCGGCCAACGTCATCATCACGACCAACGGCGCGGTCAAGGTGATGGACTTCGGCATCGCCCGGGCGCTCACCGGCACGGCCTCGACGATGACCCAGACCGGCATGGTCATGGGCACCCCGCAGTACCTCTCGCCGGAGCAGGCGCTGGGCAAGCCGGTCGACCACCGCTCCGACCTGTACGCGGCCGGCTGCATGCTCTACGAACTGCTGGCGCTGCGCCCGCCGTTCACCGGTGACACCCCGCTGTCGGTGGTCTACCAGCACGTGCAGGACCAGCCGGTGCCGCCCTCGCAGGCCAACCCGCGGGTGCCGGCCGGACTGGACCCGCTGGTGCTGCGCTCGCTGGCCAAGAACCCGGACGACCGCTTCCAGGACGCCGACGAGTTCCGCGCGCACATCGAGCACGCGCTGCGCGAGCTGACCGGCGGCACCGGCGGCTGGGCCGTCGGTGCCGGGCCGCTCGGCGGGCCGGTCCACGGCGGTGGGCTGCCGCCGGTCGGCACGGACGAGACGGCGGTGCTCGGAGCCGGCGTCCCGGGTGATTCGACGACGGTGCTGCCCTACCAGGTGCCGGGCGGCCCGCACACGCCGGCCTCGCCCTACCCGGCGGCCGGCGGGCCGTACGGCGGCGATTCCGGCGACGGGCACGAGGGCGGCGGGCACGGGCACGGGCACGGCTCCGGCAGGCGCGGGCCGTGGCGCTGGGTGGCCGGGATCGTGGCGGTGGTGGTCGCGGCCGGTGCCGGCATCGCGCTGGCGCTCAGCGGCGGCGACGACGCCCCGAAGGGGACGCCGGGCGGGACCAGCCCGTCCGCCGGGGTGGTCTCGACGGCGCCGGAGGCCACCACGCCCAGCTCCGGTTCGACCACGACCCCCGCCCAGGGCGGCCAGAACAGCAAGCGTCCGCAGCAGCCGACGGATACGAACAACAACAACGGCAACAACAACGGCGGCGGCAACCAGAACCAGCAGCCGACCCAGTCGGGCGGCAAGCACAACACGCCGAGCCCGACGCCGACGCCGACCATGACCGGCGGCAAGCCGACGACCGAGCCCACGACGCCGACCGGGGCGGCCACCGCCCCGCCGACCACCGCCCCGACCACGGGGACGGGCGGCGGGACGACGGCCCCGGCCACGTCTCCGGCGACCAACCCGCCGCAGACCGGGGGCAGCGGCGGGGGCGGGGGCACGACGCCGCCGGCGGGCGGTGGCAGTACGCCGAAGCCGCCGGTGCAGCCCACCACCCAGCCCCCGGCCGCCGCCAACTGACCCGTCGGGTCAGTTGGCGAAGGCGTCCAGGACCTGCTCGTACTCCTGGCACCACCACGCCAACTGGCCCGCCGAGGCGGGGTAGAGCGGGTCGGCCCGGTGGTCGGCCCGCTGGTAGCGCCACTGGAGCATCCAGAAGTCGTTCAGCCGCTCCCACCAGACCCGGTGCGCCGCGGCGGCCAGGTGCTCGGCGGTGGCGGCGCCGGTGGCCCGGTAGGACTGCGACCAGTGCCGGACCCGGACGAGGTCGAGCACCCCGGTGACGCGGTCGTTGAAGAGCAGGGTGGCCGCCCGGACGGCCTCCTCGGCGCGCGGCTGCGGCCCGAGCTTGTCCCAGTCCAGGACGGCGGCGATCCGCTCGTCGTGGTGCAGCAGGTTGAGCCCGTGGAAGTCGCCGTGGGTCCAACCGGTGGGCGGGGCGGCCTGCGGGAGCGGACGGCGGTGGGCGTGCTCGGTGAGCAGCTCCAGCCGTTCGGTCAGCCGGCGTTCGACCAGGACGTCCAGCTCGCCGTGCGGCTGGTGATCACGGGCCCGGCGGCGCAGCTCGCGGGCGAGCACGGAGCTGTCGAGCGGGTCGGCGCTGCGGTAGCCGGAGGGTTGTGCGGCCGGCGCGCAGACCTCGTCGAGCGCGCCGTGCAGCCGGCCGAGCAGCGCGCCCAGCGAGGCGCACTGCGGCAGGGACAGCTCGGTGCCGTGCCGGTGCCGGCCGGCCACCCAGGGGAAGAGCGCGAAGAGCCGGCCGCCGAACGCGGCGATGGTGGTGGTGCGCCCGGCGAGGGCCAGCGGGGGAGCGACGGGCAGGCCCAGGGCGGCGAGCGCGTCCATCGTGCGGTGGTGGGCGGCGACGGCCTCGCGACCGGCGGTCGCGGCGTCCACGTAGCACTTCAGGAAGTAGCCGCCGGCCTCGGTGGTGACCCGGTAGCCGCGGTTCAGCAGGCCTTCGGCGACGGGTTCGGCGGTGAGCAGGCGGCCCACCCGGTAGCGGCGCAGGACCTCGGCGAGCGCCGTGCGGGGGACGGGCGGGCTGAGGGTTCCTATCGGGGGAGCGGTGAGGTCGGGACGGGCCGGTGCAAGGGCAAGGGTCTGGCTGAAAGTCACAGCCAGAGGTTAGGACCTCTCGGCGGGGGTCATTGACAGATCGTCAGTTCTGTGCATCGCCCCTATCCGTGCTGGTGGTCCGCCTGGTGCCGGGCCACGAAAGCGGCCGCCTGGGTCCGGCGCTCCATCCCCATCTTCGCGAGCAGACTGGAGACGTAGTTCTTCACCGTCTTTTCGGCGAGGTGCAGCTCGTTGCCGATCTGACGATTGGTCATCCCTTCGCCGATCAGGTCCAGGATGCGGCGCTCCTGCTTGGTGAGCTGGGCGAGCCGCTCGTCCTCCTTCTCGCCGCCGTCCCGCAGCCGGGCCAGCACCCGGCTGGTGGCGACCGGGTCGAGCAGCGAGCGGCCGGCCGCGACGTCCCGGACGGCGGTGATCAGGTCGGTGCCGCGGATCGCCTTCAGCACGTAGCCGGAGGCGCCCGCCATGATCGAGTCGAACAGCGCCTCGTCGTCCGAGAACGAGGTCAGCATCAGGCACTTGATCTCCGGAAGCCGGGAGCGGATCTCCCGGCAGACCTCGACCCCGTTGCCGTCCGGCAGCCGGACGTCCAGGACCGCGACGTCGGGGTGGACGGCGGGGATCCTGGTCAGCGCCTCGGCGGCGGTGCCGGCCTCGCCGACCACCTCGATGTCGTCCTCGACCGAGAGGAGTTCGTGAACGCCCCTGCGGACCACCTCGTGGTCGTCGAGGAGGAATACCCTGATTTGTCCCTTGTCAGTCACGCGCAAAGCCTCCCATATCACCCTACGAGAGACCTTCCGCCCGCACCGGACCGGGGTCGCGTTCCGGCCAGAGCGGTGGAAACCGATGCCGGTAACCCCCTTACGCGAGAGCCTTTGCCCGGATAACGTGCGCAGGTGTCCTGAAGGCGACCGAATTGAGAGCTGCGCCACACGCGCGTTTGTAGACCCCGAACAAGTAGGACGTCCTAGCGCAGACGCGCCGGGGGCGGACGCTGGGTAACGTTCTCGTGAGGGATGCCGTCGGAACAGGATCACCACCTGCCCCGCAGATGGGAGCGCACACCCACGCGCGCCCCGCGAGGCGGTGACCGGACCGGTCACCGGCGACCCCGGGCGGCCGGACAGACCGAGGAGTGAACGTGACCGTCAAAAGCACGGCCAAAAGCACGGCGAGGGCGCGCAAGAAGGCGGCCCCCGGCGTTCCTGGCACCCTCCGCACCACGGGTCAGGACGCCCAGCCGGAGCTCGTGCAGCTGCTCACGCCGGAAGGCGAGCGCGTCGAGCACCCGGAGTTCCCGCTCTCCGTGGAGCCGGACGAGCTTCGCGCCCTCTACCGTGACCTGGTGCTGGTGCGCCGGTTCGACGCCGAGGCGACCTCCCTGCAGCGCCAGGGCGAGCTGGGCCTGTGGGCCTCGCTGCTCGGCCAGGAGGCCGCGCAGGTCGGCTCCGGCCGCGCGCTGCGGCCCGGCGACTACGCCTTCCCCACCTACCGCGAGCACGGCGTCGCCTGGTGCCGGGACGTCGACCCGCTGAACCTGCTCGGCATGTTCCGCGGCGTGAACCACGGCGGCTGGGACCCGAACGAGAAGAACTTCCACCTCTACACCATCGTGATCGGCGCGCAGGCCCTGCACGCCGCCGGCTACGCGATGGGCATCACCAAGGACGGCGCCGACGACGCGGTGATCGCGTACTTCGGCGACGGCGCCTCCAGCCAGGGCGACGTCAGCGAGGCCTTCACCTTCGCCTCGGTCTACAACGCCCCGGTGGTGTTCTTCTGCCAGAACAACCAGTGGGCGATCTCCGAGCCCACCACCACCCAGACCCGGATCCCGCTGTACCGCCGCGCCTCCGGCTTCGGCTTCCCGGGCGTGCGGGTCGACGGCAACGACGTGCTGGCCTGCCTCGCGGTGACCCGCTGGGCCCTGGAGCACGCCCGCAGCGGCAACGGCCCGGTGCTGGTCGAGGCGTTCACCTACCGGATGGGCGCGCACACCACCTCGGACGACCCGACCCGCTACCGGCTCGCCGAGGAGACCGAGGCCTGGAAGGCCAAGGACCCGATCACCCGGCTCCGCGCCCACCTGGAGAAGGAGGGCCTGGCCGACGAGGCGTTCTTCGCCTCGGTCGAGGCCGAGAGCGAGCAGCTCGGGCTGCGGGTGCGCGAGGGCGTGCGCGGCATGCCGGACCCGGACCCCACCCTGATCTTCGACCACGTCTACGCCGAGCCGCACGCGCTGGTCGATGAGGAACGGGCCGAGTACGTCGAGTACGCGGCCTCCTTCGAGGCGGGGGAGAACCTCTGATGGCCGGTCAGCTCAGCATCGCCAAGGCGCTCAACGAGGCGCTGCGCAAGTCGCTGGAGAGCGACCCCAAGACCGTCCTGATGGGCGAGGACATCGGCAAGCTCGGCGGCGTCTTCCGGATCACCGACGGCCTGCAGAAGGACTTCGGCGAGGACCGGGTGATCGACACCCCGCTCGCCGAGTCCGGCATCGTCGGCACCGCGATCGGCCTCGCGCTGCGCGGCTACCGCCCGGTCGTGGAGATCCAGTTCGACGGCTTCGTCTACCCGGCCTTCGACCAGATCGTCTCCCAGCTGGCCAAGATGCACGCCCGCGCGCTCGGCCACGTCAAGCTCCCGGTCACCGTCCGGATCCCCTTCGCGGGCGGCATCGGCGCGGTCGAGCACCACAGCGAGTCGCACGAGGCGTACTTCGCGCACACCGCGGGTCTGCGGGTGGTCAGCCCGTCCAACGCGCACGACGCGCACTGGATGCTGCGCCAGGCCATCGCCTCGGACGACCCGGTGATCTTCCTGGAGCCCAAGCGCCGCTACTGGGACAAGGGCGAGGTCGGCGAGGCCGCCGACCTGGGACTGCACGACGCGCGGATCGTGCGCCCCGGCACCGACGCCACGCTGATCGCCTACGGGCCGATGGTCAAGGTCTGCCTGGAGGCCGCCGCGGCCGCCGAGGAGGACGGCCGCCGGCTGGAGGTCGTCGACCTGCGCTCGCTCAGCCCGGTCGACTTCGCCGCCCTGGAGGAGTCGGTCAAGCGCACCGGGCGCGGCATCGTCGTGCACGAGGCGCCGGTGTTCCTGGGCATGGGCGCCGAGCTGGCCGCCCGGCTCACCGAGCGCTGCTTCTACCACCTGGAGGCGCCGATCCTGCGGGTCGGCGGCTACTACGCCCCGTACCCGCCGTCCCGGGTCGAGGAGGCCTTCCTCCCCGACCTGGACCGCGTGCTCGACGCCGTCGACCGCGCCTTCGCGTACTGATCCCGGGGAGCGCCGATGACCACCGAAGTTCGCTCGCTCCGCGAGTTCAAGATGCCCGATGTGGGCGAGGGCCTCACCGAGGCCGAGATCCTCAGCTGGTACGTCAAGCCCGGTGACACCGTCACCGACGGGCAGGTCGTCTGCGAGGTCGAGACCGCCAAGGCCGCCGTGGAGCTGCCGATCCCGTTCACCGGGGTCGTCGAGCAGCTGTTCTTCCCGGAGGGCGCGACGGTCGACGTCGGCACCGTGATCATCTCGGTCGCGGTGGCCGGCGGGGCGGGGGCGCCCGCGGCTCCGGCCGCCGCGCCGGCACCCGCCGCCGCCCCGGCGGAGGCCGCCGAGCCCGAGCGGCGCGAGGTGCTGGTCGGCTACGGTCCGCGGACCGGAGGCAGCCAGCGCCGGGCCCGGCGCACCACGGCCGCCGCTCCGGCGCCCGTGGCGGCTCCGGCGCCGGTCGTGGCTCCGGCCCCGGCTCCCGTCGTGGCCCCGGCTCCGGCCGCGGCGCCCGTGCCGGCCGTCGCGGTGACCGGTGACCGGCCGCTGGCCAAGCCGCCGGTGCGCAAGCTCGCCAAGGACCTCGGGATCGACCTGCGGGCCGTCACCCCGACCGGTCCGGACGGCGTGATCACCCGCGAGGACCTGCACGCCCACGCGGCGGCCGCCGCGGCCCCCGCTCCGGCCGTGACGCCGGTCGTCGACCAGGCCGCCGAGCAGGCCGTCGAGCCGGTGGCCGCCCCCGCGGCCGTTCCCGGCGCGGGCGACGTCCGGGTGCCGATCAAGGGCGTCCGCAAGGCGACCGCGCAGGCGATGGTGGCCTCGGCCTTCACCGCCCCGCACGTGACCGAGTTCGTCCAGGTCGACGTCACCCGGACGATGAAGTTCGTCCGCCGCCTCAAGGAGAGCGGCGAGCTGGGCCGGGACGTCCGGGTCAGCCCGCTGCTGCTGGTCGCCAAGGCGCTGCTCACCGCGATCAAGCGCAACCCCGGGATCAACGCCCAGTGGGACGAGGCGGCCCAGGAGATCGTCATCAAGGGCCAGGTGAACCTCGGCATCGCCGCGGCCACCCCGCGCGGCCTGATCGTCCCCAACATCAAGGACGCGGGCGCGAAGACCCTCTCGGCGCTGGCGGTCTCGCTCGGCGAGCTGGTCGACACCGCCCGCCAGGGGAAGACGGCGCCCGGCGACATGCAGGGCGGCACGGTCACGATCACCAACGTCGGCGTTTTCGGCGTCGACAGCGGCACCCCGATCCTCAACCCGGGCGAGGCGGCCATCCTCGCCTTCGGGGCGGTCCGGGAGATGCCCTGGGTGCACAAGGGCAAGGTCGTTCCGCGCCAGGTCACCACGCTGGCCCTGTCCTTCGACCACCGGCTGGTCGACGGCGAGCTGGGCTCCAAGGTGCTGGCCGACATCGCGGGCGTCCTGGAGTACCCGAAGCGCCTGATCACCTGGGGCTGACCCGCCCCCGGCCACGTCGAAGGGGCCCTGCCCGCGCACCGCAGTGCGTCGGCGGGGCCCCTTCGTGCTCCTCCCGGCTCGGCCGGTCCCTCGTGCGTGACCCCACCGCCGTCGGCCGCTCGCCGCGGCCGGCGGTGGTGGAGCGGTGGGCGGATCTCAGGCCCAGGCGGTGTCGTCGTCGGTGCGGGCGGTGGCGTTCTCCGGCATGGTGCGGCTCCAAGGTTCTGCTGTCTGTGAGAGAAGACGTTCGAGCCCGGTCCGGGTTGCCGCTGCCCCGCGGCTCCGATGTCAGCCGTGGGTGCGCGGGCTGCCGGCCGCGGTCTTGCCCGGCGTGGCGGCGGCGCGGACGACCTTGACCGTCCGGGTGCTCTTCGCGCCGCTGCCGGACTCCGACCAGGCCGACAGGGTGACCGACACGGCGGACTGGGCGGCCGGGGCCTTCGCCGACAGGCCGATCCGGAAGAGCAGGCGGCTCGCGCGCCCGTCCTTGAGCGGCTGGAGCAGCGGGGAGGTGTCGACCCGGACGGCCTCGCCGCCGCAGCCGCCGTCGACGCCGAGCTTCTTCCAGGCGCCGTGCACGAACACCTCGACCGTCACGTCCTGGGCGCGCAGCCGCGCACCCTTGCCGGTGAGGGTGAGGGCCGGTGCGGCGAGGGAGAAGTCGCCGCCGGTGAAGTTGCCGATCTGGGTGCCGACCTCGATCTTCGACCCGCGGGTGAGCGTGCCCGGGGTCGAGAGGAACACGCTGTCGATCGGGCCGTGGTGCCGTACGGCGCGGGCCGCCGCCGGAACCTCGGGGTTGTTCGCCCGGTACGGGCCGGCGCAGGCCGAGGAGGACTCGGCGGCCAGCAGCTGGACCGAGCCGGCGATCAGGAGGGTGGCGACGACGGTGGCGACCCGGCGGCGACGGGTGGCGAGGGAGGAGTTCGCGGTGGAAGCGGACAGAACGGACATGCGCATGACAGGACCCCCGAGGTCTGTTGCTGGTGCTGGGTGAGTGGATGACGAAGGTGTACCGGCCTGCTCCTGTTGAGCAGTTGCGCCCCCCGGCCCGGCCGGTCTCGCTTCCCGCTTCCTTCATCCGTACAGACAGCGATCGCGACCAAAGGGTTGCGGTAGGTCCGCGGTTTCTTTCAGGAGTTTTTCGGGCGGCGTCGAGGCCCTCATGGTGGCGACCATCCACATGATCCGACTCATTGGGACGACTGGTGTGATTCCTGTCGTTCGGCCAGGTCAGTGACATTTCCGCCGTTCGGTGAGGACGACCCGCCGTCCGGGGTACGTCTTCGCGTCCACCACCCGGGCGACGCCGGGTGACCGGAACGTCGAGGACACACCCGTATGCCGCCTGGCAACCCTGGCCGGATCGTCCGGAGTCTGGCCGCGCTCGTGCTGGTGTCCACCGCCGTGCTCCCCGCCGCGCTCGAACTGGCCGGACCCCCGCCGTTCGGGGTGATCGGCCCCGGCGCCCCCGCCGACCGCGCGGTGCCGCCGCACACCGCGGTGCAGCGCGCCGACCTGCCCGCCGACGGCGGGGCCCCGACCGTCGACATACGGCGGACCGGGGACCCGGCCAACCGGATCACCCTGGTCCTGCTCGGCGACGGCTACGGCGCCGGGGAGCAGGACCTGTTCCGCGCGCAGGCGGACCGGGCCTGGCGCGCGCTGATGGACATCGAGCCGTTCCGCAGCTACCAGGGGTTCTTCAACATAAGGCGGGTCGAGGTGGTCTCCCCGGTCTCCGGCATCGCCGAGACCGAGAACCGCGGCCGACGCCCGGCCACCCCGCTCGGCATGCACTTCTGGTGCGAGGGCACCGCCCGGCTGCTCTGCGCCGACGAGGAGGCGACCGCCCGCTACGCCGGCCGCGGCCAGGGCCCGCAGTACCTCATCGCGCTCGCCAACTCCACCGAGTACGGCGGCGCTGGCGGCACCGGGGTGACCACCCTGGCCGGCGGCAGCCCGGACGCCGGGCGGATCATCCAGCACGAGATAGGGCACACCGTCGGGGACCTCGGCGACGAGTACGACAGCGCGCCGGACGACGCCGACTACCCCAACCTCTCCACCGACAGCGCCGAGGAGATGCGCCGCAAGCAGACCAAGTGGTGGCGCTGGCTGGGCGCGGAGTCCCCGGACGGCGCCGGGACGATCGGCGCCTACCGCAGCGCCAACGGCGTCTACCGGCCCACCCGGGACTCGGTGATGCGCACCCTCGGCGGGGCGTACAACCTGCCCTCCCGGGAGGCGATCATCGAGGAGGTCTACCGGCGGGTCCGGCCCACCGACGACCCCGTCCCGCCGCCCGGCGACGTCACCGGCCGGCCCCGGCTGGAGGTCCGGCCGCTCCCGCTGGCCGGCGCCCGGCAGCTGCGGGTGGACTGGACGGTGAACGGCGTCCCGGTCGAGCCGCAGGCGCCGGACCGCAGCTGGCTGGACACCGCGCGGCTGCCGCTGGCCCCCGGGCACAGCGCGACCGTCACGGCGACCGTCCGGGACACCACCGACTGGGTCCGTGACGAGGCCTTCCGGGACCGCTACATGACGCGCTCGGTCTCCTGGACGGTGGTGGGCTGAGACCCCGTTCGGGCGCTCCCGGGGACCGGGGACGGAGCGGATGGTTCGTATCCGTCCCCGGGACCCCGCTCTGTCCGTTCAATGATGGGATGACTAATCTGGGGCCACTATGACCGTGGAGCCCGCCAGTTCAGCCCGCCCCCTGTCCGCCCCCGCTCCCCGTGCCGGCGCCGGCCCCACCACCGGTCCCACCACCGCCCACCACCCGCCCGGTGGGCGGGCCGCCTGGTTCGCCTGGTCCATCGGCGTCAGCGTCTACGTCCTGGCCGTCATCCACCGCACCAGCCTCGGCGTCGCCGGACTGGACGCCGCCGACCGCTTCGGCATCGGCGCCTCCGCGCTCTCCACCTTCTCGATCCTCCAGGTCCTCGTCTACGCGGCCATGCAGATACCCGTCGGCCTGCTGGTCGACCGGTTCGGACCGCGCCGGGTGCTGCTGGTCGGTGTCGTGCTGCTCAGCGCCGGCCAGCTCGCCTTCGCCTTCTCCGGCTCCTTCGGCCCCGCCCTCGCCTCCCGGGCCGTGCTGGGCTGCGGCGACGCGATGACCTTCATCAGCGTGCTGCGGATCGCCGCCCGCTGGTTCCCCGCCGCCAAGAACCCGCTGGTCGCCCAGCTCACCGGCCTCGCCGGGATGAGCGGCAACCTGGTCACCACCGTCGTCCTCGCCCAGGCCCTGCACAGCGAGGGCTGGACGCCCACCTTCACCGCCATCGCGCTGCTCGGCGTCGCCGTCTTCGCCCTCGTGGCGCTCTTCCTGCGCGAGGCCCCGGACGGGCCCGCCACCGTGACGGCGCCCGCCGCGGCACCACGGCCCGGCGTCGGGCGGCAGATCCGGGAGACCTGGCGAGAGCCGGGCACCCGGCTGGGGCTCTGGATCCACTTCACCACCCAGTTCCCGGGCAACGCCTTCGGCCTGCTCTGGGGCCTGCCCTACCTCGTCGAGGCCCAGGGCATGACCCGCGCCGCGGCCGGCGGGCTGCTCACCCTGCTGGTGCTCTCCAACATGAGCTTCGGCTTCCTCTTCGGCCGCGTCCTGTCCCGCACCGCCCGGGCCCGGATGCCCATCGTGCTCACCGTCATCGGCGCCACCGCGCTGCTGTGGGCGGTGACGCTCGCCTGGCCCGGCGGCCACCCGCCGCTCTGGCTGCTGGTCACGGTCGTCCTGGTGATGGGCAGCAACGGCCCCGCCTCGCTCGTCGGCCTCGACTACGCCCGCGCCCGCAACCCCGTCGAACGCCTCGGCACCGCCTCCGGCATCGTCAACATGGGCGGCTTCATCGGCACGATGATCACCCTCTTCGGCATCGGCGTCCTCCTGGACACGCTCAGCCCGTCCGGCGCCGACACCTACGCGGCGAGCGCCTTCCGCTGGGCGTTCTGCTGGCAGTACGTGCCGCTGGCGGTGGGGACGCTGATGATCCTGCGGCTGCGGAAGAAGCTCGCGGCGGTGTCGGCGTAGGGTTTCTCACCTGCGGAAACGTGATTAGCCTTCCCTTTGGGAAGGTTAATCGTGCGCGAGTTGATGACACGGGTGTGTTCGATTCCGACGATGTGGCGGACGCGGCTCGGGTTGACCCGACCCAGCACCGTGCACACGTCCGCCGTGACGAACCACGGTTCGCCGTCGATCATCACGACCCTGATCGGCTGGCCCGTGACCGGGAAGCTCGACCGGACCAGCACCATCGTCTGTTCGTCGTCCATCGGGACGCCCCTCCTTCTTCCGGGTGACACTGCCCGGATCAACGAGGCCGAACGGACGGGGCTACTGGTCCCAACGTGACGCACGGGAGCACGAGGCGCACCCGCCCGGCGTGCACTCGTCTGTGGAAGCCGGGCGGGTGAAGAGGGCCACTATCGGGTGACGGAGAAGTTGGCCAGGACGCGGTCCGCGAGCTCCTTGTCGCCGTCGACGACCACGTGGCCCGGGCGGCCGCGGCCGCAGGCGAGGCGGACGTAGGTCTCCCAGTCGAGGGTGAGCTGGACGTCGGGGGCGAGGCTGATCGACTCGTCGACGGTGCCGCGCCCGGCGGAGTCGACCCGCACGGTGCGCAGGAACTCGACGGGTCCGGTGACGTCGACGACCAGCGCGGTGCCGGCCGGGGCGCCGGCCTGGTGGGCGACCGCCTCCGGCAGGCCCTGCAGCAGGACGTCACGGGCGACCAGGGCCCCGGGGGAGTCGAGGTTGCCGGGGACGCCGAGGGCGCGGCGGAGGTCCTGCTCGTGCACCCAGACGTCGAAGGCGCGCTGCCGCAGCAGCTCGTGGTACTTGATCTCGCCGCTCTGCGGGCCGCCCGGTCGACGGACCGGCTCGTTGGGCATCTGCTTGGCGTTCCGCAGTGCGCGGGAGCGGCGGATGATCGTGTACTCCAGCTCGCCGGTCATCTCCAGCACGGTGTGGCAGCGGCGCTTGTCGACGGGCAGTTCGAGGTAGCGGGCGGCTTCGGTGGTGACGTGGCGCAGGTCGCGCGGGAGGGAGTGGATCGGACGGGGGTCGCCGAGGAGTTCGGACTCGACGGCGATCACGTGCGAGACGATGTCGCGGACCGACCAACCTGGGCACTCGGTGGCCCGGTTCCAGGAGCCCTCGGGCAGGGGGGTCACCAGTTCGGATATCGCCTCGATGGACTGGGTCCACGCCTCGGTGTAAGCCTGCACGGTCTGGTTGTCCGTCACGGGAATCTCCGGCCCTCCGTCAGCTGCCTTGCCACGCGTGCCCGCGGTTTCCTGGGTCGGCCGGGAATTCCGGCTTCCGGGCGCACACGCTAACCGCACGTTACGCTGCCGGGTGAGAGCAGGGCAGCGCTTTCGGGTGACGATCGTAGGACTCTTGCCGTGGACGGTGGTACTGTGCGCGCTTCATTGATCCAACTCGCGGTCTCCGACGCCGAGCCCCCGGCCGAGCGGAGGGCCCGCGCGGCCGCGCTGGTGCGGGCGCAGCGGGGATCGGACCTGGTGGTCCTGCCCGAGCTGTGGCCGCTCGGCGGCTTCGCGTACGACCTCTGGTCGGACGGCGCGGAGTCGCTGGACGGGCCGACCTCGGACGCGATGGCGGCGGCCGCCAGGGCGGCTGGGGTGTGGCTGCACGCCGGTTCCATCGTCGAGCGCGACCCGGACGGGCCGATCTACAACACCTCGCTGCTGTTCGCCCCGGACGGCGAGTTGGTGCACACCTACCGCAAGATCCACCGCTTCGGCTTCGACAGCGGCGAGGCGGTGGTGATGGGGGCCGGGCAGGAGATCGTCACCGCGGCGACTGACGTCGGCACGCTGGGCCTGGCGACCTGCTACGACCTGCGGTTCCCGGAGCTGTTCCGGGCGCTGCTGGACGCCGGCGCGCAGGTGCTGGTGGTGCCGGCGGCCTGGCCGGAGCGGCGGCGGGAGCATTGGACGCTGCTGAACCGGGCGCGCGCGGTCGAGGAGCAGGCGTACGTGCTGGCCTGCAACACGGCGGGGACGCACGGCGGGGTCGAGCAGGCGGGGCACAGCATCGCGGTGGACCCGTGGGGCCGGGTGCTGGCCGAGGCGGGGGCGGGGGAGGAGGTGCTGACCGTGGAGTTCGATCCGGCGGAGGTGGCGAAGGCACGCGCCGAGTTCCCGGTGCACCGGGACCGGCTGCTCGGCATCCCGGCGCCGGTCCAGCGCTGAGGCGGCCGGCCCGGAGACGGTGGGCGGAAGGCCGTCCGGGGGCACCGGTCCCATGGTCGTCCGGCGCTCGACCGGCGCGCGTTCGGCGGCCGGGAGCGTACGGGGGCGCGCGGAGAGTATGGGGGGCTTGTACACGTCGGTGTCCAATTTGAGAAGATGAGCCCTCGTCGTGTTACCAGTCCGTACACCGCCGGTCTGTTCCGTCAGGCCGTCCCGCCCGCCCGAGGAGGTCGCGCGCATGTTCGGGACCGACGCGGGCGACCCCCGTCCGGTGATCCAGCGCAACAGCCTGCGCGAGCAGATAGCCGGCGCGCTGCGCGAGGAGATGATGGCCGGCCGGCTGGCGGCCGGGCGGAACTTCACCGTCAAGGAGATCGCCGAGCTGTACGGGGTCTCGGCGACCCCGGCCCGGGAGGCGCTGGTCGACCTCTCCGCCCAGGGACTGCTCCGCGCCGAGCACCACCGCGGCTTCACCGTTCCCGAGTTCGGCTGGGACGACTTCCGGGAGATCTTCGAGACCCGGGTGCTGATCACCGACAGCTACTACCGCCGACTGGCCACCGACCCCGGCCGGCAGGACGGGAGCCGGCTCACCTCGCTGCGCCGCCGGGCGGACGCGGCGGCCCGGGCGGCCCGGGCGGGCAACCTGGACGTGATGGTGGGCTGCGACCGCAGGTTCTGGCAGGAGGTCGGCGGGCTGATGGGCAACCGCCGGATCGCCGACTACCTGGACTGGCTGCGGGTGCAGTCGTGGATGTTCGCCGCGCGGTTCCTGCGGTCGACGCCCCAGCTGGCCGGGGTCTGCTGGGACGGCCACCTCGACCTGGTGGAGGCGATCGAGGCGCGCGACGTGCCGCGCTCGCACCGCGTCATCTGCGAGTACAACCTCTTCACCGTCGGGCTGCTGGCCGAGCTGGCCGGCGAGTCGGTGGAGACGGTGAAGGTGTTGCCGCTGCTGACCGGGCGCCTGCTCGCCGTCCCGGTCGGCCAGGACGCTCCGGCCGCGCCGCCCGACACCCCGGAGGACGCCGCGCCGGGGAAGGCCGGGGCGGGCACCGGGACCGCCGCCACCGAGGAGCCGCGTCCGGGGGAGCCCGCCCGACCGGCGGATCCGGGCCGCGCGACCGGCGGCGCCCGGGGACGGGAGCGCGAGCTGGGCCGGGAGCTGGGCCGCGAACTGGGCCTGGGACTCGGCCTGGTGCCGCAGCCGCGCTCGGTGCCGTACGGGCGGTTCGGTCGCCGGCCGTCCGATCCGCCGCCGGACCAACTGCCCGGGGGACGGCCCGATCCGCATCGCTCACCGGGCCGGTAGGGTGGGCGGTCGTCCGTCCCGGCCGCGCCTCGTGGCGGTGGTCCGGGCACCGACCCGCCCATCCGCCGTCCGCCGCCGCGCGGCCGGTTACCCGCGTCCGGAGAGGAAGAGCCGGCCATGGCCTGCGACCTCTGGCTCGTCCCGCTGGTGGACGTGCTGAGCCACAGCCCCGACAACCCCTTCCGGGACGACCTCGCGCTGTACAACCAGGTGCTGGCCTCCCGCGGCCTGCCCGAGATGCCGGTCTACCGGTTCGTGCCGGGGCTCAGCGGGGCGGTCGAGCCGATAGCCGCCTTCGACTACGACTCGCTGCACTTCCTGCGCCGGGCCTATCTGCTGGGTCTGACCGGCCTGGACATCACGCCGGTGGACGCGCTCGGCGGCGACTACGAGCAGCTGCTGGAGATGTTCGAGAGCAGCGCCGAGCAGTCGCACCTGGTCTGGCACTTCGACCACGCCGGCGCGTACGTGCCGATCGAGTTCGCCGCCCCGCTGGTGGAGGAGTCGCTGCTCGCCGCGGGCGGTCCGCTCGGCTCCAGCCACGGGCTGCTGCGCGAGCTGCAGGCCGTCGCCCCGGCGCTGGGCATCGACCCGCTCGACCCGCCGGCACCGACCCGGCCGCTCGGCCCGACCGGCCTGGAGCAGCCGTTCGGCCCGCCGCTGGACGACCTGCACCCGTTCGCCCGGGAGCGGCACGCCTGGGCGGGCCTGTACGCGGCGGCGACCCGGAGCCTGCACCAGGGCTCGATGGTCGTCTTCGCCTGAGCCCGAGCCCGAGCCCGAGCCCGAGCCCGAACCTGAGCCCGAACCCGAACCCGGGCCGATCCGAACCCGGGCCCGGGCCCAAGGCCTGGCCCGCCCCCGGCCCGCGCTACCGCAGCGGACCCTCCGGCGGCCGCTGGCGCGGCATGGTGGGCCTGGTCCCCGGCGGCGGCAGCACCCGCACCTGGGCGCCGACGCCCGGCTCGGTGCGCCCGCCCCAGCTGCCGGCGACCTGGGTGGGCAGCTGGGTCATCCCGGCCCGGAACTCCAGCATCCACTCCGAGGTCTCGGTGCGGACCATGTCCGAGACGTCCTCGCAGAACCGCCGCAGCACCCCGAGGCACCGCTCGGCGGCCTCGCCCGCGGTGCCCTCGGTGGGACCGAGCACCTCCCGGACGCACTCCGAGGCCCAGTCGAACTGGAAGGCCTCCAGGCGCCGCTGCAGCGCCTGCGCGGTGGAGACGTCGCGCATCCAGCCGGAGGTCAGCCCGAACACCCGGTCCGCGCCGTAGCAGGCGGCGGCCAGCGCCAGCCCGACGTAGCCCCAGCCGGTGGCGTTGTCGACGGTCCCGGTGAGGTCGACCAGCGGGGCGGTGATCCCGCCGACCGCGAAGCCGGCCGAGGCGAACCTCAGCAGCCGGGCCCAGCGGCGCTTCCAGACCCGGTCCCTGCGGTACCACTCGACGGCCTCGACCGCCCGCTCCTCGGACCAGCGGTACAGCTCCTCCAGCCGTTCCGCGGGCTCGCCCCAGTCGCCCAGGGGGAACTGGCGGGTGCTCAGATCGGACCGGCGGCGGGTCGAGGGCCGGCGCGCCACGGTCGTGGCGGGCTGGTCCTCCTCACCGATCTCCTTGCCCCAGGCACTCTCCTCGGGCTGCATTTCCGGCTGGCTCACCTGTGGGGCTCCCTGTGGCGGGCGGACTGCTGGTCTCGCTGGTTCCGACTCTGCGCGGACCGACGTGTCCTCGGCCTGACGACCCGTGGAACGACGGACAACGCGCCGGCCACACCGCCGCTCCGGGGCGTGCTGCCGATGCCCGGGGCGGCGTCACCGGCGGCCGCCGGCGGTGGTCCAACAGCACTTCTTACCGCCAAATGGCTTACCGTGTGGGCGCTTCGCCAATGATCGTTACCGGATTCGGCCACCGGATCCCGAGGTGAGAGGGTTGCGGCGGTCGGCGGGATTTCACCCGTCCGAGCGAGGGTCCGGTGACCCGCTGTCCTGACCCGGACACCGCGCGCCGATCCCGGGGGGTCCGAATTGGAGGATCCTCCCAGGCTCTGAGGGTGCCGGATCCGCCCGGCTGTCTCTTCCTACGGGACCGGAGAGCGGCCGGAACCGGCCACCGACTACCCTTGCCCAGCGTGAAGGTCCTCGTCATCGGCGGCGGCGCCCGCGAACACGCCCTGTGCCGCTCTCTGTCCCAAGATCCCGCCGTGACCGAGCTGCACTGCGCCCCGGGCAACGCCGGGATCGCGCAGGTGGCGACGGTCCACCCGGTCGACCAGCTCGACGGCGCTCAGGTCACCGCGCTCGCCACCGCGCTCGGTGCCCAACTGGTCGTGGTCGGCCCGGAGGCCCCGCTGGTCGCGGGTGTCGCCGACGCCGTGCGCGCGGCCGGCGTCGCGGTGTTCGGCCCGTCCGCCGAAGCCGCCCGGCTGGAGGGCTCCAAGGCGTTCGCCAAGGACGTGATGGCCGCCGCCGGGGTCCCGACCGCCCGCTCCTACGTCTGCACCACGGCCGCCGAGGCCGCCGAGGCGCTGGACGCCTTCGGCGCCCCGTACGTGGTCAAGGACGACGGCCTGGCCGCCGGCAAGGGCGTCGTGGTCACCTCCGACCGCGACGAGGCGCTGGCCCACGCCGCCGCCTGCGGGCAGGTGGTGATCGAGGAGTACCTGGACGGCCCCGAGGTCTCGCTGTTCGCGATCACCGACGGCAGCACCGTCCTGCCGCTCCAGCCGGCCCAGGACTTCAAGCGCGCCCTGGACGGCGACCAGGGTCCCAACACCGGCGGCATGGGTGCCTACTCGCCGCTCCCCTGGGCGCCCGAGGGCCTGGTCGAGGAGGTCCTGGCGACCGTCCTGCAGCCCACCGTGGACGAGCTGCGCCGACGCGGCACCCCGTTCTCCGGCCTGCTCTACGCGGGCCTGGCGCTGACCTCGCGCGGCACCCGGGTGATCGAGTTCAACGCCCGCTTCGGCGACCCGGAGACCCAGGTCGTGCTGGCCCGGCTGCGCACCCCGCTGGCCGGCGTCCTGCACGCCTCGGCGACCGGCACGCTGGACCAGCTGGAGCCGCTGCGCTGGGACGAGGGCGCCGCGGTCACCGTGGTGATCGCCTCCGAGGGCTACCCGGCGGCGCCGCGCACCGGCGACCCGATCGAGGGCCTGGCCGAGGCGGAGGCCGCCGACGGCACCGCGTACGTGCTGCACGCCGGGACGAAGGCGGCCGAGGACGGCCGGGTGCTGAGCGCCGGAGGCCGCGTCCTGTCGGTCACCGCGACCGGCGCCGGGCTCGCCGAGGCGCGCGAGCGGGCCTACCGGTCGGTGGAGCGGATCTCGCTGGCGGGCGGCCAGCACCGCGGCGACATCGCGCTGAAGGCCGCGCAGTAGCGGCCGCGCACCCCCTCCTCCCCCTCCGGGCCCCCGGCGAGCGATCCGCGCGCCGGGGGCCCGGGCGTTCGCCGGCCCGCGGGCGACCCCCGGCGCGGTCCGCGAGCCCCGCGGGCCCCGTGGACAACCCCCATGGACGCAGCGCCGCCGGGCGTTTCGGGGCCGAGCGGGGCCGGAGCGCTCTTCGGGCGCGGCACACCGTTCGGCGGCCGGAATCCAGCCCATCGAGTGACAGCGGCCGCATCCGGCTGACGTAACCGGGTGCCCGGCCTTATGGTGCGCTGGACCACGGCACCACAGGTCGGGCCGCTTCCGCCCGCCGCCGGGTAGCGGCGGTCGTGCGGGGGGATGCTGGACGGCGTCCGGCCGGACCGGACACGCCCGGCCCGTCCGATGCCGCCCCGGGCGGCCGTCCGGAATCCGGGCGGCGTCACCGGGACGAGTGGAACCGGGGCGATCCGGAACACCACCCGGACACGGGCGTCGAAAATGTCAGAAGCGCCACGCAGCATGTACTACCGGGGCTCGGACGCCACCGTTTCCCGGTCGGAACCGATCGTTTCGAACGGCTCAGGGGCCCTCACCGGGCACCCGAGGGCTCCGAAGGGGGTGCCGCACCGTATGGCCGCTGTCGACACCGCGCGCGCTCACGCCCACGCGGTCCTGCGCATCCGAGGACTCGCCCTGGCCGCCGCCGCGCTGCCCGCCGCCGCCGCGGTGGTCCTGCTCGCCGGCCGGCTCACCGGCCGGATCGGCGCCCCCGGCTCACCCGACGCCGCCGGCTGGGACATCGCCCGCTGGACGGTCTGCGCGGTGGCCGCGCTCACCCTGCTGGTGGCCGCCGCGGCCGCCCGCGGATACCGCCGGGCCGTCCCGCCGCAGACCCCGGCCGTCCCGCTCGGCCGTGCCCAGGCCCCCGAGCTGTACCGGCTGATCGACGACCTGGCCGACCGGCTGGAGGTCCCCGCGCCCTCCGCCGTCGCGCTCACCCCGGACTGCGACAGCTGGCTGGAGGACGTCCCCGCGGCCCGGCCCCGCCGCCGCGCCCGCGCCGCCCGCGTCGAACCGCCCGCGCCGGTCCTGGTGATCGGCTCGCCCTTCCTCTGGTGGATGCGGGCCGGCGAGCTGCGCGCCCTGCTCGCCCCGGTGGTGGCCGGCACCGCGGCCGCCGCCGACCCCGAGATCGCCGCCGCCCGCCGCTTCCTGCGCGCCCTCGACGCCAGCCTGGACACCGGTTCCGCGGCCGGCCCGGCCGGTGCCCCCGGCCCCGGCACCCCCCGCCCGCCCCGGCGCGGCCCGGCCGCGCTCACCGACCGGATCACCCGCCGGCTGCTCGGCGCCTGCCGCGGCCACGCCGCCGAGCTGGAGCGGTCGGTCGCCGGCTGGGCCTCCGAACAGGCCCGCGGGGTGGACTACGGCCTGCGGATCGCCGCCCAGGAGCAGGTCGGCCTCGCCTACGCGGGCTGGGACCGGCTGCTCACCCGGGTCGCGCTGCCCGCCTGGCGGCTCGGCCGGCACCCCGCGCACCTCAACGCCGGCGTGGTCGCCGCACTCACCGAACTCTCCCGGCGCGACCGGCTGGCCGACGGCTACGGCAGCCGGCTCGGCGACCGCCCGGCCTGCGACCTGCTGGAGGAGCCCGGCACGGTGGACGCCGCCGTCTCCCGGCTCGCCGCCGAACTGTTCTTCGGCGCGCCCGCCTCCGGCGGCCGGCGCGAGCTGGAGTGGGCCGACTACCCGGCCGACGTCGTGGACGCCGGCTGGCGGGCCCGCGCCGCCGCCCTGCAGTCCGCCCTGGACCTGCTCGCCCCGCAGGCCCGCCCCGGTGCCCCGACGCTGACCCGGCTGCTGAACCGGCTCGCCGCCGGCGACGGCGAGCGGCTGGCCGCCGCGCTGGTCGCCCAGCCGGCCCGCACCGCCGCCCCCGCACCACTGCTCGAACCGGTCCGCACCGCGCGGGACGTGCTGGTGGACCACGTCACCGCGATGGTCTGCTGCGCCGCCGTGGACACCGCGGGCGCCGTCCCCGGCCTCGACTGGCTGGACGGCCCGGTGCTGCTGCTCGGCGGGGTGCGCCGCACCGACCTCGCCGAACCGGTCGCCCAGGCCGTCGAGCAGGGCCAGGACGGACCGCTGCGGGCCTGGCTGGACGCCGCCGACGTCCGGCTGGAGAAGCCCGTCCGGCTCTGACCGGCACCGCCGGGAGGGGCGCGCAGCCCCTGCGCGAGCGCCCCCGGTCGACCCGGCCGCCCCGGGTCTTCGCAGGCCGGAGGCCCTCCGCCCGCCGGCCCGGAAGATTCCCGCCACTAGTTGCTACCGTAGGGTGACGCAGCGCCAGCACGGTGTGGTGTATTAGTCCGCACGCACATCCGGGAGGCACATGCCAGCCCGGCGGAGGTGCACCTGGGAGGGGCGCGCGTGGGGACCGAAGCCAACCGCCGCTGGGAGTCCGGGACGCACGCGCACAGCGTCTCCGACCCCTTCGGCCAGGGCCCGCTGCCCTGGCTGCGCAGCCCGGACCAGTACCTCGCCGGCGCCGAGGGCGACGTCCCCTGGTACGTCTCGGTGGACGCCCCCGGGCAGCGTCCGCTGGCCGCCGGGGTGCGCGGCAAGCCCGCGGTCGGCACCCCGCTGAGCGCCAACGACGAGGAACAGCAGATCAAGGGCTTCGCCTCGGCCGGCGTGGTCCGCCCCGGCGGCTCGGTGGACCTGCGGGTCACCGTCAACCCGCCCCGCGAGTTCACCGTCGACGTCTTCCGGATCGGCCACTACGCGGGCGACGGCGCCCACCACATGACCTCCAGCCCGCTGATCGCCGGCATGGTCCAGCCGGCCCCGATGGTGGCCGGCCGGACCGTCTCCTGCCACCACTGGTGGCACACCTGGCGGCTGCAGATCCCGAACCACTGGCGGCCCGGCGCGTACGTCGCCGTGCTCACCACCGCCGACATGCTGCACCGCAGCCACATCCCCTTCACGGTCCGGGACTTCGAGGACCAGACCCGCGCCGCCGAACTGCTGCTGGTGGTCCCGGACGTCACCTGGCAGGCGTACAACCTCTTCCCCGAGGACGGCCGCAGCGGCGCCAGCCTCTACCACGCCTGGGACGGCGGCCGGCTGGTCGGCGAGACCGAGGCGGCCGTCACCGTCTCCTTCGACCGCCCGCACGCCACCGCCGGGCTCCCGCTGCACGTCGGCCACGCCTACGACTTCATCCGCTGGGCCGAGCGCTACGGCTACGACCTCTCCTACGCCACCGCCACCGACCTGCACGCCGGACTGGTCGACGCCTCCCGGCACCGGGCGCTGGTCTTCCCCGGCCACGACGAGTACTGGTCCGAACCGATGCGCCGGGCCGCCGAAGGGGCCAGGGACGGCGGCACCTCGCTGGTCTTCCTCTCCGCCAACACCATGTACTGGCGGGTCGAGCTGAGCCCCGGCCCGTCCGGCGAGCCCAACCGGATGCTCAACTGCCGCAAGCGCCAGAAGGTCCGCCCCGACGACCCGGCCGCCGGGGCCCCCGGCGCCGCCAGCGCGCTGTGGCGCGACGCCGGCGAGCCGGAGCAGCGGCTGCTCGGCCTGCAGTACTCCGGCCGGGTCGCCACCGCCGTCCCGCTGGTCGCCCGGCACACCGCGCACTGGTTCTGGGCCGGCACCGGCCTGCACGAGGGCGACGGGCTGCCCGGACTGGTGGCCGGCGAGGCGGACCGCTACTACCCCAAGGTCGCCCTGCCCGGTCACACCGAACGGGTGCTGCTCGCCCACTCCCCGTACCAGGACCCGGCCGGGCGCACCCGCTACCAGGAGACCTCGCTCTACCGGGCACCCAGCGGCGCCTACGTGTTCGCCTCCGGCACCTTCGCCTGGTCGCCGGCGCTGGACCGTCCGGGGCTCACCGACGAGCGGATCCAGCGCGCCACCGCCAACCTGCTGGACCGCCTCTGCAAGAACGACTGAGCGGCCCTCGGGCCGGTCCGCCCGGGCGGTCGTGACAGACTCGACCCCAGTGACCTCCCCTTTCGCGCCGCACCGCCCGCGAACGACCCCTGAGGACTGAGACGACCTTGAGCGGATTTGTCACCAAGCCCGAGCCGGTCCAGGTACCCGGCCTGGTCCACCTGCACACCGGCAAGGTGCGCGACCTGTACCGCACCGAGTCGGGTGACCTCGTGATGGTCGCCAGCGACCGCACCTCCGCCTACGACTGGGTGCTGCCCAACGAGATCCCGGACAAGGGCCGCATCCTCACCCAGCTCTCGCTGTGGTGGTTCGAGCGGATCGCGGACATCGTGCCCAACCACGTGATCTCCACCGAGGTCCCGGCCGGCGCCCCGGCCGACTGGAAGGGCCGCACCCTGGTCTGCCGCAGCCTGGACATGGTCCCGGTCGAGTGCGTGGCCCGCGGCTACCTGGCCGGCTCCGGCCTGGAGGAGTACCGCGCCTCCCGCACCGTCTGCGGCATCGCCCTGCCCGAGGGCCTGGACGACGGCTCCGAGCTGCCCGCCCCGATCTACACCCCGGCGCTCAAGGCCGAGGTCGGCGAGCACGACGAGAACGTCCCCTACGAGGAGACGGCCCGCCGGATCGGCGCCGAGCTGGCGGCCCAGCTGCGCCAGACCACCCTGGCCGTCTACTCCCGGGCCCGGGACATCGCCCGCGAGCGGGGCATCATCCTGGCCGACACCAAGTTCGAGTTCGGTCTGCTGGACGGCGAGCTGGTGATCGGCGACGAGGTGCTGACCCCGGACTCCTCGCGGTTCTGGCCGGCCGACGCGTGGGAGCCGGGCCGCTCGCAGCCCTCCTTCGACAAGCAGATCGTCCGCGACTGGCTGACCTCCCCGGCCTCCGGCTGGGACCGCCGCAGCGAGCAGCCGCCGCCGCAGCTGCCCGCCGAGGTGGTCGAGAAGGTCCGCGGCAAGTACGTCGAGGCCTATGAGCGGCTGACCGGCCTCAGCTGGTCCTGACACCCGCGGAATGACACCGCCTGTCGCAGCCCTGCTGCGGCAGGCGGTTCTCTTTGGCATTCGTGGACAAAACCCCTATTCCGGGCGTCGGGTTCCGGCCGCTCCGGATACAAACATCCTTGCCCCTGTGTTAAATCCATGCTTACACTGCGATGGTGGACGTACGCGGTCGATTTGAGCCTGTCGAGTTGTCCAGGGTGCCGGAAGTGGGGGAGCTTTTCGGGAACTTAGGTTTAGGGGAATTTGACGGGGCGGTCGTCTCGCGAAGCGGGCGCAACGACAATTGGGCCGGCTTGACGTCCTCCGGGGCCCGGGTATTCGTCAAACGGCACGGTGAATTCGGCGGGGCGAGCTCGAGGGGTTTTGACCGGGCGCTTAGCTTCGAGGAAGCGGTCGCCGGCCAGTCGATTTCGACGGAACTCCGGTACCCGGCCGTTCTCGGTTATGACAGGGATTCGCTCCTGGTCGCCTTCGAATGGCTGGAGAATGCCCGGTCGGGGGCGGACCTGGCCTTCGACGGCGGCTTCGGTGAGGACCTCTCGGAGCAGGCCGGGCGCTGCATCGCACGCGTACACGGCCTCGACGTCGGTGGGATCGAGATCGACGACTCCGTGCCTCCCATGCCCCCGGAGAGCATCCTCGACGCCCTCCCGCTGAGCCAGTGGGTCGAGAGCAGCGGTGCGCAGTTGAAGGCCTTGGCGCTGCTCCAGTCGGACGCGGCCCTGATCGCCGCCTTGCGTGAACTGCGAGCCGCCGAGGCGTCCGCCGGTCTGCGACCGGGTCACTGCGACCTCCGGCTGGACCAGTTCCTCGTCGTGGACGAGGTGCTGCACCTCACGGACTGGGAGGAGTTCCGGCTGGCCGACCCGGCCCGGGACATCGGGAGCTTCGCCGGCGAATGGCTGTACCGGGCGGTGATGGCGATCCCCGAAGCCCTCGACGCCGAGCAGGGAGAGCCGGGCGACGACGTCTACACCCATGAAGCCGTCGTGGCCCAGGGGGTACGGGAGTTGGAGCGACTGCGGCCGCGGATCACGGCGTTCTGCCGCGGATACCGCGAGGTACGGGGTGAACCGGAGGCGGGGCTGGCCGAGCGGGCGGCACGCTACGCGGGTTGGCACCTGATCGAACGGATGATCGCATCGGCCACTCAGCGGAGCCGGACCTCCGCGCTGGACCTCGGTGCGGCGGGCATCGGCCGCAGCATCCTGCTGAAACCCGCGGCCTTCATCAGCATCCTGGGACTGGGGGGTCTGGTATGACCGAAACCGGGCACGTGATCTCGTCGGCCCTGACGGATGCCCTGCACCGGGTCGAGGTGGCCGGGGACGGCCTGCGGGCCGTCGTGGGCACCCACGAACTGACCGCCGAGAGCCCCCGTGCGCTGCAGCGGCAGCTGAGCACCACCCTGTACGAGGTGCTGCACACGGGCCGCGACCCGGAGCAGGGCGAGCGCCCGCGGACCCTCAGGGACACGGAGCTGGAAGCGCGGTTCGGCCGCGCCATGCCGCACCGGCGTACCAGGGTGCGGGCGACCCTGCTGCACGCCCCGGCGGACGGTTCGTACGTGATGAATCACGGGGGCCTCCGGCTGAAGGTTCCGGCGGCAGCGCTCATGGGCGAGCCGGAGGGCGCGGAGGGATCGCAGGTCGACGTGATGCTGCCGGCTGCTCGGCCCGCCCTGTCGACCGGATTCTTCCTGGCCGACGGATCCCGTGGAGCCGTGGACAGCCGGCCGGTGATCCGGGTGTACGTGCATCTGGAGGACGTGGACGCCGCCGTCGAGGCCTGGGGCCGGATCCTGTCGTCCCTGGAAGGGGCGGAGGTGCCCTACCGGGCCAAGGTGCTTTCGACCCGGAGGCTGTTGCCCCGGCGCGACGCCCTGGTCGTCTACCTCGGTCCCCGGGCCTGGCGCGTGGTGCCGGTGGTGGCCGCGGCGGTGGAGGGGCTGGCCGGGGTCGGAGCGGGTTCCTCTCCGATCACTCGGCGGCTGGCGCCCGGGGTGGGGTTCGCCTGGGAGCCGCAGGACGGCAGGCCCGCGATGCGCGGGCTGAGCTTCGGCGAGCATCGCATGCGGGTGCTGGCCGGGGCCCTGGTCAGCCACGCGCTGACCGGGGGCGGGGGCAGTCGCGAAGAGCTCGTCGCCACGCGTTTCGTGGAGGCCAATATCGACCCGGCAGATCCGGCGAGAAATATTGACTCCCCTGTTCTTGATGAAAATTTCCTGGCGGGTTGATAAGTCGTCCGAGAGGGGATGGATAATGGCGCGGCCGCCAGTGATTCCGGTCGAACAGAAGGTCGCGATCGTTCTCAGAGTGCTCTCGGGTGCAGAGTCGATGGCGCAGGCAGCTCGTCGTGCCAAGGTCTCCGAGCAATCGATCGCGAACTGGCGCAGGCAGTTTATCGACGGTGGTCGTACCGGCTTGGAGGGGTACAGTTCGCGATCCGTCCAGCGGGAGCGGCAGCTGCGCCAGGAGATCATGGAACTGAAAGCTGCGCTGGGGGAGGCGTACTTCGAACTGCGGATCCGGCGTGGAGTTGCCCGGCGCAGGCCGGGAACGTTGATTCAGAACGGCTGACGAATGTCCTTGCTGCAACTGCACCGATTCTCACTCGACAACGGTCTCCGCGTGGTCCTCCGGCCGGTTCGAGGGGTCCCCGCCGTTGGCGTGAGCGTCCACTACGACGTCGGGTTCAGGTCCGAGCCCGAGGGGCGGACCGGGTTCGCCCACCTCTTCGAGCACCTGATGAGCCAGGGCAGCGGAAACGTTCAGGGGATGGAGCACGGGACCCTGATCGAGGCGGCCGGCGGTTCGGCCGGTGGTTCGACCCACCACGACTACACGGACTACTACCAGGCCGTGCCCTCGGCCGCACTGGAGCAGGTGCTGTTCCTGGAGGCCGACCGCATGCGCGGTCCACGGCTGACGGCCGAGAGCCTGCGGATGCAGACCGAGATCGTCAAGGAGGAGATCAGGAGCAACGTGCTGAACCGGCCGTACGGGGGTTTCCCGTGGACGGTACTGCCCGGGATCCTCTACCGGACCCACCCGAACGCGCACAACGGCTACGGGGAGTTCTCCGATCTGGAGCAGACCACGGTCGATGAGTGCGAGCAGTTCTTCGGCCAGTACTACGTTCCGGCCAACGCCCTCCTGACCGTCGTCGGTGACATCGACGTCCCGGCTGCCGAAGAACTGGTCCGGCGGCACTTCGACGATGTGCCCGGCGGCGTGCGGCCGGTCCCCGTGCGGCTCGATGAGCCCCGGCCGGTCGCCACGAGGGAGGGAACCTGCCGGGATCCGCATGCGGCACTGCCGGCGGTCGCCGTGGGGTACCGGCTGCCGGATCCACGCACCGAACTGGACTCCTACCTCGCGCACATGGTGCTCGCCACGACGCTCACCAGATGGGAGTCCTCGCGCCTGAAGCGGCAACTGATCCACCAGGGGCGGCTGGCGGTGGCCGTGAGTGCCAGCTGCGGCTTCTTCGGGCCGCTGGAGGCACGTGCCCCGGACACGTTCGTCACCGCGGTGACGCACCCGACCACCACGCCGACGGACCGGATCCTCGAGGTGCTGGACGGCACGCTGGCGGACCTCGGCGCCCGTGGTCCGAGCGAGGACGAACTGGCCCGGGCGACCGGCTGGCTGGCCGCGACCTCCCTGCGCCGCAACGACGACCTGCTCGCCCGGACGCGAGCCGTCGGTGCGTTCGAGCTGTTGCACGGACGGGCCGAGCTGGTGGACGAACTGCCGGACCGGCTCCGTGCGGTCACCCCCGTGCAGGTTGCCGAGGCCGCTGCCGGACTGAGGCCCGACTCCCGGGCCGTGCTGACCCTCCTGACCGGTCCCCGTACCGTCCACACCTGAGGAGCACCGCCCGTGCGCCCCACCACGAAGGTCCCCCGTCAGCTCCCTCCGCTGGGAGTCCACCGAGCCTTCCGGCTGCCGGAGACGGCTGACGCCGTCCTGCCCGACGGCCTGCGGGTGATCTGCCTGCGCAGCCCGTCCGTGCCCATGATCGAGCTCGTCCTCCGCATCCCCTTCCTCTGCGCCACGCAGAACGACGCGGCCACCGCGGAGGTCCTGGCCACCACACTGCTCCGGGGGAGCCCCGGTCGTGGGCAGGACGACGTGGACACCGAGCTGGCTCGGGCCGGCTGCTCACTGCGCGCGGTGCGCAGGTCCGACCGGTTCGAGATCTCCGGGTCCGGGCCCTCGGCGGCGCTGGAGACCCTGGTCGGAGTTCTGGCGGACGCCCTCACGGGCGCGTCGCACGCCGAAGCGGAGGTCGACCGGGCCCGGAGACGGCTGGCCGAACGGCTGCCGCTGCTGCGGGCCCGCCCGAGCACCGTGGTCGCGGAGGCGCTGCGCGTGCACTGCCGGGGGGACTCACCCGGCTCGCGGCTCATCCCGGCCGAGGCTGCGGTGGCGTCGGTGACCGCCGACGGCGTGCGGTCCCTGCACCGGGCCGGTGTGGTTTCGGCGGGGGCGCAGCTGGTCCTGGTGGGGGACCTCGATCCCGAGCGGACCGTGGCGCTGCTGGCCGCACGGCTGGGCCAGTGGCGGTCGCGCGAGCCGGTCGAGGCCGTGGTGCCGAGGGCACCGGAACTCTGGCAACGGCCGGTGCGGCTGGTGGACCGGCCCGGGGCCGTCCAGTCGCTGATCAGGCTCGTGGCACCGGCCCTTCCCCGGACGGATCCGGGTTTCGCCGCACTCAGCCTGGCGAACGTGGTGTTCGGCGGTTCCTTCTCCTCACGTCTGCTGTCCAACATCCGTGAGCGTGGGGGGTACGCCTACTGGGCGGGTTCCCGCTTCGACGACATCCTGGACACCATGGTGATCGCGGTGAGCGCCGACACCTCCACGGACACCACGGCCTCGGCGGTCGCGGAGATCCGGGCCGAACTGCGGAGGATGGCCACCGAGCCGGTCACCGACGACGAACTGCGGCGGGCCAGGGACTACCTGCTCGGAGCGAGTGCGCTCGCGATGTCCTCGCAGGTCCGGCTGGCCGCGGCGGTGTCCACCACGGTCGGTGTCGGCCTGTCCCCGCAGTGGCTGGCTTCGTTCGCGGACGAGGTCCGAGCCGTGACCGGACGGCAGGTGCGGGAGTCGGCCGAGCAGATGTTCGCATCGGCCGCCTTCACCGGTGTCGTGCTGGGTGACGCCCGGTTGCTCGCGGGGCCACTCGGCGAGCACCTTGACATGGTCCTGGCCTGACAGGAAACCCCCGGCCCCGAGAGACCGGGACTTCCTGTCAGCCCTGCGCCTGCCCGTTCGTCCGCAGCCTTTCCAGCGACTCGATCACCTCGGTGAGCGGGGCCGCGGGCGAGCCGTCCAGCTGCCGGCTGCTCACGCTCAGGCCCTTGTGCGGAGGCACCATGACGATGTTGGCACGGCTCTGCAGCTCTGCCAGGTGCTTCAGGTAGACCGGTGAGGTCACCGCGTCCGGGGGAAGCGCCGGGGCGATCACGAGGGGAGCCCGGGTGGTCTGCAGCGCCATCTGGGAAGGCGTGTCGGGCAGGCCGATCGACAGCCGGGCGATGTAGTGAAGGCTCGCCGGGTACACGGCGATCGCGTCGGGCCACTGCGCCAGGTCGACGTGGAGGGGAGACGCTTCCGGCTCCTCCGACCAGACGTCCTGTAGCACCTCGCGGCCCAGGATCGGCGTCAGCGCGTTCCGCGTGACGAAGCGCTCGGCTGCCCGGGTCAGCACCACCCGCAGGTCCAGATCAGGGTAGGACAGGCGCAGCCAGTTGATCCAGAACGGGAGCGAAGCCGCCCCGAGTGCGCCGCTGCCGACCAGTAGCAGCCGCCGAGCGCCGAAGGCCGGTGCTCCGGAGGCGCCGGCGCCGCCCGGTACGCGGTCCTGATCCGCCGCAGACATGAAGGTCCTTTCATCAGCTCGCCAAGGGGGCGCCAGGCGCGAGCACAGGTCCGGGTGCCTGCCGCTGGTCGGCAGGCACCCGGCATGGTGAGCGGTTGGTCAGCAACCGAAGTAGTAGGTCTCCACCACGGTCGGCGTCACCGTGCAGATCGGCGTGGTGGCGGGGGCCTCGTCGGCCGCGCTGGCGCCGAACTCCTCGGCGTCGGTGTAAGCGGCGTAGCCGGCGATCAGTTCCTCGGTGGTGTTGATCTCCATGCGTCCTCCTGAAGGGAAGGCGGGGTCGGCCCTCTGCAGGCCGTCCGGTGCCCGCGCTTCGATTATTAGCGGAGAGCGGGCAGCCAAAGCTGGGGGTTGTTTGTTGCTGAACCAGCCCTGAGCTGCGCCTTTGCCGTGGCCGCACTACTTACCCGGCCTCCGGGGCGATGTGGGACCGCTGCCGTTCGCGACGCTGCGGCAGGATGTGCGGTCGGCAACCGGCGCAGTATGGGAGGAACGCGTGCGGGAGACGGCAGTGACCGGCGACATGGTTCAGGAGTTCGGAACGGGGTTCCTGCGGACCACGATCCACCGGACGGATCAGGGCTATCTATGGATCCGACGTGCCGGGCCGCTTCGGGGGTCGGCGCTGGTCGGACCCTCTGACGAGATCCGAACGGCGATCACCGCGATGGCGGCCGGGGAGGTCGCTCTCGTGCTGCCACGGACCACCACGTCGGGAGTGCTCGGGTACGAGGTCACCGGTGAGGTCCCGTTGGTGCGGATGGTGCTGACCGCGCGGACGGAGGCGGACCATCGTGGCCTCGTCCCGGTGCTCCGCGGAGTGGGTGGGGCGCTGCGTCGGCTCCATGCCGAGGTCGACCCGCTGCTCGCCGCTCCTGGGCCGCCCGGCCCGGCGCGACTGGCGGCTTGGATGGACCGGGGGAACGGCCCGGGCGCTGCCCGGGAGCTCCACGTGTTCATGCGGCGGCGGCTGGGGACCGCGCGGTGGCAGCGGGTGCGGACCTGGTGCGACCGACTGGCCGGCGGGGAGGCGTCGGACGTCTTCCTGCACGGTGCTCCGGGTTCGGGGACGACCGTACTGGGTGGCGGCGGCCGGCGCTCCGCACTGCTGACGGGGGAGGACCACGCCCGCGGGCCCCGGGGTTTCGACGTCGGCTGGCTGCTCGGCGAACTCGCCGAGCTCAGGATCTTCAGGTCGCGCGCGGTAACGGGGGGGACTCCCCGGTCGGCGGCCGAGGACCGGCTTTCCGCGGCTCTGCTGGAGGGGTACGGGAAGCTGACGGGGGAGGGGGAGGCCGTGGGGCAGGCGGCGGTCCTGAGGATGCTCACACATGCCCATGACTTCGCGACGTATGTGAGATGGGACGCAGAGCTGGAGCACTACGGTGACGCCCTCACCTCGCTCATCGACGAGGGCGGTATGGGCCTGGTCCCGTCCGGAATCTGAGCTCCGACCTGGAACGCCGAAGGGCCCTCTCGATCGAGAGGGCCCTTCGTACTGGAGCGGACGACGAGATTCGAACTCGCGACCCTCACCTTGGCAAGGTGATGCTCTACCAACTGAGCCACGTCCGCAGGGGTTGAACTATGTAATTGTGCTGTGCTCGCGCACTGCGAGCGGACGACGAGATTCGAACTCGCGACCCTCACCTTGGCAAGGTGATGCTCTACCAACTGAGCCACGTCCGCACGGTGCCTTGTGGGGCACCGGCCGCCTCTTCGGATCTCTCCGTTGCGGCGACGAGGAATACTCTACAGCATCCGAAGGGGTGGTCGTCCCGCCCTCCGCGGGCGGACGGGACGACCGGTGACCGCGGGAGTTCAGTTCTCCTCGGCGAACGCCTCGTACACGTGCTTCGGGATGCGGCCGCGGGCCGGCAGCTCCATGCCGCGGGACTGGGCCCAGGCGCGCACGGCGGCCGGGTCAGGGGTGAGGGCGGTACGGCGGAAGGACTTCCCGGTACGGCTCTGGCGGCGGCCGGCGGCGACGAACGGGGCGAGGGCCTTCCGCAGCTTTTCCGCGTTGTCCACGGACAAATCGATCTCGTACGACTTCCCGTCCACGCCGAAGTGGACGGTTTCCGCGGCGGCGCCGCCGTCCAGGTCGTCGGAGAGCGTGACAACTACACGCTGAGCCATGGGTGTCAATCCTCTCGGGCAATTCGGCCGACAAGGGCGCGGGTGCGCTCCCGGGCCTGATGTGCACCCCTCGCGCAAGTGCATACGGGCAGGCCGGATGGCCGTGCCGGATACGCAGCACTCACCGCGGCAGGTGGCCCTATTCTGCACCCGAAGCGGGGAGAAATCGAAGAGTCCGGCTTTCTTTTCCGGATATTCACGTGTCTTCGCCGGGGTGCCGGATACCGGGTGCACTCGGCTGGCCGATCTGTCCGGAGTGCCGGTATTCGGGTGCTCTTCGGCCGTTCCCGCGGCGGCCGTGGAATCCGTCGAAAAGGGGCGTGCGGCGGGGGGTTCCGGGCCGATGGAGGCCTTGCGGCGTAAGGGTCGTGAGTCTACGCGCGTCACTACGCCCGGCCAGCAATCCCGCCCGAAACCCCTTGTAGTCTGGAGTTCCCCCGCCTCACGAAGACACCACCGGGAGTGCCAGTGGCACGCGTCGTAGTCGACGTCATGCTCAAGCCGGAGATCCTCGACCCCCAGGGACAGGCGGTGCAGCGCGCACTGCCCCGTCTCGGATTCACCGGGATCGCCGACGTCCGCCAGGGCAAGCGTTTCGAGCTGGAGCTGGAGGGCCCGGTCGACGACGCCGCGCTCGCCCGCATCCGCGAAGCCGCCGAGACCTTTCTCGCCAACACCGTGATCGAGGACTTCACGGTCCGCGTCGAGGAGGAGGGCAAGTGACCACCCGCGTCGGCGTCGTCACTTTCCCCGGCTCCCTCGACGACCGCGACGCCCAGCGCGCGGTCCGCCTCGCCGGCGCCGAGCCGGTCGCCCTCTGGCACCGTGACAAGGATCTCCACCAGGTCGACGCCGTCGTCCTGCCGGGCGGATTCAGTTACGGCGACTATCTGCGCTGCGGCGCGATCTCCCGCTTCTCGCCGGTGATGGACACCATCATCGAGCAGGCCAGGGCGGGAATGCCGGTTCTCGGTATCTGCAACGGCTTCCAGGTGCTGTGCGAATCGCACCTGCTGCCCGGCGCGCTCACCCGCAACGACTCGCTGCACTTCATCTGCCGCGACCAGAAGCTGCGGATCGAGAACAACGGCACCGCCTGGACCCGCGATTACGCGGTCGGCCAGGAAATCGTCGTGCCGCTGAAGAACGGCGAGGGCCGCTTCGTCGCCGACGAGCACGTCCTGGACGAGCTGGAGGCCGAGGGCCGGGTGGTCGCCCGTTACCTCGACGTCAACCCCAACGGTTCGTACCGCGACATCGCCGGCATCACCAACGCGGCCGGCAATGTCGTGGGCCTGATGCCGCACCCCGAGCACGCCGTGGAGCCGCTCACCGGTCCCACCACCGAGGGCCTGGGCTTCTTCACTTCCGTCCTGAAGCAGCTGGTGAACGCCTGATGAGCCTCGACACCGTCAAGAACGCCGAGCAGACCCCGGACGCCGCCCAGCCGTGGGCCGAGCTCGGCCTCAAGCAGGACGAGTACGCGCGCATCCGGGAGATTCTCGGCCGCCGCCCGACCGGCGCGGAACTCGCGATGTACTCGGTCATGTGGTCCGAGCACTGTTCGTACAAGAGCTCCAAGGTCCACCTGAAGCAGTTCGGCGAGAAGAAGCCCGAGACGGACGCGATGCTCGTCGGCATCGGCGAGAACGCCGGTGTGGTCGACGTCGGCCAGGGTTACGCGGTCACCTTCAAGGTCGAGTCGCACAACCACCCGTCGTACATCGAGCCCTACCAGGGCGCGGCCACCGGCATCGGCGGCATCGTCCGCGACATCCTGGCGATGGGCGCCCGCCCGGTCGCCGTGATGGACCCGCTGCGGTTCGGCGCGGCCGACCACCCGGACACCCGGCGCGTGCTGCCCGGGATCGTCGCGGGCATCGGCGGCTACGGCAACTGCCTGGGCCTGCCGAACATCGGCGGCGAGGTCGTCTTCGACTCCTGCTACCAGGGCAACCCGCTGGTCAACGCGCTGTGCGTGGGCGTCATGAAGCACGAGGACATCCACCTCGCGCAGGCCTCCGGCGCCGGCAACAAGGTCATCCTGTACGGAGCCCGCACCGGCGGCGACGGCATCGGCGGCGTCTCGGTGCTCGCCTCCGAGACCTTCGACGACAGCAAGCCGGCCAAGCGCCCGGCGGTCCAGGTCGGCGACCCGTTCCAGGAGAAGCTCCTCATCGAGTGCACCCTGGAGATCTTCCGCGAGAAGCTCGTCAAGGGCATCCAGGACCTCGGCGGCGCCGGTCTGTCCTGCGCCACCTCCGAGCTGGCCTCGGCCGGCTCCGGCGGCATGCGGATCGACCTCGACACCGTGCACCTGCGCGACCACACGCTCTCGCCGGAGGAGATCCTCATGAGCGAGTCGCAGGAGCGCATGTGCGCCATCGTCGAGCCCGAGAAGGTCGCCCGCTTTCTGGAGATCTGCGAGAAGTGGGACGTCATCGCCAACGTCATCGGTGAGGTCACCGACGGCGAGCGGCTGGAGATCTTCTGGCAGGGCGAGCTCGTGGTGGACGTGCCGCCGCGCACCGTCGCCCACGAGGGCCCGACCTACCAGCGTCCGTACGCCCGCCCGAGCTGGCAGGACGCGCTGCAGGCCGACGCCCCGACCGCCGAGCGGCTGGCCCGCCCGACCACCGGTGAGGGCCTCAAGGCCGACCTGCTGAAGGTCGCCTCGCACCCGAACCAGGCCTCCAAGTCCTGGATCACCGACCAGTACGACCGCTACGTGCTCGGCAACACCGTGCTCTCGCACGGCGAGGACTCGGGCATGATCCGGATCGACGACGAGACCAACCTCGGCGTCTCGGTCGCCACCGACGGCAACGGCCGCTTCACCAAGCTGGACCCGTACACCGGTGCCCAGCTGGCCCTCGCCGAGGCGTACCGCAACGTCGCGGCCGGCGGTGCCAAGCCGCTCGCGGTCTCCGACTGCCTCAACTTCGGCTCCCCCGAGGACCCGGACGTGATGTGGCAGTTCGCCGAGGCCACCCGCGGTCTGGCCGACGCCTGCCTGACCCTCGGCACCCCGGTGACCGGCGGCAACGTCTCGCTGTACAACCAGACCGGCGAGGTCGCCATCCACCCGACCCCGGTGGTCGCGGTGCTCGGCGTCATCGACGACGTCACCCGCCGCACCCCGGTGGCCTTCGCCGAGGAGGGGCAGCTGCTCTACCTGCTCGGCGACACCGCGGACGAGCTGGGCGGCTCGGCCTGGTCGCAGGCGGTCCACGAGCACCTGGGCGGCCTGCCGCCCAAGGTCGACCTGGAGCGCGAGCGGCTGCTCGGCGAGATCCTGATCTCCGGCTCGCGCGACGGCATGATCGACGCCGCGCACGACCTGTCCGACGGCGGCCTGGGCCAGGCCCTGGTGGAGAGCTGCCTCAAGGGCGGCCGCGGCGCGCGGATCGTCGTGCCCGAGGGCATCGACCCGTTCGTGTTCCTGTTCTCCGAGTCGGCCGGCCGCGCCGTCGTGGCGGTGCCGCGCAGCGAGGAGCTCCGGTTCAACGACATGTGCACCGCGCGGGGCCTGCCGGCCACCCGGATCGGTGTGGTCGACGGTGACGCCCTGGACGTCCAGGACCAGTTCAGCGTCTCGCTGGCGGAGCTGAAGGACGCCCACACCGGCGTCATCGAGGCCCTGCTGGGCTGAGTGCCCGAGCACGTCCCCCGGGGGCGGACGGTTCCGAGCGGAACCGTCCGCCCCCGGGCGTATGTTGGGGGCCATGCCTGCCAAGTCCCGTACCTACCAGCCCGCCAAGGTGCGGGCCGCGCTGTCGGCGCAGAGCGAGGCCCTGCGCGCCGCCGTCCACCGGCTGACGGCCGCCGAGCTGGACCGCCCGACCCGGCTGGGGGAGTGGCGGGTGCGCGAGCTGCTGGCGCACCTCGCCGTCCAGATCGCCTGGCTGCCCGCGCACCTCGACGACCCGCTGGAGGGCCGGCCGCCGCTGGACCTGCCGCAGTGGACCGCCCGGGTCGGCGCGATCGCCCCGCTGCTCGACGAGCAGGCCAGGGCGCGGACGGCGGAGGAGTTCGCGGGTGACCCGGCCTCGGTGGCGGCGGCCTTCGACCGGGCCGTGGAGGCGCTGCTGGCCGCCCTGGCGCGGCCCGGGACGGCCGATCCGGCCCGGCGGTTCGAGATCCGGCTCGGCTCGATGCTGCTCACCGAGTTCCTGGTGACCCGGCTGGTCGAGACGGTGGTGCACGCCGACGACCTGGCCGAGGCGCTCGGCCCCGAACCCTTCCCGCACGACCGGCAGGCGGTGGCCGCCGTCACCCGGATGCTCGCCGACGCCTTCGCCGAGCGGGTGCCCGGCGGCGCGGTCGAGCTGCGGGTGCCGCCGTACGCGGTGGTGCAGGCCGTCGAGGGGCCGCGGCACACCCGGGGCACCCCGCCGAACGTGGTCGAGACCGACCCGCTGACCTGGATCCGGCTGGCCACCGGCCGCACCGGCTGGGCGGACGCCGCCGAGGCCGCCGCGCTGTCCGCGAGCGGCGAGCGCAGCGACCTGCGGGCCCACCTGCCCCTGCTCGGCTGAGCCCGGACGCCCGGGCCGGTTCAGGGCACCGACGGTCCGCCCAGGTAGCGGCCGTCGGTGCCGTACGGCCAGGCGTTGGGCTTGCAGCCCTTGAGACCGTAGATCTGCTGCATCATCGCGGGCGCCGGCTTGCCAGGGCCGGGGCAGGACTCGTGGCCGTGGCCGATCCGGTGGCCGACCTCGTGGTTGACCACCAGGGCCCGGTACTCGTCGATCGGGCCGTCGAACTGGGGTGAGCCGGTGGTCCAGCGCTTGACGTTGACCAGCACCTGGTTGCCGACGTTGCAGTTCACCTCACCGCGGGTGTCGAGCCCGGCGGCGCCGCAGATCCGGTCGACGGTGGCGGGGGAGGCGATCTTCACGGTGAAGTCGTAGTCGCCGTCGGCGACCAGCTGGAAGCCGTTCCTCCGGTCGTTGGTCCAGCCGCGCCGGTCGGCCAGGATGCCCTGGATCTGGGTGGCGGAGGCGGCGGCGTCGATGCCGATGCCGTTCTCGACCTCGACCCGGTAGCGGCGGATCCGGCCCTGGCCGACCGGGTCGGCGGAGCCCCGGGCGAGGGTGAAGGCACCGGTGCCCTGGGCGGGGGCGCTCTGCGAGCCGCTCGGCTGCGGGGTGGGGGAGGGGCCGGGGGACGTCGGCGCGGGGGTCGTGGCGGCCGGGGTCGTCGGGGCCGCGGGCGGGGCCGAGGACGGCGGCGGGGCGGCGCTGGTCGGTGCCGGGGCGCCCTCGGGCGGGGCGATCCGGGCCCGGGCGGTCCGGTCGGCGTCGGGCAGCACGTCCGGGTGGTTCAGCACGAAGAGGGTGCCGCCGAGGATCGCCACCGCGGTGACCAGGGCGGTGAGCATGCCGGGCCCGAGCCGGCGGCGCGACGGGCGCCGGCGGCGCGGGGAGGCCGCGGTACGGGGCCGGCGGGCGGGTCTGGGTGCGGGCACGCTGGGGGCTCTCTGTCGACCGGTGGGGTCGCGAACCCTCGAACCGATGTGCGCGCCCCCTCGCGGGTTCACCCTGGCACGGCGGAGCGGTGGATGTCCACGGACCCCGGGTCGTGCGGAACGGCCGACGCCGTCCCCGGCTGCCCGTCGGGGGCACCGGGGACGGCGTCGGCGGCGGTCCGGCCACCGGGGCCGGGGGTCAGCCCAGCGTGGCGGCGGCGGTCGGCGAGCTGTCCCGCAGGAACTGCTGGCAGCGCTCCGCCTCCTCCTTCTCCTCGATCGCGGCGGCGGCCCGGCCGAGCGCGTGCAGTGCCCGCAGGAAGCCGCGGTTCGGCTCGTGCTCCCACGGCACCGGGCCGTGGCCCTTCCAGCCGCTGCGCCGCAGCGCGTCCAGCCCGCGGTGGTAGCCGGTGCGGGCGTAGGCGTAGGACTCCACGACCCGGCCGGCCGTGTAGGCGTCGTCGGCGAGCTGTGCCCAGGCCAACGAGGAGGTCGGGAACTTCGCCGCGACCTCGGCCGGGGAGGCGCCGCCGGCCAGCAGCTCCAGCGGAGCGGGCTCGGCGGGCAGGTGCGTCGGGGGCGGACCCCCGAGGAGGTTCTCGTGAATGGTCATGCCCCCCAGTGAACCACCGGGGGGCACGGACGCAGGACCTCGTTCACCTCGTTCGAGGTGCGGGCCTCACTTCAGGCGGTTGCCGGCCGAGCGCAGCTGCTGGGCGGCCTCGAGCACGCGGGCGGCCATGCCGGCCTCGGCCAGCTTGCCCCAGGTGCGCGGGTCGTAGGTGTTCTTCTTGCCGACCTCGCCGTCGACCTTCAGCACGCCGTCGTAGTTGGCGAACATGTGGCCGGCCACCGGGCGGGTGAAGGCGTACTGGGTGTCGGTGTCCAGGTTCATCTTCACGACGCCGTTCTCCAGCGCGGTGGCGATCTCCTCGGCGCTGGAGCCGGAGCCGCCGTGGAAGACGAAGTCGAACGGGTCGGTCTTGCCGTACTGCTTGCCGATCGCGTCCTGCAGCTCGCGCAGCAGCTCCGGCTTCAGCACGACGTTGCCCGGCTTGTAGACACCGTGCACGTTGCCGAAGGAGGCGGCCAGCAGGTAGCGGCCCTTCTCGCCCAGGCCCAGCGCCTCGGCGGTGCGGACGGCGTCGTTGACGGTGGTGTACAGCTCGTCGTTGATCTCGTGCGTGACACCGTCCTCCTCGCCGCCGGTCGGGGTGATCTCGACCTCAAGGATGATCTTGGCGGCGGCGGCCTGGGCGAGCAGCTCCTGGGCGATCGCCAGGTTGTCGCTCAGGGTCTCGGCGGAGCCGTCCCACATGTGCGACTGGAAGAGCGGGTTCTGGCCCTTGGCCACGCGCTCGGCGGAGACCGCCAGCAGCGGGCGGACGTAGCCGTCCAGCTTGTCCTTCGGGCAGTGGTCGGTGTGCAGCGCGACGGTGACGTCGTACTTGGCGGCGACGATGTGCGCGAACTCGGCGAGCGCGACGGCGCCGGTCACCATGTCCTTGTTGTGCTGGCCGCCCAGGAACTCCGCGCCGCCGGTCGAGATCTGGATGATGCCGTCACTCTCGGCCTCGGCGAAGCCGCGGAGCGCGGCGTGCAGGGTCTGCGACGAGGTCACGTTGATCGCCGGGTAGGCGAACTTGCCCGCCTTGGCCCGGTCCAGCATCTCGTTGTAGACCTCGGGAGTTGCGATGGGCATGCGAATCCGCTCCTGTCGGGTGTGCGGCGCACGGACGGTGCTGTCCGACGCTGTGTACGCCTGGTGACGACTCCGGGGTACCGGGGCCGGTGCGCGGCTCTGCGGTGCGGCGGACCGGTACCAAGGTTCGAGGCAGCGGCCGCGGTGCGGCGATGAGGGTGTTCGCCACTGCGGGCCGGACGCCGGTGCCATCTTCCCAGAATGCCTACCGGCTCCACCATGCGGCCCGCCTGTCGGGACGGCGGGCCCGCCGCGCTCCCCGGGGGGTCGGAGAGGAGGTGCGACGAAAGGATGAGCGCGCGCTCGACCCCGGGGGCGAAGCCCCGGAAAAGACGGGACCGCTATCCTGCGCCGTGTGGACTACAACCAGCTGGCCGTCAATCTGCTCGACGCCAAATCACTGATCTCGTCCCTCGGTGCCATCGGGCTGATCGCGATCATCTTCGCGGAGACCGGCCTCCTGGTCGGGTTCTTCTTCCCGGGTGACTCGCTGCTCATCATCGCCGGCGTGGCCTCCTCCAGCGCCGCCTCGTCGGTGCTCGGCGACGGTGCGCGGCTTCCGCTCGCGACCCTGTTGATCGGAGCCCCGATCGCGGCCATCGCCGGCGCCCAGCTCGGGCACCAGATCGGCGTGAAGGTCGGACCGAGGATGTTCGACAAGCCGGAATCGAAGATCTTCAAGCGCGAGTACGTGCTGAAGGCCGAGGAGTACTTCAACCGCTTCGGCCCCGGCAAGGCCGTCGTGCTCGCCCGCTTCATGCCGATCGTGCGGACCTTCCTGAATCCGGTCGCGGGCACCCTGGACATGCCGGCCAAGACCTTCTTCCTCTGGAACGTGGTCGGCGGCGTGCTGTGGACCGAGTCGATGCTGCTGATCGGCTACTTCTTCGGTGACGCGCTCGCCCCGGTGATCGACAAGTACCTGATCCCGGCGGTGCTGCTGATCGTGCTGCTCTCGATCTCGCCGATGATCTTCGAGGTGCTGCGCGAGCGCAAGAAGAAGAAGGCCGGTGGCGCGCAGGCCGCCGAGGGCGGCGAGGCCGTCCAGGCCGGCGGCGGTCGGCACCGGCGCGACTGAGCCCGTCCCCGTTCCGCACAACGGCCGGGGGCGGGGTGGTTTTAGGTGTTCAAAACACCCCCCCCCCGAGCCGGGGCGGGGGCCGGCCCGGCCGCGGCTCCGCCGGCCCCCGGACCGCCCCCCGGCCGGGGCCGGTGTGTTTCACGTGAAACACACCGGCCCCGGCCGTTCGCTGTGCGGGGGAGGAGGAGCGGGCTCAGAGGCCCAGGTCCTCCAGGGTGTACGCGGTGACGTACGGCAGGCCCTGGGCCTCGACCGCGGCGGCGCCGCCACGCTCGACGATCACCGCGACGCCGACCACCTCGGCGCCCGCCTCGCGCAGCGCCTCGACGGCGGTCAGCACCGAGCCGCCGGTGGTGGAGGTGTCCTCGACGGCCAGCACCCGGCGGCCCTTGACCTCCGGGCCCTCGATCCGGCGCTGCAGACCGTGCGCCTTGCCGGCCTTGCGGACCACGAACGCGTCCAGCTCACGGCCGCGCGCGGCGGCGGCGTGCAGCATCGCGGCGGCGACCGGGTCGGCGCCCAGGGTCAGTCCGCCGACGGCGTCGTACTCCAGGTGGGCGGTGGCGTCCAGCATCACCCGGCCGACCAGCGGAGCGGCCTGGCCGTCCAGCGTGATCCGGCGCAGGTCGACGTAGTAGTCGGCCTCCTTGCCGGAGGAGAGGGTGACCTTGCCGTGGACGACGGCCTTGTCCTTGATCTGTGCCAGCAGGGCGTCGCGGTCGTTGCTCATGAGCGTCCAGTCTAGGGGGTGAACGGGACGCTAGCGCCGCCGCAGGGCCCTGACCAGCACCACCGCGCCGCCCAGCAGGGCCACCCCGCCGCCGGCGATCACCCACGGCACCGCGCTGCGGCCGCCGGTTCCCGGCACCACGATGCCGCCGGCGTCCCCGCCCCAGCGGGTGGCCGCCCGGGCCCGGGCGCTGCGGGCCGGCAGGGCGGGCGCGTACGGGCCGCGCGGCGGGGCGTGGTCGACCTCCTCGGCGGAGCGGCCGACGATGCTGCGGCGCACCGGGCCGCCGAGCACCGGCTCCTGCTCGTAGCCGAACGGCAGCTCGGCGGGGAGTTCGGCGGACACCTCGTCCTCGGCCGCGGCGGCGGGCTCCTCGGCTCCGGCGGCCGCGGCGGGCTCGTCGACGTCGTCGGCGTCCTCGTCGGCGTTCCCGAGCGGGAGGCCGAAGCGCTCGGCGTCGGCGTCGGAGAAGGCGATGAGGTCGGAGAGGTCGTCGTCGAGGTCGTCGCCGGGCTCGTCCTCGCGGTCCTCCTGGCGGTTCTCCAGGAACACCACGGTGGCCTCCCCGGCGGTGTCCTGCTCCGCCGCGGTGGCGTCCTGGTCGCCCTCGCCCTCGCCGTCGCCCTGGGCGTCGGTGTCGGCCCCGGTGTCGGCCTCGTCGTCCAGGGAGGTCAGGGCGGCGGTGAAACGGTCCAGCAACCGGCGGCCGGCCGCAGCGAGCGTCTCCCCGTCGAACTCGGTGAGCCGCCCGGTGGCGCTCAGGTCACCGGTGAAGCGGACCACCGCGGTCCCCTCCCCGGCGCCCTCGGTGACGCTGATCCGGACGGTCGCGGTGGCCTCGCCGCTGCCGCGCGCCTCCTGCCCCTCGGCGAACGCGGTCAGCACGCCCTCGCGGCCCTCGATCAGTGAGAGCACGCCCTTGTACGTGATGGTGGAGGCGCCGATCCGCAGCTTCAACCGCCCGCTGATCTCCTCCGCCCCGCCACTGCCGACGGCAGCCGGTTCGGTACTCAGCCCCGGCACGGAACGCGCCAGCAGCGCCGGATCCTGCAGGGCCTGCCGGACCTGCCCGGCCGGGATCGGGACGACAACCTCATGCTCCATGCCACGGAGCCTACCGACCGAACCCCCTTCCGGCCCCGCCCTGTCCCCTACCGGCCTCCGCCGACCCGCCCCCGATCCGCCGATGGGGGCGGCCCGCACCCTCCCGCGTCAGTGGGGGCCGAGGAGGGTGAGGGCGGCGGGTGGGTGGAGGGGGCGGAGGGCGGTGAGGCGGGCGGCGGAGGCGCGCAGGTCGTCCGCGGTGAGGGCGCGGGGCGGCGGGGCGTCGGGGGAGAGGGTGAGCGGCGGTTGGGCGGCCGCTGCGAGCAGGAAGCTCTGGCTGCCCTCCGGCCCCGGACGGCAGCTGGCGGTCGCGCTGCCGGCGACCGCGTACGGCACGGTCCGCAGCCCGGCGGCCCGCAGTCCCGACTCGGCCTGCCACAGGCCCTGCCGCCCGTGCTGCTCGTCGCCGGCGCGGGCGGCGAGCCGCCCGCCGGGGGCGAGCAGCCGGGTGGTGAGGCCGTAGAACTCCTGGGAGTGGAAGGTCACCGGACCGCCGTCGGCGGGCGCGGGCAGGTCGGCGAGGACGACGTCGAAGGACTCGCCGGGGGCGGGGCGGACGGTGCGCAGCCACTCCAGCGGGTCGGCCTGGACGGTGCGGACCCGGGGGTCGTCCAGCGAGCGGCCGGAGAGCGCGGCGAGGCCGGGGTCGGTGCGGGCGAGCCGGGGGAGCGCCGGGTCGCGGTCGACCAGCAGCACGGAGCGCACCCCGCGGTGCCGCAGCACCTCCCGCAGGGCCAGCCCGTCGCCGCCGCCGAGCAGCAGCACCCGGGCGTCCGGCCCGGCGGCCATCGCCGGGTGGACGAGGCCCTCGCTGCCCCGGTACTCGTCGGGTCCGCAGACCGCGAGCCGGCCGTCGAGGTAGAGCCGCAGCGGGCCCTCGGCGGGGCCGGTGAGCACGATCTCCTGGTACCGGCCCTGGCTGACGGAGCGGACCTGCCCGCCGTACAGGGCCTGCCGGGCGGCGCGTTCGACCGCGTCGGACCAGACGGCGGCCGCGGCGAGCAGCGCGAGGACGAGCCCGCAGCCGCCCCAGAGCAGCAGCCGCACCCGGGGCGCCGGTTCCTCGCGGAAGAGCCAGAGCACCACCGCGGCCCCGGCGACGGCGTTGACCGCGCCGGTGAGCAGCGCGCCGCTGCCGGGGCCGAGCAGCGGAAGGATGAGGAACGGGAAGGCGAGTCCGCCGATCAGCGCGCCGACGTAGTCCGCGGCGAACAGGTCGGCGGCGGCGTGGCCGGCGTCCTCCCGGCGGATCCGCTGGATGAGGGTCATCAGCAGCGGGATCTCGGCGCCGATGAGGACGCCGATGAGGCAGGTCAGCCCGACCATCACGGCCTGGTGGTGGCCGATCCAGGCCCAGCAGGAGTAGATCGCCAGGACGGAGAGGCCGCCGGTGAGCGCGAGCGCGCATTCGACCAGGGCGAAGGCGGTGGCCGGCCGGCAGGTGAACCGTTTGGCGAGCAGCGAGCCGAGGCCCATCGCGAACACCATGACGGAGAGCACGACCGAGGTTTGGGTGACCGAGTCCCCGAGCAGATAGTCGCCGAGGGCGACGAGTTCGAGCTCGTAGACGAGCCCGCAGGCCGCGCAGACGAACGCGGCCAGCAGGACGACCAGCCGGGCCAGTTCGGGGCGGGCACGCAGCCGGGAGCGGCGGCGGGCGGGCAGCGGGGTCAGGCTCCGCCCGGGCCGGGGCGGACTGCCGTCGTCGAGGTCGAGGCTCGGCTGTGCGGGCGGCGGACCGGCCGGATGATTGATCACGAACAAACGCTAGGCGACGTGCGGGACGGACGGCTGCGCCCATTCGACGGACAGCGCGGTACGGCAGGTTGACGAATCGTTCCTGCGTACGAATGCGAAGCCGGTGGGCCGGGTTATGGACGGCTCGTCGGCCTCGGTCACCGGGGCACCACCAGCGAGGAGCGGGTGCAGACCAGCTGCCCCTCCTGTGGATAGGCGTGCCAGGTGCGCCAGAGCAGCCGGTCCGCGCCGCCCTGGGCGACCAGCGCGGTGAAGGCGCTGGGGTCGCCGGGGAAGACGCCGGCCAGGCCGCGCGGATGCCCCTCGACCAGGGCCAGCAACTCCTGTGCGCGGGCCGCGAAGTCGTGCGGCGGCAGCGCCTCGATCCGGGCGGCGAACTCGTACTCCCAGCCGTCCACCTGCTTGGCCACCCGGGCGGGCAGCGGCGTGCGGCGGCCGGGCAGACAGGCGACGGTCTCCAGGCAGTGGCCCGGCCCGGCGGCGATCACCACCTGGTGGGAGGCGCCCAGCAGGCGCAGCTGGAGGGTGCCGGGCGGGCCGGGGTGGCCGGGGACGTCGAGTCTCAGGTCGCGGACCGCGAGGGCGGGCAGCGGGTCGCCGCCCAGGCACCAGGCCAGGTCACCCGCGCGGGTGTCCGTGTAGGAGGTCTGCAAAGTGGTGAGCATGTTCGGCTCCGCGTTTCAGCTCCGTGCGTGCCCGCCGAGCAGCAGCGAGTAGGCCTAGGCAAGGGCGAGGCTGTTCGGCGCTGTGCGGTCCAGGGCGCGGCCGACCGTGGAAGGAAGGATTCCGGCTGGAGATTCAGCAGCAGAGAAGCACGAATACGCCGGGTCCGTCGGTGATTTACCCAACTTTGTCAAGCATTCACCGCTTCGAGCACATCTGCTTCCCTACTCTGATCGACCCGGTGTACGACTATGCGCAGCGCGCGCCCCTCACCCCGGCCCGCGCGCCGTGTGCGCCGTCCACACGCCGCCCGCACGTCCTGCACGCCCCCACCCTCCCCGTCCCGGGGCACGCCCTGCCGCGCGGGCGGCACGAATTGCCCGGCGGACAGCAAGCCAACTGTCCGCCGGGTGAATTGACGAATCGTCAGGACGTGCGAGAGGTTCCGCCGATGGGTCAGGGGCGGGACAGCCGGGAGAGCCGGTCGACCGCCTCCTCCAGGACGGCGGTCCGCTTGCAGAAGGTGAAGCGGACCAGGGGGCGTCCGGCCTCGGCGTCGTCGTAGAAGACGGCGTTGGGGATGGCGACGACGCCGCAGCGCTCGGGGAGGGTGCGGCAGAAGGCGACGCCGTCCTTCTCGCCCAGCGGGGTGATGTCGGTGGTGATGAAGTAGGTGCCCTCGGGCCGGAAGACCCGGAAGCCGGCGGCGGTGAGGCCCTCGGCGAGCAGGTCGCGCTTGTGCCGCAGATCGGCGCGCAGGCCCTCGAAGTAGCCGTCGGGCAGGTTCAGGGCCTCGGCGACGGCGTACTGGAAGGGGCCGGCGCTGACGTAGGTGAGGTACTGCTTGGCGGTGCGGACGGCGGCGACCAGCTCGGGGGTGCCGGTCACCCAGCCGACCTTCCAGCCGGTGAAGGAGAAGGTCTTGCCGGCCGAGGAGATGGAGACGGTGCGCTCGCGCATCCCGGGCAGGGCGGCGACGGGGTGGTGGGCGCCGGTGAACACGAGGTGCTCGTAGACCTCGTCGGTGACCACCAGCAGATCGTGCTCGACGGCGAGTTCGGCGATGGCGGTGAGCTCGTCGGGAGTGAGGACGGTGCCGGTGGGGTTGTGCGGGGTGTTGATCAGCAGCAGCCGGGTGCGCGGGGTGATCAGGGCGCGCAGCTCGTCGAGGTCGGGGCGGAAGTCCGGGGCGCGGAGGGTGAGCGGGACGCGGGTGGCGCCGGCCATGGCGATGCAGGCGGCGTAGGAGTCGTAGAAGGGCTCGAAGGCGATCACCTCGTCGCCCGGCTCCAGCAGTGCGAGCAGGGCGGCGGCGATGGCCTCGGTGGCGCCGGCGGTGACCAGCACCTCGGTGTCGGGGTCGTACGTCAGCCCGTAGAAGCGCTGCTGGTGCCCGGCGATCGCCTGCCGCAGCTCGGGGACGCCGGGGCCGGGCGGGTACTGGTTGCCGCGCCCCTCGCGCAGGGCCCGCACGGCGGCCTCGCGGACCTCCTCGGGGCCGTCGGTGTCCGGGAACCCCTGGCCGAGGTTGATCGAGCCGGTGGCCGTGGCCAGGGCGGACATCTCGGCGAAGATCGTCGTTCCCATGCCCGCCAGCCGGCGGTTCAACAGCGGCCTCGCACCCATCACGGCTCCTCACAGATTGTGGTCGGGCCAATCCTCCGACGGTCGCGGGGCGCGGACAAGCTCTCGGGCCGCCGGTCCGGTCCGGCGGGCGGGCTTTCCGGCTGAAACGCGGCATTCCTATGGCGCAGCGCGGCGGCCCCCGTCTTGCGGGAACGGTCCGCGCCGGTTTGCCTGACATCACGTCAACCTGCAGGTCCGCCGCCGGGCGGCTGTTTCCGGGAGTCACCGTGCGTTTACGAACACTTTCCGTCGCGGCCGCGGCCGCCGCCCTCGTCGCGGTCCAGCCGGGTCTGGCCGTCGCGGCCTCCGACCCCAGCACCACGCTCACCTTCGTGGTCACCTCCGGCGCGCTGACGCTGTCGGTTCCGGCGAGCGCCGCCCTCGGCTCGGGAGCGCCCGGCACCCAGATCAGCGCGCCGATCGGCCCGGTGACCGTCGTCGACAACCGGGCCCTGCTCTCGGCCTCCTGGACGGTCACGGCATCGGAGACGGACTTCGCCAACGGCCCGTCCACGATTCCGGCCACCGACGCGACCTACACGGTCGGGTCGGTGACGACGACCGGCGTCATCACCGTCACCACGACGAACGTGACGCTGACCAACTCCGCGCAGACGGTGGTCACCGGGTCCGCGGGCGTCGGTGACAACACCGCGACCTGGGACCCGACGGTCACCGTCAGCGTGCCCGCCGGCGCCATCGGCGGGCTCTACACCGGAACGCTGACCCAGTCCGTTGCCTGACCGGACGAGGGGCGCGCGCCGGTACGGGGTCCTGCTGACGCTGCTGGCCGTCGTCCAGGCGGTCGCGGTGCTGCCGGCGGCGGCGGACGGCACGCCCGGGACGCCCTCCCCGAGGCCGGGTGCCGCCGGGAAGGCCGCCGGGAGGACCATCGGCATCAGGCTGCTCGACGCTCCGGAGGACCGCCGTGACGATCCCAGGGCACAGGCGTACATCGTCGACCACGTCGCCCCGGGTTCGACCATCGAGCGGCGGGTCGAGGTCTCCAACGAGTCCTCGACGCCGATGCGCGTCAGCCTCTACGCCGGGGCGGCCGCCATCGCGAAGGAGCAGTTCGCCTTCGCGCCGGACCGCACCCCCAACGAGCTGACCGGCTGGACGTCGCTGGACCGGACGGAGCTCCAGCTGGAGCCCTCCGGGACGGCGCGGGTGCGGGCCACCGTCCGGGTGCCCAAGGAGGCCGCCGCAGGGGAGCGGTACGGCGTCATCTGGGCCCAGACGGCCGACCCCCCGGACCGTTCGCAGAACCTGGCGATCCTGGGCCGGGTCGGGGTCCGCATGTACGTCGACGTCGGTCCCGGCGGTGAGCCGCCCGTGGACTTCGCGATCGAGCGGCTCCGTCCCGCCAAGGCCCGCGACGGGCGGGGGGAGGTCCACGCCCGGGTCCGCAACACGGGGGGCCGCGCGCTGGACATCGGCGGGACGCTCTCCCTGACCGGCGGTCCGGGCGGCTTGCGCGCCGGGCCCTTCCCGGTCAGGACGGGCACCACGCTCGCTCCCGGTGACGTCGGGGAGGCGGTCGTCCCGCTGGACAAGGGGCTGCCGGACGGCCCGTGGACCGCGGAGCTCACGCTCCGCAGCGGAACGGCCGAGCACACCACCCGGGTCACCGTCACCTTCCCGGCGAAGCCCGACGGTGCCGGAGCCGTCGAGGCGTCGGCCGCCGGGACGGGGGACCTCCCGGCCCCCGTGACCGCCGGGCTCGCGGCCCTCGTCCTCGCCGGCCTGTGCCTGCTGCTCCACCGGTACCGCCGGCGGCGCCGCCGCTGGTGACCGCGGCGGGCGTGCGGGAACGAGCGCGGCCCGCCACCGGGGTGCCGGTGGCGGGCCGTACGGGGGAGTCGGGATCCCCGGGGGTCAGTTCTGGTCGGTGTCGTCGGACGGCTTGCCCTCGCCGTCCTCGCCCTCGATGTCGTCCTGCAGGCCGAGGCGCTCGACGATCCACTGCTCGAAGCCCACGGCGGCCTGGGTCCAGTTGGCGGTGGTGGTGACGAAGTAGTCCAGGTTGACGCCGGTGCCGACGATCATCTGGGCCTCGCCGATCAGGCGGACCACGCCGTCCTCGTGGGTGTGGGTGTAGACCTTCGGCCAGAGGGTCTCACGGTTCCACTCGTCGATCAGGTCGAGGATCTCGCCCTTCTTCTCCAGCGGGTACGGGCGGTCGTAGAACGCCCGGACCGCGAAGAGCTCCTTCTGCTCGCCACGGAACATGTAGTAGACGCGGAAGCCCTCCCAGGGGGCGGTGAGGTCGCCCTCCTCGTCCACGCCGTGCTTGAGCTGCATCTGGTCGAGGAGCTGTCCGACCAGGTTCTGGTCCGGGACGATGATCGGCGGCGGGCCGGCCGGACGCCCGCCCTGGCCTCCGGGCTGGCCGCCCTGGGGCATGCCGAACGACGGGATGGACGACGGGTCGATGCTCATGGGGTCCTCTTCCTCAGTGCACATGGTGGTCGGCAATGAGAGGCCGCCCTTCCGAGTCCATCCTGCCTCATCCGGGGCTCACCTCACAGGGGTGGCAGCCACCGGGAGGGGCATGGCCGGATCAAGGCCCGCCCCCGTGAATTCCGGGGGCGGGCCATGATCGTTCCGGTCGTGACGGGCGGCTACTTCTCCAGCGGCCCGCGGGCACGGACGGTGAGGCGGTCGCCCTCCTCGTCCCGCTCGACCAGCACGGTGTCGCCGTCGTGCACCTGGCCCGCGAGGATCGCCCGGGCCAGCTGGTCGCCGATCGCGGACTGCACCAGCCGGCGCAGCGGCCGGGCACCGTAGGCGGGGTCGTAGCCGGTGAGCGCCAGCCAGTCCCGGGCGGCCGCGGAGACCTCCAGGGTGAGCCGGCGGTCGCGCAGCCGGTCGCCCAGCCGGGCGATCTGGAGGTCGACGATCCGGGTCAGCTCGGCGGTGCCCAGCGGGTCGAAGACCACGATGTCGTCGAGCCGGTTGAGGAACTCCGGCTTGAAGGCGGCTCGCACCGACTCCAGCACGAGGTCCTTCTTCCGCTCCTCCGGGGTGGTCGGGTCCACCAGGAACTGACTGCCCAGGTTGGAGGTGAGGATCAGGATCGCGTTGCGGAAGTCCACGGTGCGGCCCTGGCCGTCGGTGAGCCGGCCGTCGTCGAGCACCTGCAGCAGCACGTCGAAGACCTCGGGGTGGGCCTTCTCCACCTCGTCCAGCAGCACCACGCTGTACGGGCGGCGGCGGACCGCCTCGGTGAGCTGGCCGCCCTCCTCGTAGCCGACGTACCCGGGCGGGGCGCCGACCAGCCGGGAGACCGAGTGCTTCTCGCCGTACTCGCTCATGTCGATGCGGACCATCGCCCGCTCGTCGTCGAAGAGGAAGTCGGCCAGCGCCTTGGCGAGCTCGGTCTTGCCGACGCCGGTCGGGCCGAGGAAGAGGAACGAGCCGGTCGGGCGGTCCGGGTCGGCGATGCCCGAGCGGGTGCGCCGCACGGCGTCCGAGACGGCCTGCACGGCCTCCGCCTGGCCGATCAGGCGGCGGCCCAACTCCTCCTCCATGCGCAGGAGTTTGGCGCTCTCGCCCTCCATCAGCCGGCCGGCCGGGATGCCCGTCCAGGAGGCCACCACATCGGCCACGTCGTCCGGGCCGACCTCCTCCTTGACCATCGAGGCGGAGGTGTCCTCGCCGGCGGCGCGCTCCTGGGCGTCGGCGAGCTCCTTCTCGGCGGCCGGGATCTCGGCGTACATCAGCTTGGACGCGCGCTCGAAGTCGCCGTCCCGCTGGGCGCGTTCGAGGGCGCCGTGCAGGTCGTCCAGCCGCTCCTTGAGCTCGCCGACCCGGTTCAGGCTCTTCTTCTCCTGCTCCCAGCGGGCCGTGAGCACGCTCAACTGCTCGTTCTTGTCGGCGAGATCGCGGCGCAGCCGGGCCAGCCGGTCGACCGAGGCCGGGTCCGACTCCTTCTCCAGGGCCAGCTCCTCCATCCGCAACCGGTCGACGGAGCGCTGGAGTTCGTCGATCTCGACCGGGGAGGAGTCGATCTCCATGCGCAGCCGGGAGGCCGCCTCGTCGACCAGGTCGATCGCCTTGTCGGGCAGGAAGCGGGAGGTGATGTACCGGTTGGAGAGGGTGGCCGCGGCGACCAGGGCGGCGTCCGCGATCTGCACCTTGTGGTGCGCCTCGTAGCGGCCCTTGAGACCGCGCAGGATGGCGATGGAGTCCTCGACGCTGGGCTCGCCGACCAGCACCTGCTGGAAGCGGCGCTCCAGGGCCGGGTCCTTCTCGATCCGCTCGCGGTACTCGTCCAGGGTGGTGGCGCCGACCATCCGCAGCTCGCCGCGGGCCAGCATCGGCTTGAGCATGTTGCCGGCGTCCATCGCGGAATCGCCGCCGGCGCCCGCGCCGACCATGGTGTGCAGCTCGTCGATGAAGGTGACGACCTGGCCGTCGCTCTGCTTGATGTCGTTGAGGACGGCCTTCAGCCGCTCCTCGAACTCGCCGCGGTACTTGGCGCCGGCCACCATCGCGCCGAGGTCCAGGGCGACCAGGCGCTTGCCGCGCAGCGACTCCGGCACGTCGCCGGCCACGATCCGCTGGGCCAGGCCCTCGACGACGGCGGTCTTGCCGACGCCGGGCTCGCCGATCAGCACCGGGTTGTTCTTGGTCCGGCGGGAGAGCACCTGGACCACCCGGCGGATCTCCTGGTCCCGGCCGATCACCGGGTCGAGCTTGCCGTCCCGGGCGGCCTGGGTGAGGTCGGTGCCGTACTTCTCCAGCGCCTTGTAGGTGCCCTCGGGGTCCGGCGAGGTGACCCGGCCGCTGCCCCGGACGTCCTTGAAGGCGGCGAGCAGCGCCTTCGGGGTGGCGCCCTGCTGCACCAGCAGCTCGGCGACCGCCCCGCCCTCGGCGGCCAGGCCGACCAGCAGGTGCTCGGTGGAGACGTACTGGTCGTCGAGGTCGTCGGCGCGCTTGCCGGCCTCGGTCAGCACGGCCAGGGTGTCGCGGGCCAGCTGCGGCGCGGCGACGGTGGCGCCGGAGGCGCTGGGCAGTCCGGTGAGCTGGCGGCGGGCCTCGGCGTCGATCCGGGACACGTCCGCGCCGACCGCCTCCAGCAGCGGCCTGGCGATGCCCTCGGGCTGTTCCAGCAGGGCGGTCAGGATGTGCACCGGCTTGACGTCCGGGTTGCCGACGGCGCCCGCCTGCCGGATCGCGGCGGACAGGGCGTCCTGCGTCTTGGTGGTGAACTTGCTGGCGTCCACTGCTGGGGGGTCCTCCCTGGTCGTGCGTGATGTCTGCCGTCTACAGCATGCACTAAGTTGAGTCTATTCCGCTCAACTTTTGGATGAACGGTCGGGTCGGGTCCGCAGCGCGGGGCGCTCGGCCGCTCCGGCGGGCTTGCGGTCCGTCCGCGGCGGGAGGGCGCGCGCCTGCGCCATCCTCGCCTGGTGGGTCCCGGCCGTCCGCCGGGTCAGCGCCAGCAGCTCCCGGGCCGGGCCGGTCGGCCGCTGCCCGGCCGGCCAGACCGCCCGCAGCGGCCGTCGCAGGTCCAGCTCCTCCGCCAGCTCCACCGCCACCAGCCGGCGGGTCGCCAGCTCCTCCACCACCGCCAGCTCGCTCAGGCAGACCGGCCCGGCCCCGGTCATCGCCGCCGCCTTGAGCGCCGTCGAGGAGGCCAGCTCCAGCCGCGGTGTGGTGGTGCCCCCGAACGGCGCCAGCGCCATCTCCAGCACCTCCCTGGTCCCCGAGCCCGGTTCGCGCAGCACCAGCGGGGTCGCCGCCAGCTCCCGGCCGGACAGCGGCGAGCGGCGCCGCGCCCACGGATGGTCCGGCGCCACCACGACCACCAGCCGGTCGGCCGCCACCACCGCGCCCGCCAGCCCGGCCGGGGGCAGCGGCCCCTCGACGAAGCCGAGGTCCGCGTCCCCCGCCAGGACGTGGCCGGCCACGTCCGCCGAGTTGGCGGTGCGCAGCGTCACCGCCGTGCCCGGGCTGACCGCGTGCAGCGCCAGCAGCCAGCCCGGCATCAGGTACTCGGCCACGGTCAGGCTGGCCACCACGGTCAGCCGGGCGTCCCGGCGCTCGCGCAGCGCGTCGATCCCGGCGTCCAGCGCTTGCGCCGCCTCCACCACCTGCCGCGCCCACTCGACCACCAGCCGGCCCGCCTCGGTGGGCCGGGAGCCGCGCGGGGAGCGCTCCAGCAGCGCGACGCCGATCTGCCGCTCCATGCCCTTGATCCGGGCGCTCGCGGTCGGCTGGCTCACCCCGAGCTCGGCGGCCGCCCGGCCGACGCTGCCGAGCCGGGCCACCGCGAGCAGCAGCTCCAGCGCACCGAGTTCGGGGACGCGCGGAGAGAGAGCCATAGACTCAGGCTATGCCCTCATAGAGCGCGCGGTGCTACCGGCACCGGCCGCCCCGGGCGACGGTGGGTGCCATGGCCACCCTGCTCAGCACCGCCCCCGACGCCCGCCCGCGGCCGTCCGCCCGGATCCGCCGCCTCGACCTCGCCCAGCTCGGCCCGAACTGGTACGCCGTGGTCATGGGCACCGCGATCATCGCCAACGGCGCCGCCGCGCTGCCGGTCCGGTGGCCCGGGCTGACCGGCTTCGCCGAGCTGACGTGGGCGCTCGGGCTGGCCGGCCTGCTGCTGATCGGCGCCGCCCGCGGCGTCCACCTCACCCGGCACCGCACGGCCGCCCGCGCGCACCTGCTGGACGACCCGGCCACCGCCGTCTTCTACGGCTGCCCGCCGATGGCGCTGCTCTCGGTCGGCCTCGGCACCCTGACCGTGGGCTCCCGGGTCATCGGCACCGGTCCGGCCGTCGCGCTCGACCTCGTGCTCTGGACGGCCGGCACGCTGTACGCGCTCGCCGTCGCGGCCGGCATCCCGTACCTGATGATCACCCGGCACACCGTCTCCCCGCTCGCCGCCAACCCGACCTGGCTGCTGCCCGTGGTCGCCCCGCTGGTCGCCTCCGCCACCGGCCCGGCGCTCGTCCCGCACCTGCCGGCCGGCACCGCCCGCGAGGCGCTGCTGTACGGCTGCGCGGCGCTGTTCGGGATCGGTCTGCTGGCCACCCTGGCGCTGCTGCCGGTGGTGCTCACCGGCCTGGTGCACAGCAAGCTGCCGGCCCTGGCGCTCACCCCGTCGCTGTTCCTGGTGCTCGGCCCGCTCGGCCAGTCCACCACCGCCGTCCACCAGATCGCCGACGCCGCCGGCCCGCTGCTGCCCGGCCTGGCGCCCACCGCGCTCGCCCTGGCCGAACTGTTCGGGGTCGCCGTGCTCGGCGCCGCGATGCTCTGGCTGCCGCTCGCCGTGGTGGCCAACCTGCGCGCCCGGCGGGCCGGTATGGGCTTCGCGATGACCTGGTGGGCGTTCACCTTCCCGATCGGCACCTGCGTCACCGGGGCGGCCGCGCTCGCCCGGCACACCGGCTTCCCCGGCTTCACCTGGCTCGCCGCCGGACTCTTCGCCCTGCTGCTGGCCGGCTGGGCGCTCGCGGCGGGCGGTACGGCCGCCGCGCTGGCCGGCGGGCGGCTGCTGGCCCGCTGAGCCCGGTCCGCGGGTGACGGTGGGCCGCGTCGTCCGCCGCATCGTCCGCCGCGTCGTCCGCCGCGCGGGAACCGGCCGGGTTTCCGGAACACGCGACTCCGCGGCCTACCGGCCGGACGGTCGGAGAATCCCCGGCCCACCTCGCTGACCTGCGCTTTCGCGGCGGTCGCCGGCGGACCGCAAGCGCACACGCCGGAGCGCCGGTGCAGGTTCCTGCAATTGCGAGAACATGCAGCAGGGTGGCACTTGTTCACCGGCCGTCACGCTGTGAGGGTGGAGTCACGCCAGGTCGTCCGGGCAACCGCAGCCCGAGGAAGGCGACTTGCTCTTCAGTACTGGATGCGACCGGCACGTCCGCACGTGCCTGCATATCGGGGGGGAGAGCGCCGGCCGGGACGCCATGTGTGGTGATGGCCCCCGGGACCGGAGTCGGCGAGGCGTTGCTGCTCCGCCTCGCCGGAAGCGCTGGGACCGCGGCGTACACCGGCGGCCCCCGGATCCGGGTGCGACGGCACCCGGGGTCCGGAGGGCCGCCGGCCACCAGTACGGTGATCACCGCCGCGCGCGGCGCGCGCGGAGCACCACCAGCCCCGAGAGCATTCGGCAGGGAGCGTTCGACGTGACGTTCGAGGCGACGGCGGACCCGACGGTCCTCCCGGGCGGACCCGCCCCGGACGGCTCGGCCGGTGCCACCGCGGCCGTCGGCGAACCCGACGAGCCCGCCCGCCGGCTCTACCTCGCGATCCTCGCCGACGGCGGCCGCGTCCGGATCGCCGACGTCGCCGAGTCCGACCAGGACGCCGTCCGCCGGCTCGTCTCCGTCGGCCTGCTGATGCTCAATCCGATGGACGCCTGCTACACCGCCGTCAGCCCCCGCTCGGTCAGCGACCGCCTCGGCGCGGAACTGCGCAGCGAGGCCACCCGGCTGCTGGTCCGGGCCGAGAACCTCCCCGGCGCCCTGGACGCCCTCACCCGCGCCTACGACGCGATGCCCCGCCCGCCCGAGCGCTCCGGCGGCGCCGTCTACATCGAGGGCCACATCCACATCCGGCACCGGATCTCCCAGCTGGTCTCCGACTGCCGCACCGAGGTCCTCACCGCCCAGCCCGGCCCGCGCCCGGCGGACGCCCTCAAGATCGCCATCCAGCAGGACGTCCAGCTCCTCCAGCGCGGCTGCTCGCTGCGCACCATCTACCAGCCGGTCGCGGTCTCCGAACCGCCCGCGCTGGCCTACGTCGAGGAGGTCACCCGGCGCGGCTCGCTGATCCGGATCCTGGACGAGCCCTTCCAGCGACTGATGATCTTCGACCGCTCGGTCGCGGTCATCTCCGCCAACGACGACCACACCACGGCCGCGTTCATCACCGACCCGGCCGCGATCGCCTTCATCGTCAACGCCTTCGAACGCGACTGGGCGCGCGCCGACGCCACCGACTGGTCCGCCGTCCTCAGCCAGGGTCCCGTCCACAAAGCCCCCGACCGGGTCGGGCGTCTGCTCGCCCGCGGGCTCACCCAGCGCGCCGTCGCCACCCGGCTGGGCCTGAGCGAACGCACCGTGGCCGCCCACATCTCCCGGCTGCGCGACCGCTACGGCGCCCAGACCCTGTTCCAGCTCGGCTGGCTGATGCGGGGCGGCCGTGACGACGGATGAGCCCACGCCGTCCGAACAGGACCTCTACCTGACGGCGCTCGCCAACGGCGGCCGGCTCAGCCCGCCGGACACCGCCGACCCGGTGGCGCTGGCCGGTCTGCTCGCCCGGGGCCTGCTCGTCCGCACCGCCGACGGCTATGCGGCCGCCAGCCCGCGCGCGGCCGGCGACCGGCTCTCCGCCGACCTGTGCAGCGAGGCCACCGGCCTCCTGCTCCGCGCGGACCGCCTTGCGGACACCCTCGCGCCGCTCACCGCCGCCTACGACGCCGCCCACCGTCCGGCCCCCGCCACCACCGGGTCCATCCGTGTCGAGGGGAATGCCGACATCCGGCAGCGGATCTCGGAACTCATCTCCGACTGCGGTGACGAGATGCTCGCCGCCCAGCCCGGCCACCGCCCGATCGCGGGCCTGCGGATGGCGTCCGTCCAGGACGTCGCGCTGCTCCGCCGCGGTGGCGCCATCCGCACGCTCTACCAGCCGGTCGCCCTCGCCGACCGCACGGTGGCCGAGCACGTCGCGCTGATGGCCGGGTACGGATCGCAGTTCAGGGTGCTGCACGAGCCGTACCTGCGGATGCTGGTGTTCGACCGCGCGGTGGCCGTCATACCGGACGCCGCCGAAGCGGCCGGCGCCGTCTTCGTGCACAACCCGGCCACCGTCGCGTACCTGGTCCGCCTGTTCGAGCGTGACTGGGTCCGCGCCTGCCCGGTCGACCGGTCCGCCGACGCCCCGCACCCGACGTCCGCCCGGATCGGCCGCCTCCTCGCCCGCGGCCTCACCCAGCGCGCGGTCGCCACCCGGCTGGGCTTGAGCGAACGCTCGGTGGCCGGGCACATCGCACGGCTGCGGGAGCTGCACGACGCGGAGACGCTGTTCCAGCTCGGCTGGCAGATGCGGGGGGCCCGTGATGACTGAAACGCGGTCAGCCGGTGGCGGCGCCGGTGGGCCAGTAGCCGGACGGGCCGACGGCGGGGGGCTGCTGGCGGGGGACGGTGAACTGCTCGCCGGGGGCGGTCCAGAAGCCCTCGCGCAGGGAGAGCGCCATGCCGGCCCAGTCGAGGGCGGTCTCCACGGTGTGGTGGAGGGCCTCCTGGGACCAGGTGTCGTCGAAGACCAGCGGCAGGACGGGGGCGACCTGCTCGATGGTGGCGATCAGCGGGTTGTGGGTGATGGCCTCGTCGACGAGCAGGACGATCGGCTTGCGCAGCGCCGACGCCCAGCCCAGCTCCAGGCTCACGCCGGCGGAGAGCGGCGCGCCGACGTAGGCGAAGACCAGGTCCGCGGACTGCAGCGCGCGGAAGTCCGACGGCACACGGGGCTCGGGGGCGCGCCCGGCGACGGTCCAGGCGTCACTGTGGTGGGCGCTGTACACGGCGGCGCCACTGCGGAGGAGGGTGGTGCGCAGGGTCGTCAGCCGCGTCCGGCTGGCGAGGGTCACCACGCTGTCCGCCGGCCCGGTCAACCGCATGAGCGGCGCGGCCAGGAACACGCGTGCACGCCGGCCCTCATGGGCCTGGCTGTCGTGGTGACGCAGGTAGGGCTCGGTCATGTCGACTCCGGGGGAATGGCCGACCGGGGTGGTTGGTGTCGGCAGATGCTGTTGGTGAGGGCTGCTCAGCTGACAGGGCTTGGGGAATCGTTGGTTGAACAGAGAATTTGAAGGTACATTGGCAAGTTTGGCGAGCCTGCAATGGACCATCGAGAGCGAACTGATCGTCCATCGGTGACCGCTGCCCCGTCCAGGTTTGCGTGGTGTCATCTGGATGCCTGGCAGGGAGATGACGCACTGGGCGGCGGAAGCATGGTGACACCGGGCCGTGTTGTACGGCACCATGAGTGGACGTTCGTTCTAGATGTCCGGTGGCTGATCCATTCAGAGGAAGTGATGTGCGTATGTCTCGTATGCGCCGATCCGGCCGGAAGGTTCTGCTTCCGCTCGTCATGGGTGTGGCGGCCCTGGTGATCGCCTGGGCCGGCGTGCCGCAGGGGCAGTCCGCCGAGACCGGGCGGACCGAGCATGTCGCGGCCCTCACCGACGCCGACATCAACTGGACCTGAGCCGCCCGCGGTGCCGGCGCGTGGACGCGCGGCCGGGAGCGGTGGACGCGCTACGCGTGGGGGCCGTCCTCGTTGGCGGCGCGTCCGAGAACGTAGCCGAGCTGGAACAGGGAATCCACGTTGTAGTCCTCGCGCATTTCGGCGATGTGCCGGGCGAGCGTTCTCTCGCTGATCCCCAGGCGGCGCGCGATGACTCGGTGATTCGTTCCCGAGAGCAGCAGTTCGATGATGGTCTGCCGTAGCCTCGATACCACTTGGCGCGGTACTGCCGGGTGGCCGTCGAATTCGAGTGCGCGGCCCCAGTTCCGCTCGAACACTTCCTCGGCCAGGTATTCGATGACTGATTGGTCGTGTATGAAGGCAGCCAGGCTCATGTCATCATCGACCGGGATGACGGCGATGCGCCGGTCGATGATGATGAGCCGGGTGTAGGGCTCGTCGAGCGTTCTGAACTGCCACCCGGCGGCGGCCAGCGTGGTGACGTAGTCGCGGGTGGGCTGGTGGTACCGCGTGCTGGCGTGATAGATCGTCCGCATCGTCGCGCCGCGCCGGAGGACCTCCAGGTCGCTCTCCAGGTTCGCGGCCAGGACGTCCGGTGGTCGCGGGCCGCCGGGTTGCATCGCCAGCGCCTCCTCCAGCCCGCCGGCCGTGGACTGCCGCACCCGCTGGTTGATGAGGGCCTTGCCCCGGACGTACTCGATCTGCCCGCCGCTCTGGCCCGGCGAATGGAATTCCTCGGCCAGTTCGGCCAGTTCGGTCGGAAGCGAGACGGCGCGGGACAAATGTTCCAGGGCCTGCCGCTGCCAGGTGAGGCTCAGACTGGCGGACAGCTGGGCCGGATCGGCCGCGATCAGCATGCGCGGTTCGTCCAGATCCGGAACCAGGAGACCGATCGACAGGAGTTCGTCGAACACCTGTGATTCGTCCGGGTCGTTTCCTTTCCGGGCAATTCTGCCGTCCTTGCGGAGGACGGCCAAATAGAGTTCCCGGGCATCGGTCGAGAGAATCCGCGGCGCTCCGGCCGCGGCGCCGCTCTGCTCCCGACCGTTCATTCTCGTCTCCTTGTCATCGACCGGCGGAAGCGGTCAACAGGGGCACGGGCCACGCCGCCTCATCGGCGATCCTAGAGGTACGGCGTGTCGCGGCGGCCGGGATCCGTTGACCGGCGGTTCGGTCCAGGTCCTCAACACTCTCTCACCAACGCCGTGCCGCCGGCACCCCCCGGCCAGGGGGAAACCGGCGGCGGTGCGCGGTGGCGACAGGGGCCGTCAGCGCTTGGGACGCCAGACGACGAGGGCGCTGGAGTGCGGGGTGGGCGGCTGGTAGGGGACGAGGTCGCGGCGGTAGGAGGCGTGGATGGTGGCCTCGCGCTGCTGGAGCGCGGTGGCGGCGCCCTCCAGGGAGTCGACCAGCTCGGCTATCCGGGACTGGAGCGCGGTGACCTGGTTCTCCAGTTCGATGATCCGCTTGATGCCGGCCAGATTGATGCCCTCGTCCTGGGAGAGCCGCTGGACCTCGCGCAGCTGCTGGATGTCGCGCGCGGAGTAGCGGCGCCCGCGCCCCGCGGTGCGGTCGGGGCAGACCAGGCCGAGCCGGTCGTACTGACGGAGCGTCTGCGGGTGCAGGCCGGAGAGCTCGGCGGCCACCGAGATCACGTAGACCGGGGTGTCCTCGGTCAGCACGTACTGGGGCTGCGGGGCGGTCCGGCGAGTGGTGCGGCGGGCGCCGCCGCCACCGGGCAGGCCCTCGCCCAGGCCGGGGCCGATGGGGTCGTCGGGGGTCATCTGGTCGTCACGCTCCCTCCGCCGCCCGGAAGAGAGCGGCTCGTGGGTCGTCGGAGGCGGTCGCCTCGCGGTACTGCTCCAGGGCGGTCAGCGCATCGCCGGTGACGCTCTGGGGCACCACGACCTCCACGGTGACCAGGAGGTCGCCGCGGGTGCCGTCCTTGCGGGTGGCGCCCTTGCCGCGGGCCCGCAGGGTCAGGCCGTTGGCGCTGCCCGGCGGCAGCTTGAGCTTCACCGACGGGCCGTTCAGGGTCGGCACCTCGATGGTGCCGCCGAGGGCGGCCTCGGGGAAGCTGACCGGGACGGTCACCGTCAGGTTGTCGCCCTTGCGTCCGAAGACGGGGTGGGAGTCGACGTGGACGCTGACGTACAGGTCGCCGGGCTGGCCGCCGCGCTCGCCCTGGGCGCCCTTGCCCTTGAGCCGGATCCGCTGGGCGTCCTGGACGCCGGCCGGGATCCGGACCTGCATGGTGCGGGCGGAGCTGGCGCGTCCGCTGCCGTGGCAGTCGGGGCACGGGTCGTCGACGATCATGCCGCGGCCTCGGCAGTCCCGGCAGGGTTCGGAGAGCGCGAAGGCGCCCTGGCCACGGCTGACGGTGCCGGAGCCGACGCAGGTCGGACAGACCCGCGGGGTGGTGCCGGCCTTGGCGCCGGTGCCGTTGCACAGCCGGCAGGGGGCCTGACTGGTCATCCGCAGCGGGACGGTGGCGCCGTCGACGGCCTCCTCGAAGGAGAGCGTCACCTCGGTCTCGACGTCGGCGCCGCGCCGCGGCTGGGCCTGCCGGCCGCCGCGGTTGAACAGGCCGCCGAAGACGTCCCCGAGGCCGCCGGTGTTGCCGCCCTGGGTGCCGCTGAAGAGGTCGCCGAAGTCGAAGCTGTAGCTGCCGGTGCCACCGGGGCCGCCGGGGCGGAAGCCGCCGTTGGCGAAGAGGCTGCGGGCCTCGTCGTACTCCTTGCGGCGCTTCTCGTCGGAGAGGACGTCGTACGCCTCGGAGATGTCCTTGAACCGCTCCTCGGCCTTGGTGTCGCCCTTGTTGGCGTCGGGGTGGAACTCGCGCGCCAGCTTGCGGTAGGTCTTCTTGATCTCTGTGGCGCTGGCGTCCTTGGGCACGCCGAGGACCTTGTAGTAGTCCTTCTCCACGTAGTCCTTGCCGCTCATGGCCGGCGCCACCTCCCGAGGTCCATCGTCACAGTGCTGTCAACGGTCCGGGCACGGCGTTCCGTGCCCGGACCCATCGACAGCGCGCTGCGGAGCCGGCCGCCGTACTGGCCGGCGTACGACTCCGCAGCGCAGGGGTTTTCAGCTGTCACCGCTGGTCAGCTGTCCGAGCCACCATCGGCCTGGTCCTTCTTCTCCCCGCCCTTGGCGGCGTCGGAGTCCGGACCGGACGTGGTCTGGGTGCCCGGCTGGGGCTCCGCGACCGCGACCATCGCCGGGCGGATGATCCGCTCGCCGATCCGGTAGCCGGGCTGGAGGATCTGGACGCAGGTGTCCTCGGTGACGTCCGAGGAGTAGCTGTGCATCAGCGCCTCGTGCATGGTCGGGTCGAAGGGCTCGCCCTCCTTGCCGAACTGCTGCAGGCCCAGCTTGGCGACGACCGTCTCCAGCGACTCCGCGACGGACTTGAAGCCGCCCGTCACCTCGCCGTGGTCGCGGGCGCGGCCGATGTCGTCCAGCACCGGGATCAGCGACTCCAGGATGTTGGAGACGGCGATCTCGCGGACCGTCAGCCGGTCGCGCTCGACCCGCTTGCGGTAGTTCTGGTACTCGGCCTGGAGGCGCTGGAGGTCGGCGGTGCGCTCGGCCAGCTCGCGCTTGGCCGAGGCGGCCTCCTCCGTGCCGGAGGCGGCGGAGCCCTCGGCCCCGGCCGCGGCGGCCTCCTCGGCCGCCTTGATCACGGCCTCCTCGGCGGCGGAGTCGTCGCCGGGCTCGGCACCCTGCGGCTTCTCCGTCATGCCGCACCGCCCTTGGGCTTCTCGTCGTCCACGATCTCGGCGTCGACGACGTCGTCGTCCTTGGCACCGGCGTCACCGGCCGCACCCGCGCCCGCACCGGCCGCACCGGCGGCGTCGGCGTTGGCGTACAGCGCCTGGCCGAGCTTCTGGGCGGTGGTGGAGACCTTCTCCGAGGCCTCGCGGATCTTCGCGATGTCCTCGCCCTTCAGGGCCTCCTTGAGCTCGCCGATGGCGGTCTCGACCTCGGTCTTGACGTCGGCCGGCAGCTTGTCGGCGTTGTCGGCGATGAACTTCTCGGTGGAGTAGACGAGCTGCTCGGCCTGGTTGCGGGTCTCCACGGCCTCGCGGCGCTTGTGGTCCTCCTCCGCGTACTGCTCGGCCTCGCGCATCATGCGCTCGATGTCGTCCTTCGGCAGCGCGGAGCCGCCGGTGACGGTCATCTTCTGCTCCTTGCCGGTGCCGAGGTCCTTGGCGCCGACGTGCATGATGCCGTTGGCGTCGATGTCGAAGGTGACCTCGATCTGGGGCAGGCCACGCGGGGCCGGCGGCAGACCGGTCAGCTCGAACATGCCGAGCTTCTTGTTGTACGCGGCGATCTCGCGCTCGCCCTGGTAGACCTGGATCTGCACGGACGGCTGGTTGTCCTCGGCCGTGGTGAAGATCTCCGAGCGCTTGGTCGGGATCGTGGTGTTGCGCTCGATCAGCTTGGTCATGATGCCGCCCTTGGTCTCGATGCCGAGGGACAGCGGGGTGACGTCGAGCAGCAGGACGTCCTTGACCTCGCCCTTGAGGACACCGGCCTGGAGCGAGGCGCCGATGGCGACGACCTCGTCCGGGTTGACGCCCTTGTTGGCCTCCTTGCCACCGGTCAGCTCGCGGACCAGGTCGGCGACGGCCGGCATGCGGGTGGAGCCGCCGACGAGGACGACGTGGTCGATCTCGGAGAGCGAGATGCCGGCGTCCTTGATCACGTTGTTGAACGGGATCTTGCAGCGCTCCAGCAGGTCGGAGCTCAGCTGCTGGAACTGGGCCCGGGTGAGCTTCTCGTCCAGGTGCAGCGGGCCCTCGGCGGAGGCCGTGATGTAGGGCAGGTTGATCGAGGTCTCGGAGGACGAGGACAGCTCGATCTTGGCCTTCTCGGCGGCCTCGCGCAGACGCTGCAGGGCCATCTTGTCCTTGGACAGGTCCACGCCGTGGCCCGCCTGGAAGACCTTGACCAGGTGGTCGACGATCTTCTGGTCCCAGTCGTCGCCGCCGAGGTGGTTGTCACCGTTGGTGGCCTTCACCTCGACGACCCCGTCGCCGATCTCCAGCAGGGAGACGTCGAAGGTGCCGCCGCCGAGGTCGAAGACCAGGATGGTCTGGTCGTCCTTGTCCAGGCCGTAGGCCAGGGCGGCCGCGGTCGGCTCGTTGACGATGCGCAGGACGTTGAGGCCCGCGATCTCACCGGCCTCCTTGGTGGCCTGGCGCTCCGAGTCGGAGAAGTACGCCGGGACGGTGATGACGGCGTCGGTGACGGTCTCGCCCAGGTACGCCTCGGCGTCGCGCTTCAGCTTCTGCAGGATGAAGGCGCTGATCTGCTGGGGGTTGAAGTCCTTGCCGTCCAGCCCGATCTTCCAGCTGGTGCCCATGTGGCGCTTCACCGAGCGGATGGTGCGGTCGACGTTGGTGACCGCCTGGCGCTTGGCCACCTCGCCGACGAGCACCTCGCCGTTCTTCGCGAAGGCGACGACGGACGGCGTGGTCCGCGCACCCTCGGCGTTCGTGATGACGGTGGGCTCGCCACCCTCCAGAACGCTGACGACCGAGTTCGTCGTACCGAGGTCGATGCCGACCGCGCGTGCCATCGTAGATACCTCCACGGAAGAGTTGAGCTTTACGGGCTCAAGGATGCATGACGATGGCGAGGGCGTCAACAGGGATGAGTCCATGGCGCTCAACTTTGCTGAGCGGTTCGCCCGGAGTGCGGTGACGGCCGCGTCGGCTGTGCGCCCGCGTGACTGCCGCCATACCTTGGGCATCTTCAGGAGAGGTGTTCGCGAACGGTAATGTCCGGCCCGTCGGCGCTGGAAGTTACCGACGAGTACACTCCCCTCGGAGAGACTGCACACCAGTAACACGCAAGCCGCAGGAGACGGAGAGCCGATGCAGCTAGCAGCGATCGTCATCTCGCTGGTCACATTCGTGGTCGGCACCGCGCTCGCCGCTCGTGCGGCGCTGTACATCTACCGGGTGGTGCGGACCGGCCAGCCGGACCCCACCCGCTTCGGGCAGCCCGCGCAGCGGGTGAAGACCGTGGCCGTGGAGTTCGTCGGCCACACCAGGATGAACCGCTGGGGGATCGTCGGCGTCGCCCACTGGTTCGTCGCGGTCGGCTTCCTCACCCTGGGCCTGACCCTGCTGACCGCGTTCTTCCAGCTGTTCGACGCCGAGTTCGTGCTGCCGGTGCTCGGCGGCTGGCTGCCGTACGAGCTGTTCACCGAACTGGTCGGCACCTTCACCACGCTGGGCATCGCGACGCTGATCGTGATCCGCCTGATGAGCCTGCCCGGCCGGGCGGGCCGCAAGTCCCGCTTCGCCGGCTCGATCGCCTGGCAGGCCTTCTACGTCGAGTACACGATCCTCGGCATCGGCCTGTGCATCATGATCCTGCGCGGCCTGGAGGGCGCGCTGGAGAACGTCGGCTCCTACGAGGCCAAGTACCTGATCTCCTACCCGCTGGTGGCGGCCTTCCGCGGGCTGTCCCACGGCACCCTGGAGAACCTGGTCTACCTCTTCGCGATGCTGAAGATCAGCATCTCCTTCGCCTGGGCGATCACCATCGGCCTCAACCCCTCGATGGGCGTCGCCTGGCACCGCTTCCTGGGCTTCTTCAACATCTACTTCAAGCGCGAGGAGGACGGCTCCACCGCGCTCGGCGAACTGCGCCCGATGACCAGCGGCGGCCGGCCGATCGACTTCGAGGACCCGGCCGACGACGCCGTCTTCGGCGTCTCCCAGGTCGAGCACTTCTCCTGGAAGGGCATCCTCGACTTCTCCACCTGCACCGAGTGCGGCCGCTGCCAGTCGCAGTGCCCGGCCTGGAACACCGGCAAGCCGCTCTCCCCGAAGCTGCTGATCATGAGCCTGCGCGAGCACGCCTTCGGCAAGGCCCCCTACCTGCTCGCCGGCGGCGGCAAGGACATGGAGGGCACCGAGCGGGCCACCGCCGAGCAGCTCGCGGACGTCCCCGCGGCGGCGCTGGCCGAGGCCGAGCGCCCGCTGATCGGCACCGCCGAGGAGAACGGCGTCATCGACCCCGACGTGCTGTGGTCCTGCACCACCTGCGGCGCCTGCGTCGAGCAGTGCCCGGTCGACATCGAGCACATCGACCACATCGTCGACATGCGCCGCTACCAGGTGATGATCGAGTCCTCGTTCCCCACCGAGGCCGGCACCATGCTCAAGAACCTGGAGAACAAGGGCAACCCCTGGGGCATGGCCACCAAGGCCCGTCTGGACTGGGTCAAGGAGCTCAAGAAGGAGACCGGCATCGAGGTGCCGGTGATCGGCGAGGACATCGACCCCGCCGAGGTCGAGTACCTGTACTGGGTGGGCTGCGCCGGCGCCCTGGAGGACCGCGCGAAGAAGACCACCAAGGCCTTCGCCGAGCTGCTGCACACCGCCGGCGTGAAGTTCGCGATCCTCGGCAAGGAGGAGTCCTGCACCGGTGACTCCGCCCGCCGGCTGGGCAACGAGTTCCTCTTCCAGATGCTCGGCGCGCAGAACGTCGAGACCCTGAACGCGGCCCTGGAGGACGCCCCGGTCAAGCGGATCGTGGCGACCTGCCCGCACTGCTTCAACACCATCGCCAACGAGTACCCGCAGCTGGGCGGCCACTTCGAGGTCATCCACCACACCCAGCTGCTGCAGCACCTCATCGACGAGGGCAAGCTCGTGCCGGTCAACCCGGTCGAGGGCCTCATCACCTACCACGACCCCTGCTACCTGGGCCGCCACAACAAGGTCTACAGCCCGCCGCGCGAGATCATGGACAAGGTCCCGGGGCTGCGCCAGCAGGAGATGCACCGCCACAAGGAGCGCGGTTTCTGCTGCGGCGCCGGCGGCGCGCGGATGTGGATGGAGGAGCGGATCGGCAAGCGGATCAACACCGAGCGCGTCGACGAGGCGCTGTCCCTCGACCCGGACATCGTCTCCACCGCCTGCCCGTTCTGCCTCGTCATGCTCTCCGACTCGGTCAACGGCAAGAAGAACGAGGGCGCGGCCAAGGAGCACCTGAAGGTCGTCGACGTCGCGCAGCTGCTGCTCGACTCGGTCAAGGCGACTCCGCCGGCCGGGACGGAGGAGCCGCAGACCGTCGACGCCTGAGGCGCGGCCGGCGCGGTCCCGGCCGACCCGACGTGGTCGTGAACCGGCCCGGTTCTTCGACAGTTCTGCAACAACCGCCCGGCCCGGGGGGTGCCCACCGGCGCCCGCCCGGGCCGGGCTTTTCGGGTCCGCTGGCCGCGCCGCGGTCACCGGACCGGGCGCCGGGCGCCGGGCCGCCGGGCGGCCCCGCGGTGAGGAGGAAATACAGTAGGCGCCGGACCGGCCGCGAGCCGGTCGATCCGTTCCGGCCCCCGGGACGGCGTACAGCAGACCGACGGAGGTATCGGCCCGCCGGGCCGGGCCGCAGAGAGCACAAGGGGAACAGCGCAGACCATGACCGAGGCGATCATGCTGGTCGGTGGTAAGGGCACGCGACTGCGTCCGCTGACCACCCACACCCCCAAGCCCATGCTGCCCGTGGCGGGCGTCCCCTTCATCGCGCACCAGCTGGCCCGCGCGGCGGCGGCCGGGGTCACCCGCGTGGTGCTCGCCACCTCCTACCTCGCCGAGGTCTTCGAGGACCACTTCCAGGACGGCACGCCCTACGGCATCGAGCTGGTCTACCTGACCGAGCGCGAGCCGCTCGGCACCGGCGGGGCCATCCGCAACGCGGCCACCGGGCTCACCTGCGGCCCCGACGAGCCGGTCCTGGTGTTCAACGGCGACATCCTCTCCGGCGTGGACATCGCCGCCCTGCGCGACGGCCACGTGGCCGCCGGGGCCGACGTCACCCTGCACCTCACCCGGGTCGAGGACCCGCGCGCCTTCGGGCTCGTCCCCACCGACGCGAACGGGCGGGTGCTGGAGTTCCTGGAGAAGCCGGAGACGCCGGAGCAGATCGTCACCGACCAGATCAACGCCGGCTGCTACGTCTTCACCCGCTCGGTCATCGACCGCATCCCGACCGGCCGCGAGGTCTCCGTCGAGCGCGAGACCTTCCCCGAGCTGCTGGCCACCGGCGCGCTGCTGCGCGGCGTCGTCGACACCTCGTACTGGCTCGACCTCGGCACCCCGGCCGCCTTCGTGCGCGGCTCGGCCGACCTGGTGCTCGGCAAGGTCGACTCGCCCGCCGTCCCCGGCCCGACCGGCGACGCCCTGCTGCTGCCCGGCTCGACCGTGCGGGACGGCGCGGTGCTCAGCGGCGGCACGGTGGTCGCCGAGGGCGCGGTGGTCGAGGCCGGCGCGATCGTCGAGGGCAGCGTGATCCTGCCCGGCGCCGTCATCGGGCCGGACACCCTGGTCAAGGACTCGATCGTGGGCGCCTTCGCGACCGTCGGCGACCGCACCGCGCTGGACGGCGCGGTGATCGGCGACGGCGCGATCGTCGAGGCGGACAACGAGCTGCCGAACGGCGTGCGGATCGCCTGCGGCACGCTGCTGCCGGTCGGCGCCGTGCGCACCTCGGCCGGCCCGGGCGGGTGCCCGGCCGGCACCAGCGCCGCGGCGGCGGTGCACGGGCCGAAGGTCGGCGTCCGGGGCTGAGCCCGGGGACGGGCGGCGGGCAGGCGGGTCGGCGGTAACAGGCTCGCTGCAAACCGGCCCCGGTCCGGTGCCCGTCCGCCGCGGCGCCCGCCTGGCGGGTACCTTCGGAACGTGGCTGGCAATCGATACGACAGCGGGCAGGGCGCCGACCCCCATGGCGGGTGGTCGGCGCCCCCGCAGCAGCAGGCGGCGCCCGGGGGGTACGGGCCGACGGACGGGCCGGAGTACTTCACCGGCCCGCAGCAGGGGCCGCACCAGGACCCCTACGGCGGTTACGACCCGTACGGTCCGCGTGCCCCGCAGGCTCCGTACCCGGCTCCGCACGCGGACCAGTACGCGGCCGACAACCCGGGCCACACCCGGGCCTTCCCGGTCGGCGCCGACCCGTACGCGGGCGAGCCGTCCTCCTACGGCCGGCCGCCGTACGGTCAGCAGGAGCCGCCGCACCAGGAGCAGTACCAGGAGCCCTACGGCCAGGACAACGTCGCCGTCTACCGGGCCGGCGGCCAGTCCGCGCCGCAGGCCGTCGGCCCCCGGCCGACCTGGCGCGAGCTGCTGGCCGGCCTGTTCCGCACCCCCACCGCGGTCTTCGACCGCACCCGTGACCACCAGGTCTGGCTCCCCGCCGTCACCGTCTCCCTGCTGTACGGCGCCCTCGCCGTGCTCGGCATCGGCCTGACCCGCGACGACGTGGTCAACTCGACCTTCACCGTGGCGCTCACCGCGATGCTCGCCGCCGCGATCGGCTTCACCCTGGCCGGCGCCATGCTCGGCGCGGTCACGTACGGGCTGGCCCGGCAGTTCGGCGGCGACGGCCCGTGGCAGTCCACCGTCGGCCTCGCCGTGCTGATCGGCTGGGTCACCGACGCGCCCCGGCTGCTGCTGGCGCTGGTCCTGCCCGCCGACAACCTGCTCGTCCAGGCCGTCGGCTGGGCCACCTGGCTGCTCTGCGGCTACCTGCTGGCCCTGATGGTCCGCCGGGTGCACGACCTGCCCTGGGGCAAGGCGGCCGGCGCGGCCGCGCTGCAGCTGCTGGCCCTGCTGGTGCTGATCAAGCTGCCGACCCTGGGCTGACCCGGGGGCGTCCCCGCGCCGACGGGGACCCTCGGCGACAATGGACGACGGGCCTCGCCTCGCGGGGCCCGTCGCGTTTTCCCGACCACGTTCCTTCCCGCCCTCACCCGACCCTCACCCGCACGGAGCCCGGCATGACCCTCCCCACCACCCACGTCAGCTTCCCGTCCGGGGCGGTGACCGGCGAGTCGACGGTGCTCGCGGTGCACCCGCTGGACGACGGCCGCTACGCCGTGGTCACCGGGGCGACCCCGTTCCACCCGCTCGACCACACCTGGCCCGACCAGCCCGCCGACCTCGGCACCCTCACCGTGGACGGCGTCGAACTGGCCGTCGTCGACTGCCTCACCGGCGCGGTGGGCCCGGACGGCGGCGCGCCGCTGGTCGGCGCCGACATCCCGGTCCGGCGCGGCGACGAGGAGTGGTCCTGGCTGGTCCTGCACGTCCTCGCGGCCGACCCGGGCGACCTCGTCGGCCGCACCGCCGTGCTCGCCGTCGACGCCTCCCGCCGCGGCGCGCTCAGCGCCTCGCACAGCGGCTGCCACCTGCTCGCCCTCGCCCTCAACGAGGCGCTCGCGCCGCGCTGGCGCAAGGACCCGGGCCGCGCCGACGCCTTCGGCCACCCGGACTTCGACAGCCTCGCCATGGCGACCTCGGTGATGGACACCGAGGCGAGCACCGACACCTACCGGCTCGGCAAGTCGCTGCGCAAGAAGGGCTTCACCGCCGAGGCCACCGAGGAGCTCCCGGCCCTCGCCGACGCCCTCCCCGAGCTCACCGAGGCCGTCAACCGCCGGCTGGCCTCCTGGATCGCCGCCGACGCCCCGGTGCGCATCGACGTCCCCGGCCCGGAGCTGACCGCCCGCCGCGAGTGGCACTGCGAGCTGCCCGAGGGCGCGGCGCGGATCTCCTGCGGCGGCACCCACCTGCACCACCTGGGCGAGCTGGCCGAGCTGCGCACCGAGCTGCGGCTCTCCGAGGACGGCAGCGAGCTGGTCGCCGTCACCCGCCCGAAGCGGGCCTGACACGCCGGCGGGCGGTCACCCCTGCCCAGGGGTGACCGCCCGCACCGTGCGCTCCGCTCCGTCCCGCTCGGGCCTGCTCGGACCTGCTCAGACCTGCTCAGACCTGCGTGCGGTGGAAGTTCAGGTAGGACCGGGACGGCGTCGGACCGCGCTGCCCCTGGTACCGCGAGCCGTACCGCTCCGAGCCGTACGGGTGCTCCGACGGCGAGGAGAGCCGGAACAGGCAGAGCTGCCCGATCTTCATCCCCGGGTAGAGCTTGATCGGCAGCGTGGCGACGTTCGACAGCTCCAGCGTGACGTGCCCGCTGAAGCCCGGGTCGATGAAGCCGGCCGTGGAGTGCGTCAGCAGCCCGAGCCGGCCGAGGCTGGACTTGCCCTCCAGCCGCGAGGCGACGTCCTCCGGCAGCGTGATGACCTCGTAGGTCGACGCCAGCACGAACTCGCCCGGGTGCAGGATGAACGCCTCGTCGCCCTCCGGCTCGACCAGCCGGGTCAGGTCCGGCTGCTCCTCGGAGGGGTCGATGTGCGGGTAGCGGTGGTTCTCGAAGACCCGGAAGAAGCGGTCCAGGCGCACGTCGATGCTCGACGGCTGGACCATCGTGGGGTCGAACGGATCGATCACCACCCGGCCGTTGTCGATCTCGGCCCGGATGTCCTTGTCAGAGAGCAGCACGCTTCGAGGTTACGTGCACGACGCGGCCCCGGACGAATCGCCCGGGGCCGCGGCCTTCACATCTCTCCCGTCCCCGCCCTCGTCAGGCGAGGAACTCCGCGGCCTCCAGCCGCAGCGCCCGGGCCAGTTGCGGCTCGGACAGCTCCCGCACGTCGGCCAGCACCGAGCTCCGCAGCCGTCCGCACTGCGGACACCTGATCAGCCGACCGGGCCCCAGCCGACCGGGTCCGAGGTTCTGCATCGGGAACGTGGTGGTGCTGAACAGGTGCCCCTCGGCACAACGAACGACGGCGCGCTGCTCCATCGGTCCCCTTCCCATCCTTACCCCAGTACTCACCCGTACTCGTCGCCCCGAACGGCGGAGCCCCCGGGACCAGCGTCACATTAGGGGATGTACCGGACATTCCACACCAAGGCTCGCCGCCCCGCGCCCACCCACCGGGGCACTCTCACGCGGCCCACACAGTACGCCTCCACCCACCCCCCGCGCCTCCGCCGCCACCCGCGGCCACCTGTGCAGCCACCGTCACGGATGGGGTACAGTGAGGGGCAGATCGAGCGGTCTCTGACGGCTCATCAGGCGGGCGTAGTTTAATGGTAGAACATGAGCTTCCCAAGCTTAGAGCGCGAGTTCGATTCTCGTCGCCCGCTCCACGGTAAAGCCCCAGGTCAGAGCCCTGGGGCTTGCCTGTTGTCTGGACCAATTTCGCGCTCTTGCGCGACTGCTGCGCGCAAAAATGTACCTCCAGGGGTGACGGTGCGTCAGGAGCCGAGGTCATCGAAACTTTGTTCGATGGGCGTCTCGAATGGCGAGATCGACTTTCCGTGATGCGGGTCACATAATCCTGGGTCGCGGTGTGACGTCGGTTGCGCGCGGCCTCGGGGTTGCGATCGACAACTCTGCAGGTCAGGGGCGTGGCCGCCCCGATCGCCGCCCCCCGCCTCGTCTGGATCCGCTTCCCGGGGGCGCGCCTGCGGGCCTCTTTCTCTAAGTGACGATCCGTCAGTTCAGAGCTGAAAGCGCGTGCGCGACTATTGCGCGACTACGTACCCGCGTGGGTGCGTGGTCGCCGCAGCACCGGGGCCTTCCGGCGTGTGGCCACCTGCGGCTTGTCTGAGGAAGCGGAAGCTGGGACAGCCCCCTCACGCCCGGTGAGGCAGGTCGGCCGCAGCCTCGGCTCGGAACCCCTTCCGGCTTCCAAGTCGCCCATACCGCTTGCTTCTTTAAGCGCACCGTGCCGATGCGGTTCGCCGAAGTAGGGCAGGTCTACGCAGTGGAGAAAAGAGGCGCGAGAAGCGCCCTTCGTTCCGGTCCCCGCGCGATCACTCTCATCGTGTTGACCGACATTGTCGTCGTCGTGTTCGCGATGGTCGTCGTCCCCGCCGTCTACGTCTCCCCATCACGTCCCCGCTGGTGGAACGGCCGATGTCGCGGCGCCGCTCGGCGGATCAGTGGTGACGGGCACCCTGAAGGGCTTCTGCCCGGCCTGCGTTGACAAGAGCTTGGACGTCTGGCGAAGGATCTGCGGCTGATCGACCTCGACTCCCTGTCGCTGCTGGCCGGCCACGGCCGACTCGGTACCGTCCCTTCGAGGACATCACGGCGGGCCGCCCCTCCTCGCGATGGGTGGCCCGCCGTGATGTCCGCAGTCTGAGCCCTCGACGGCGACGACGGACAGCTGGGACGCCGCTGCGGTCGGCTGCGGCGCCCGGCAGTACCGCTGCTCTCGCCGCTGAGGGAGCGGTCAGCCCGTAGGCGATCCCCCCAGGCCGGCGTACCAGGCGACGTCCTGGACCGGCACCGGGGTGACCCCGAGCGCCGGGGCGACCTCGGCGAGCGTCACCGTGTCGCAGCCCTGCGCGGCGAACCGGTACTCCATCAGGGTGTTGTACGCCGCTCCCCGCAGGTACGGCCGGGAGCGCGCAAGGAACTCCAGCTCCCTGAGCACGGTGGTCACGGCCCTGACCACGCTCCGGCCCCGATCGGTGCCAGCGATCAGCACATCGGCCAACGCGTCCCAGCGGTCCGCGTACGGCCCGTCCGGTGCCGGCCAGCCCCGCTCGCTGGGCTGCGGGAACTCGTGCCCGGTTTGGGCCCAGAGCAGCAGCTCGTCGGCGAGGAGGTCCACGCGGATGTCGCCGATCTCGCTGGCGCGCATCCGCAGCCGCAGCGACTCGGCGACGCCGACGACGACCAGGGCCCAGTCGTCCTCGCCCACCACGACCTCAGCGCGGGAGGTCAGCCGCTGCGGCCGGCGGCGGTACCAGGCGACGATCGCCTCGGCCCACGGCCAGGCATCGGTGAACGGGTGCCGGCCGTCATGGCCGACGGCGTACCGCTCGGCGTGCTCCTGGAGCTCGGTATCGGGATCCCACACGGGCGCGGCCTCTCCGGTCGATGACGGCTCGACAGTAGTCTGCCCGCTTCCGGCTGCCCATACGAGACGCTCCAGGCCGAACCGCTGGAGAAGCAGACCGGCCGGCCCCGGGGAAGTAAGGGGGGTGTTCCGCAGGACCGGCCGGTGGGAGGCAAGCAACGCCGGGAGGACGTGGCGCGGCTGCTCTGCCCGGCGGCCCGATGGTGCTGTGATGGGGCCGCCGTGATCGGGAATGCTAGACCTCGAAAGCTGACGCTGGAAGGTCCCTGACCTGGGATTTTTCGGCCGCGAACATGCCATCGGGCTCCCCGCCCGGCCGGTCCTGTGACCGGGAGCGGTTCTCCAGGCCGGCGAGGGGAATAAGAGGACATCTCATTTGGAGATTCTGCGGGTGCAGATCAGAGCTGCTGCGATGCTGGCGAAGGCGGCGAAGTGGTCGGCTTTTCGCTCATAGCGACGGTGAAGTCGGCGGAAGCCACCGAGCCAGGCCACGGTGCGCTCGATCACCCAGCGGTGTCGGCCGAGACGGCTGGAGGTCTCGATGCCGCGGCGGGCGATGCGGGCAGGGATCTGCCTGCGGTGCAGGTAGGAGCGGATGAGGCGGTCGTCGTAGGCTTTGTCGCCGTGTATCAGATCTGGCGCCGTATGGGACGTACGACTGCCCCACTGTCCGGTGCGTCGCTGGGTGGCGCTGGCGGGGTCGGCGGCGTCCGGCCGATATCACCGCGCACGCGGGAGTCGAGCTTGGCGGCGAGCTGGCGCTGGCGGCGCTCGGTGGAGTGCTGGTAGATCATCGCGGCGCGCACCGAGGACTGCCCCATGCGGACCATCAGATCCTTGAGGCTGGCACCCTCCTCCGCGAGCAGGCTGTTGCCTGTGTGCCGCAGGTCGTAGAACGTGAAGTTCTTCGGCAGCTCCTCCATCTGCTCGGCCTCCTCGGCTTCCTCGGCCGCCTCGCTCTCCGCGCTGTAGGGGTGCGTCTCCTCGCTGACGAGCCGCAGCGGGATTTCGGATCCGCTTTGCGAGCGCGTCAGTTCGTTCATCCGGAAGGGGGACTCCACGTGCTTGCCGACCTTGGCGCGCGCCTTGGCGAACTTCTTGCCGAAGGTCGTCGCGCGCAGGCGTGCGCCCTTCTCGCCGACGAAGAGGTAGCCCTGGGGGCCGTCCTCCGCGAACCAGGCCATGTGCTGGCGCATGGGGACATCGAGGAAGGACGGCAGGTGGATGGTGCGCTTGCCGGCCTTCGACTTGGTCGGTCCGGTGACCCGCGTGCCGTTGTTCAGCTGCGGTGCGGCCTCGGTGATCCGCAGCGTGCGCTTGTCGAGGTTGACGTCCTCGCGGCGAAGAGCGGCGAGTTCCTCCGGTCGCAGGGTGGCGAAGGCGCCGAGGAAGATCATGAACTGCCAGCGAGGGCCCATGAGTTCGGCGAGTTCGAAGACCTGGGCGACCGTGGCCACCGGCCGCTCGTCGGGGTGCTCCTCGCCCGCGCCCTTGATCCGGCAGGGGTTGCGGGGGATCGCCTCGTCGTCGGCGGCCGTCTCCATGATGGATTTGAGAAGGCGGTAGGACTTGGCGACGGTGGTGGCGCCGGTCGCCTGCTTCCGCTTCGCGTGCCAGGTGCGAACCGTGGCCGAGGTGATCTCGTTGAGCGCGAGGTCGCCGAAGGTCGGCAGGAGGTGTAGTCGCAGCAGGCGTTGGTACAGCTCTTCGGTGGTCGGCATCAGGCCCCGCTCCTCGACCCACTTGGCGGAGAAGTCCTTGAACAGGACCTTTCCCGCGTTGGGGTCGATCCAGGTACCACGCTTGATGTCGGCTTCGGTGAGGGTGAGCCAGACCTCGGCGTCCGTCTTGGTCTCGAAGGTGTGCGGGGCGTTGTGGTCGGTGCCGGCCGCGTCGCGGTAGCTGGCGCCCCAGCGGCCCGATCTGTGCTGGCGGATGTTTCCGAACCGCCGCCGGGTCGGCTCGACCTTCTTGCGCGGCATCAGACACCGCCCCCGTGCCGGTCGCGTCGGCTGCGGACGGCGGGGACGGTTCCGGCGGCGATGTAGGCGTCGAGGCTGGTCGCGGATATGCGGACGTGGGCGCCCATCTTCACGAAGGCGATCCGCCGCTCGCTGATCAGCCGGCGGACGAACCGCTCGGTGGTGCCGAGGCGTTCGGCGACCTTGGCGACGGTGAGGTACTGCGTGGGCATGGACCTCCTTTCGCACGCCGACCGGCGGCGGTGCGTCGTGGGTGTGGTGGATGAATGGGTGGCCGCGGCGGCCCACGGACTGCGGCGAGGCCCCGGGGCCGCCGCACGGGGCGAGCCCGCCCTTCAGGCGGGCCTCTCTATTCCCTCCGGATCGAAGTGAGACATCTCCAACATTGCCTGGTATGCCCGAGTTCGAGGGATGTAGGTTGGCTCGTCCATCCGCCGATCGGGTCCGGCGGGGAGGTCTGAGGGGGGACCGTGGCATTGAAGGTGTTCCGCGTGGACGGCGCCGAGGCGCAGGAGATCGTCGGCACGACGGTGCAGCTGGAGCGGGACCTCCAGACATACATCGAGCGCAACATGTCGGCGCTGCTGGGCGTGCGGTTCCTCGCTACCGAGGTCTACACCGGTCCGCTGCACGCCGGCCGGATCGACTCGCTCGGCCTGGACGAGGACGGCAGCCCGGTCGTCGTCGAGTACAAGAGGACCCGGGACGAGAACGTCATCAACCAGGCGCTGTTCTACTTGGCGTGGCTGCGAGACCACCCCGGCGACTTCGAGGCGCTGGTGGCGCAGCGGCTCGGCGCCGAAGCGGTCGCGGAGGTCGACTGGACGAGCCCGCGGATCATCTGCATCGCCGCCGAGTTCAGCCGTTACGACGTCCACGCGATCGGGGAGATGAACCGGCGCATCGACCTGGTGCGCTACCGGAAGTTCGGCGACGGTCTGCTGACGCTGGACCTGCTGGCCTCGGTCGCCGGCGGGGTGGCCCGCTCCGACGGTGGCGCTCTGCCGGTCCCGCGCAGGACGGTCGGGCAGCGACTGGAAGCAGCGCCGGACGATGTCCGGGAGCTGTACGACGACCTCGACGGGCGCCTGCTCGCCCTCGGGGACGTCCACAGCGTCCAGTTGAAGCACTACGTCGCCTACCGGCGGGGCGGCAACCTGGCCTCGGTGAAGATCCTGGCGCGCGACCGGGCGTTGCGGGTGTTCCTGCGTCTGGACCCGGCGTCGGTGGAGCTGGAGGAGGGCTTCACCCGGGACGTGACCGACGTCGGTCACCACGGCACCGGGAACCTGGAGGTGCGGATCGCCTCGTCCGCCGACCTCGACCGGGCGGAGCCGCTCTTCCGGGCCGCCTACGAGGCGGTGGCCTAGCCGCCTGCCCCGGCCGGGGGCCGGGCGCAGGGAAGGGGCCGGTGGGCGGAGGGAGTGTCTCCCGCTCGCTGGCCTCCCGGCGTTGGTGTCCCGTCAGCTCTGGAGGGTGCGGGGCAGCAGGGTGATCAGGCTGCGCTCGCGTACGAGGTCGGCGTGGAATCCGGGCGCGTTCGGACCGAGGTGTTCCATCGCGGCGTCGATCGCGGCCAGTGCCTGGTCCCGGCGGCCGAGCATGCGCAGGGCGGTGGCGGACCGGAACAGTCTTACCGGGTCGTCGCCGGCCAGGGCCGGTGAGGCGGCCAGGCGCAGGATCTCCTCGGCCTGGTCGGGCAGGCCGTCGCCCAGCCACAGTCCGTGGAGCAGGGCGTGGACGACCTGGGGGTTGTCGCCGGCTTCCTCCAGGCAGTCCCGCATGGCGGTGAGGCCCTCGGGCCCGGACTGGCCCAGCAGGGCGAACGCGTGCAGTGCGCGGGTGTAGGGATCCCACCGCGAGCGCTGGCCGGCCGGTGCGTCGTCGGCGAGGTCGGTGATGGCCCGGCACCGGAAGTCGAAGCGGAGCCCGACGAGTTGGAGGTGTCGCAGGGCCTGGGCGTAGACGGGGTCGGTGCCCTGGGTGCGCAGGCGGTTCGTGCCGCTCGGGCCGCTGTCGGCGCTGTTGTTCCTGGTCCGCGCGTACCAGGCGAGGTTGCTGCATACGCGCGCCGAGGTCTGCCAGTCGGCGCGGGCCCGGCTGAGCCAGAACGCGGCGGCGTGCGTCCACGGCTCGCCCTGGTCGATGGTCTTCTCGACCATCGCCCGGGCGACTTCGAGGGCGGCCGGGCGCAGGGCCTCGCGGCACAGGGCGGTGGCGAGCGCGCTGTCGATGCCGGGGGCGTCGAGCAGCCCCCTGGTGACGAGCCGGGTCGCGGCGCTGCCCGGGACGGGGCTCGGTCCCAGGAGGGCGAGGCCCCTGGCGAGTGCGGTGGAGGGTGGTGCGGTCACGGAGTCCCTTCTGGGGTGGCGTCGGATCGGTGCGGGGCCGGCCGCAGGTTCAACGGCCCCGGACCTTGGGGACGGTGGGACCGGGGGCGGGCGGCCGGTGCAGGGACCCGGCTGTGGACGTGCGGGCCGCGCCGGCGCGCAGTGCCGCCGAGGGCTGGTCGGGTCCGGCGAGATAGAGGGGGCTGACCAGGACCGGTGGCCCGGGCTGCGGGGCCGTCCGGTCCGGGCCTTCGGTGTCGGCGCGCGCGGCGGTGGGTGCGGCGCTGCGCTGGTGCGGCGCGCGGGGCGGGGCGTCGGTGTAGAAGTCGAGGTACCGGTCGACGGCCTCGCGCAGGGGCGCCGGGTCGAGGTCGCCGAACTGGAGCATCCGGTCGAGGTCGCCGAGGGTGTGGACGAAGCCGGGGCGGGGGACGGTGCCGTGGGCGTCGAAGTCGAAGCGGTTCGAGCCCAGTTCGGCGCCGCTCTCCCGTAGGACCGCCCGGACCCGGATCCCGTTGAAGGTGTCGTCGCGGATACCGGCGTGGGCGAGTTCGGCGGTGACGAGCACGCCGCCTCGGCGGGCGACCATCTGTCGGCCGGCGGCGGTGCCGTCGGCCAGCGGGGCGAGGGCGGTGAGGACGGTGGCGTGGGTGGGCTTCAGGGTTTCCTCGTCTGGGGTGCCGGGCCGGGGTCGGTTCACCGGCGGCGGGGCGAAGGAGTCGGGGGCGGGGCGCTGTTGCCTGCCGCGGGAGCGGGCCGCCCGGCGGCCGGTGGGGGTGCCGGGGCACGCGCGGCGCCGGCGCGGTCCGCGCTGTGTTCGCTGCCGGGGTCGGTGAGGGCCTGGGCTTGGTCGACGAGCAGCTCGGTCAGCGCGGGGTCGATGCCCAGGTCGGTGAACCCTGCGGCGGCGAGGCGGTCTGCGGCGTCCTCGACCCGCAGCATCGCGTCCAGGGGGTGTGTGTCGGCGGGCAGTTCGTGGATGCCGAGGTCGGGGAGGCGGCGGAATCCTGCCTTCTCCAGCAGCCGCGCTGCCAGGGAGCCGTCGCGGGAGGCGCCGATGGCGACGACCGTCGGCTGGTCGGGGAGGGCGCCGAAGCTGATCGACAGCTCCCCGGACACCACCGAGGTGGTGGTGTGCAGGGGCCGGTCGCCGGCGGCGCGGCGGGGGCTGGGCTCGTGCGCGGTCCAGGAGCGTCCGAGGGCGGCGACCTGCGGACCGGTGTTCCGGAGCCTGCCCGCAAGGGCCTCGGTGTCGCGGACGGCTTCGAGGAGCCGGTCGGCCAGTTCGTCGCCGGGAACGTGCCGCCGGTCCTCGCACCAGGCGGCGGCGGCCCGGGTGAGGGCGGCGAGGGAGTCGAGGACCCCGTTCGCGCCGGCGAGCTGTTCGAGGAGGACAGCGGCTTCCTCGTATCCGGTGTCGGTGCCGAACCGCTCGGCCAGGGCCGTGAGCGCGGCCACCGGGTCGGGCACCGGCGCGGGCACGTACCCGGCTGTCGGGGGAGGGCTGCCGAGGCCGGGATCGAGGTCGACTCCGTAGCCCGCGGCGGCCAGCATGCTGGCGGCGTGGACGGCGGCCTCGTTCTGCGAGCGCTCGCCCAGGTACAAGGGGAGCTGGCCCTCGTAGCCGGGGGACATGGCCAGTCGGATCCGCCGGAATCCGGCGCGCTCCAGCATGCTGATCGCGAACTGGTCCAGGGGGCCTTCGACGACCGTGCCGGTCGACGGTGCCCGGCTGATCCGGTAGGAGGGCAGCGCTGGCTCGCGAGCGCTGAGGGTGCTGCCGGTGCCGGCGGCGGGCGGGCCGGTGTGGTTGAGCCCGGCGGTCGGTCGGGAGGTGGGGATGGGCTGCTCCTGGTGGAAGGGGATCTCTGCGAGGTGCGGACGGCGTGCCGACGCGACCCGGTGCCCCTGCCGGGCGCCGGGGTCGGTCGGACGGGTTGTGAAGGTGTCGCGGTGGGCGAACGGAGCTCGGCGGCCGGGTCGCTTCCGCGCGTTCAGGCACCTTGAAACCTCAGCGACTGCGTCCAGCGGGCTGCGACCGAGCCACGCAGGGGGTGCCGGCTTCGCCTCGTCGGGCGTTCGATGGAAGGGACCGGATCCGTGCCGCGTGGACCCGGTCCGGTCGGGCGACGGGCAGGTGCTTCAGCGTCGAGGTCAGTCGGACGAGGCTCTCGGGGGCGGGCGCGCTCATGTTCTTGGCCGCGGTCAGGGGACCTACTCGCTTCTGTTCCCACCCTTCGAGCCACTCCTGGGTTGCATCCCAGGAGTCGAACTCGCCCAGTTGCACGGACCGCTTCCACATCTCGCCGTCGGTCCTGGCTTCCCAGCCCCACTGCTCGAAAAGGAGGTAGAGGCTCTGGTCTGCCGGGTCCGCTGCGGTGTCCTTGAGGATGGCCCAGATGTCGTGCCGCTGGTGGGTGTCGTTGCCCGTGGTCGACAACGTCGTACCGCTCGCCGAACAGGAGCAGACGTTCGCGGAGTTCGGCTTCCTGCAGCGTGGCGGGGCCTCCGGGCTCGCCGATGTCGGAGCGGAAGGTGGCGGGGTCGGCCCCGCGGCTGATCAGCCAGGCGGCTGCGAGTTCGAAGGTGGGGCGGGCCTGCCCCCGGATGGTGAACGTGCGCTCGGTCGGGGTGAGGTGGATGTGGGCGCACAGCATCTGGGCGATTCCGGGATGGTCCCAGTCGGCGCCTTTGTCGGTGTAGATCAGGTAGTCGTCGAGGCCGTCCCGGCTGACACTCCGGGTGATGAAGTCGTACATCCCGTTGGTGGAGATCCAGTCGGCTCTGAGGAAGTCCTCCTGGGCGTTGGCGCTGGTCTCGTCGGCAGGCGTCCAGCCGTGGAAGTGGAAGTCGGGGATGGGCGCTCCAGGTTGTGGTGGGGGGCCGGGGCGGACGGAGGGGGTGGTTCTGCCGGTCGTCGGCGGTTGCTGCGGACCCGGTGGCGGTCGCTTCGGCGAGGTCAGCGCCCGCGAGGAGGACGGTCGGCGCCCGGCAGTGGTGTGGTCGCCCCGCCGGCGGCCCGGGGCGCGGTCACCGTGGAGGGGGCGCTGCGGATGCGGGCTGCGGCGATCCGCGCCTTTTCGGCGGCTAGTTCCTGCTCCTCGACAGGGGGGTCGGCCCAGCGGGCCGCCTGGCGGCCGGGGGTACCGGTGACGACGAGGTCGGCGATCGTCTCCCGAACCGAGGCAGGGTCCGTTTCGACCCGTTGCAGGCTGTCGGCGATGACCTGCCCGGCGGAGTGCCGCAGGTCGTGGTCGGTGTACCGGCGCGCCGTTTCGGCGGTAGGTGCTGCGGTGCGTTCGTGGTGGGCGAGGAGTTCCTCGTCCATCCAGTCACGGTCGCGCCGAAGGGGAGTGGGATCGGTGAGTGCGCGGGCGGCCAGGGCCCGCGCGGACGGGCCGGGTGCAGGCTGGGGGGCGAGTGGGCGGACGTTGAGGTACAGCAGGTGCTCGGAGGTGAGGTCACGGCCGAGGCGGGCGACCGGCGCAGGGTTGGCCATCGCGGCTGTGACGGCTTCCAGCAGCGGGACCGGGATGCCCTCCGACATCTCGATGGTCCAGCCCTCGACCTCGCCCGGACCGGGGCTGCCGCCGCTGATCTGCCAGTCGCGGCTCTCGCCGACGAACAGCCGCCCGGTGGGGGCGGTGCAGCGGTAGACGCTGGCCGTCTCGGCGTGCGGCGAGTCCCACATGAGGTGGTCGCTGGTCCCGTTGTCGTGCCAGCCTGCGGCGATGATCGGCACGAGACCGTCCTCGGCGTTCTCGGCGGGCTGGACCAGCTCGCCCGGGTCGGCGGTGAGCGCGGTGTTCAGGGCAGTCACGATCTCCGGCGGGGTGCGGCGGTCCGCGGTGACCCGCCATACCTCCTCGCCGCTCACCGGGTGGTTGAAGGAGGCGCTCCACGCCGTCCCCGTGCCGTCGGTGGTCGACTGGGCGCTCAGCCGCTGGCACGGGCTGGTGTACACCGTGGTGGCGCCCTGCTTCTCTGGGGTCCAGCCGCGGTCGGTCAGGGACTTGGCCGCGGTGGTGCGGTCGTGGCCGGGGCCGGCGAGGTAGACCGGGGCGACGAGGGCCAGCGGCGCGGGCCTGAAGTCCGGGGCGAAGAGCTCCGGGGTGCGCTTGGCGGCTCCGGCCAGCAGACGGTGGATCGCGTGGAGCGCCTGCTCGTGCTGGGCGGTCGGCAGGGATCCCCAGGTCCACGTGCTGCCGGTGCCGACCGGCCGGTCGTGCAGCGCTTCGGCGATCTTGCCGGGGTCCACCCCGTTGATCCGCGCCGCGGCGGCGTAGGCTGCGGCGTCCTCCAGGTCGCCGATGTTGAAGGGGAGTTCGCTCAGCGCTGTGCTGAGGGGTGGTGTCGGCTTTCGGCTCCCCCTCCGGGGGTCGAGGTTGGCGCCCAGGTCCAGGTCGAGGAGCGCCGGCGCACTCGCCGCCGCCGCGACGACCCTGTCTTCAACCAGCAGGTACGCCAGGGCCCTCTGCTCCGGGGGAAGTTGGCCCCAGGTCGTCGGGGTGCGGCTCCGGCTGCTGGGGATGACCCGGTCCGCGATGTACCGGTCGGGTATGTGGTCGAGGTGCTCGACCTCCTCCAGGGCCTCCTCGCACAGCTCGGCCGCTGCTTCGCGCAGGTCCGTCTCGGTGTGCGGGCTGGCGGCGGGGCCGGCCTCCGTCCGGTGACCGAGGTGGGCGAGCAGGTCCTCGTCCATCCAGTCCCGGTCGCGCCGCAGGGGGGTGGGGTCGGTGAGGGCCTGGGCGAGGGCGTCGACGACGACCGCGGGGGCGGCGGTGGTGAACATGGCCTGCCAGTAGGGCGGGTAGCCGCCGGTGTCGCGGGGGCCGACCTCCACGTACAGGTGGGGCCGGCTCATGAGGTCGAGCGGGTCGCCGGGCGGCTCGGTGCGGATCTGGACGCGGGCCAGACCGTCCGGGGCCTCCAGGTCGAGGCAACCGTCGCGGTAGGTGCTGCGCCATCCGGCGCCGGTCAGCGTGCGGATCAGGGTCCGGCGGTCGGTGGGGGCCTTGAGTGCGGGGTGCTGCTCGCCGGTCCAGTCGGTGGCCGGGCCGGTGCGGGCGAGTTCCTCGGCGACGGCGAGGACGATCTCGGGCGGGGTCTCCTGGGAGAAGCCCGCCTGCCACTCGGGCGGCCCGAGCGGCTCCTTCGCGGCGGCGATGCGCCACCAGGCGCCGGGGTCCAGTTGGCCCGCTCCGAGACGGAAGCGCTGGTCGCCGTTCCAGGCGAATGTCTGGCTCAGCTCGGTTGAGTCGGCGCGGCCCCAGGCCCACTGCGAGGTGAGGTGGTCGAAGACCAGGCTGCTGAAGTCGCGGCCGGCCAGGTAGGCGGGGGTGACGTCGATCACCGTGTCCGGGTCGGCGGGTACGGGGGCCTCCATGGCAGGTCGTTGGTGTGGGTCCGGTGGCTCTTCCCAGGTGCGGGGTGCTGGCGGTGGCCCCTTCTTGCCGCTCGGCGGTCCGGGCCTGGTGTGTGCTGTGCGGCCGGTGGGGGCGCGGTTCAGCGGCGCCCCGGTGCCGTCGTCGGGGTGGAGGTCGACCAGGCCAGCGTCGCGGCGGGCGCGCGTTCGGGCGGTGCGCTCTGGACGATGCGGGGGACGGAGCGGGTGCGTGCCGCCAGCGCCCGGTGGACGTCGAGGGGGCTCGGCGTCGGCGGGGTGATCGGGGTGATCGTGGCGTTGCGCCTGGCGTACGGGGTCAGGCAGCCGCGGTAGCGGACAGCGGGGGTAGGGGTGAGCATCGCGGTGGCGGCGGCGTCGAGGATCCGGGCCGGGGTGCCGCTGCTGAACCGGCCGTACCAGCCTTCCTGCGGGCCGCCGGCGCTGAGGGTGTACCGCCCGTCCTGCCCGGCCTGTTCCGCTTCGTTGCGGTCGAGGGGCTGGTGGCTGTAGCTGGCCTCGGCGTGGCCGTCGGGGGCGGCGGCCACCAGCTCTCCCCGGGACGTCGGCCGCACGGTCCAGCCCTGTGCGGTGTAGGGCGCCATCGACTCCAGGATGCCGGGGCGGCGGGCGGTGAGCCACGCGTCCTCGTCGGGCCGGTACATGGCGGCGAGTTCGGTGGTGACGGCCGTGACGATTTCGGTCGGGGTGTCCTCGGAGAAGCTGGCCACCCACGCGGGGGCGGCGAAGGGCCGGGGTGCGACGGCGAGCTGCCACAGGGTGTCCCAGTCCTGCTCCGGGATGAACCCGAGCCGGATCCTCCCGTCCGGGGTCGCGGCGAAGTAGTTGCCGAGGTCGTCGTGGTGGGTGTGCGCGCCGAGGCCGAGCAGCGGGTGGAAGGCGGCGTCGCCGGCCCAGTGGGCGCCGGCCAGGTACGCCGGGTGGACATGGACGTCCCCGTCGACCTCCGCTGCCGGGGTGGGGGTCATCGGCTTGTCCTCGCGCTCCGGACGGCAGCGGGGCCCGTCGCGGTGGCGGCGGCTGCGGCGGTGCCGCTGGGTGCGGTCGAGGGGTGGAGGGAGCGGCTGGCTGCCGCTGCCTGGCGGCGGTCGACGGTGGCGAGGTCCCGGTGGGCGAGGGGGACCTCGCTCAGGTGCCGGACTGCGGTGAGCGGTTCGGTGAGTTCGGCCAGGGCCTCGGTGATCAGCAGGGTCGGGGCGGCGGCGGTGAAGGTGGCCTGCCACTGCTGGTCGCCCGTGCCGCCCCACAGCTTCACGGGTGCCGGGGCGTCGGGCCCGGCGGGGGAGCGGTGGTGGGCGCCGCCGTCCCAGCGGACCAGGCCGGCCAGGCCGTCGGGCGACCGGAACTCCATCTGGTTCTCGGTGCTGACGTCCTGCCAGCCGGACTCGCGCAGGTCCCGGGCGAGGACCTCGCGGGTGGGTCGCGAGCCCCACTGCGCCTGGTCCCTGCGTGCCAGGGAGCCGTGGCCCAGGGCGTAGGAGAGGCTGGAGGCGACGGACAGGGGGATCTCGTGCGGGGTGAGGACGTCGAAGTCGGCGTGCCAGCTGAGGTTGGAGACGGGCGAGTCGTAGACGGCGATCGTCCAGCGCGGTCCGTTCAGCGCGGGCTCGTGGTCGAGCTGGATCCGGGCGCAGAGGTCTTCGTGGACGGCCACCGTGGTGTCCCCGCCGTCGGGCGAGAAACGCAGCCAGCCGTCGTGCTCGTCGAGGAACTGCGTGAAGGCGGAGGCACCGTCGCTTGGGCCGGCGAGGTGGACGGGGAGGACGACCTGCGGGTCGTCGGCTGTGTCGTGGGGGGTGCTGATGGTGCTCCCGGGGTCAGCGGACAGTCGGAGTCGGCACCGGGCGGGGCCGAGCGTGAGGATGCGTGTGCAGATGGGCACGGTGGGCCATCGGGATCTGGGAGGCCCGGCGCGGGTACGGAGCAGGGCGGGTGAGGGTGTGCAGCGCGGCGAGGAGGATGTTCGGCGGGGCGAACCGCGTGAACTGCGCGCTCCAGGAAGGGTCCTGGCGCCCGGCTGGTCCGGCCCACAGGGTGTAGGTCAGGTCGGCGTCGGTGGTGGCCGGTCTCTCGTGGTAGCCACGGATCTCCAGACCGGCGGTCCCGTCGGAGCTTGCGTGCCTGGCCGTCGAGATCGTGCAGCCGGTGCTGGTCCAGCCCGCCCGGTCCGCCTCGGCGCGGATCAGCTCGTCGGCGTCAGGGGTCTCGTCCCAGTCCCCCCAGAGCTTGAAACCGCGCTCCTCCTCTGTGGGTTGGGCGAGGGCATGGTCCAGGCGCCTGGCCACGGCGAGCGCGACCTCGGCCGGGGCCTGCGGGCACAGCACCGCCGTCCAGTCCACCGGCCCGTCGGGCCTGTGGTAGGAGGAGATGGTCCAGCGCCGGGCGGCGAACGGGGAGTTGTCGAGGACGATGCGCGCGGTCGCGTCCTCGTGCAGGGCCACCGTGCTGTCGGCGTCCGGCCGGCGCACGGTCCACTGGGGCCGGCCGTCGAGGAAGTCTGCCAGGGCATCCGGGCCGGGGCCGGCGAGGTAGCCGGGGAAGACGGTCATCGTCATGTCGTGGACGGGGGACGGCTCGCGGTCGGACACCGGGAGTGCTCCTGACGGGTGAGAAGGGGTGGGCCGGTGGCGGCCCAGCGGGTTGCTGGGCCGCCACCAGGGCGGGAGAGCGCTACAGGCGGGCGGAGGCCTGTTCGGCCTTGAGGATCGCCGCGACCTGCTCGGCGCGGGTGGTGCCGATGCCGATGCCCCGGGCGCGCACCGCGGCGGCGATGTGGCGGGCGCTCGGAGAAGCGCCTTCCTGCAGGCTCTCGCGGGCGATCCGCAGGACGGTCTCCAGGGGGGCACTTCTGGCCCGGCTCCGGCCGGCGGGCGCAGCCGCCGCCGGCTCGTCGGCCGGTGCGGGCCCGTCCGGGCCGTCGGCGGGGGTGGGCGCGGTGTCCTCGGCCGTCGTGGGGTGGCCGCAGGCGGCGCCGTCGACCAGCGGGCGGCAGGCGGCGGCGATCAGGTGGGCCGGGGTGGCGTCGTCGAACTGGGCGCGCCAGCGCCGGCCGTCCTCACCCAGGCCCCACAGGACCCAGCCACGCTCGGCGCGGTAGGAGTGGTCGAGGCCGAAGGTGCGCCGGCACCGGCAGAAGCTGCCGCTGCCGCCGGCGGGGCACCAGCTGAGGTCGGGCAGGCACTCGGCCGCGCTCTCCGCCGCCGGCCCGCGCAGGCCCCGCTGCTGGTCGCGGGGGTCGGGCTCGGCCAGGTCGCAGGCGAGCGCGCACAGGAACGACTGGAGAACCTCGTCGGGCGTCTCGGCGCCGAACCGCGCCCGCCACAGGGCGTCGCCCGTGGGGCCGGCGTACGCGGCGACGGTCGCGGCCGGCTCCCAGGTCGCGGCGAGGTCCTCCTCGATCCGCACCCGCTGGCACGGGCTGGCGAGGACCACGTCCCCGGAGGGGAGGACGTGCAGCGTCCACTCGGCCGTGCACGAACGCGGGGTGCCCGGCGGGGAATCGGTGTCGGTGCAGGGACCGGCGGGACAGGATGTGGACAGAGGATCTCCTTGGTGCGGTGAGTGGGGAAGACGGGACGGTGCCCGGCTACGCCGGGTCGGGCGCGACGGCGGCGCTCTGCCGAGCCTCGGCGAGACGCCGCTCGGCAATGTCCGCGTAGTGGTCGGTCAGCTCGATCCCGAGGAAGGAACGGCCTTCCAGCAGGGCGGCGACCCCGGTGGACCCGGACCCGGCGGTGAAGTCCAGGACCCGGCCGCCCGGCGGGCAGATCTTCACCAGGTCGCGCATCATGGCGACCGGCTTCTGCGTGATGTGCTCCCGCTTGGAGCCGGACGGCTGGCTGCCTTCGAGCAGGCCGCGCAGGTAGACCGGGTTGCGCTCCCCGTCCATCGCGCCCTTGGAGCCCCAGACCACGAACTCGCAGTTCTGGGTGATCCGCCCCTTCTGCGGGCGCGCGGCGGGCTTGTACCAGGGCACGATGCCGCGCCATAGCCAGCCGCCGGCCTGCAACGCATCGGTGGTCGTCGGCAGCTGCCTCCAGTCGGTGAAGACGCACGCGGTGCCGCCGTCGACGGTCAGCCGGTGGGCCTCGGCGAGCAGCTGGCTGAGCCAGAAGCCGTACGACCTCTGGTCCTTGTTCTCGCCGGGGAAGTCCGGCAACTGCTTCTTGCTGCCGGTGGTCGTGTACTTGTCGCGGGCGGAGCGGCCGGTGCGCTCCTGGGTGGTCCGCCCGCCGCTGTTGTAGGGCGGGTCGCAGATGACGCAGTCGACCGTGCCGCTCTCCAGCTCGGTCAGGCGGGTCAGGGCGTCGCCCCGGTAGAGGGTGTAGTCGGTCAAGTGGGCATGTCCTCGCAAGGGGTGGGGTGCCGCCGGCTGGCGGAGGGCTCGGCCGCCCGGTCGCTGCGGCCGGCCGCGAGGCCCGGTGGACAGGGCGCGGGGGAAGAGACCCGCCGCGCTGATCGCCGCTGGGCCTGATTGGACAGTATTCGCCGTGCTATCCCCCCGACAAGGAACCCAGGAATGTTCGCGAATATCCGTGGAATTCTTTTCAGGGGGATAGTCGGCGACCTAGTGTCCTCAACAGCGCCGGAAGTCACCGGCCCCTGACCTGCACCGACGGAAGCGAGAACTTCCCTCGGAGCCCAGGAGGCCGCCGGCCCGGCTGATTTTCCGCCGCACGCCCGGCGACGCACGGACGCCCTTGGACGAGTCTCCTGCGCCACCGCACACACGATCGGAGTCCCACATGACGGGAATTCCCCTGCCCGCATTTTCCGCTGCCCGCGACCCGGGCCCGTGCCGAGGAGGTCCGCTCCACCGGCGGCGCCTGTGAAGAACGCCGTCGCCGGTCTCGGCGCCGCAGTGCTGCTCTCCCCGTTCCTGGTGGTCCTGCCGCTCGTGGTCGTCTCCGCCAACACCGCGTCGGCGGGCTGCACGCCCTCGACCGGCAGTCCACAGGCTGTGGACAGCGCCGCCGTTGAGGCCGCGGTGAAGCTGATCCTCGGCGGCGCCTCCGGCCCGACGGCCCCGGTGGAGGGCCTCGACCTGCCCTCCACCCAGATCCCGATGGCGAAGGTGATCGTCGCCACCGGCATCGCCCTGCAGGTGCCCGCCCGCGGCCAGGTCATCGCGCTCGCCACGGCGATGCAGGAGTCGCGGCTGCGCAACCTCTCCTACGGCGACCGGGACAGCATCGGCCTCTTCCAGCAACGCCCGTCCCAGGGCTGGGGCACACCAGCACAGCTGCAGGACCCGGTGTACGCGAGCACCGCCTTCTACAAGGCGCTGCTCAAGGTGGCCGGCTGGCAGGAACTGCCGCTCACAATCGCCGCGCAGAAGGTGCAGATCAGCGGCTTCCCGGACGCGTACGCGCAGTGGGAGCCGCTCGGCAACGCCCTCCAACAGGCGATCGGAAAGGTGCTCGGCGCGCCAGCCACCGGCACCACCCCGCCCGCAACGGCCCCACCTTCGACGGCTGCGCCAGGATCGTGCCCGCCGGGCGGGGACACCGACTGGGGCATCATCCCGCCGGGCGTCCTTCCGCCCGGCTACCAGGCGCCCACCGACGTCCCACCGGCAGTGCAGTCCGCGATCCGCTGGGCCCTCGGGCAGCTCAACACGCCTTATCAGTGGGGCGGTTCATGCACCGACAGCCACGGTCCGGACCCGATGGGCCGATGCGACTGCAGCAGTCTGATGCAGCAGGCGTACAAGACCGGCGGGGTCACGCTCACCCGCACGACCTACACCCAGGTAAACGAGGGCACTGCCGTTCCCGTCGGTGAAGTGCGCCCGGGCGACCTGCTGTTCACCCGGCCCGGCCCCCAGGGGCCCGAGCACGTGGGCATGTACATCGGCTCCGGTTTGGTCGTGCACGCACCAAAGACCGGCGACGTGGTTCGCGTCGCTCAGTTCAGCGGCTGGAAGCCGGACGTGATCGCGGTCCGCCGCGTCGCCGTCTGACCGTCCCCGCTTCCCCCCTCCTCTCGTGCCGGTGTGGCGCCGATCCGCGCCCCGGCACGCCCAAATCCCCTTCCTGGAGAACCGTTTGTCCTTGATTCTTGCCGCCGAGGCGGTCAGCCACCTTGCCTACGACCCGGGCGTGGCGCCGGCGGAGGGCGGCCTGCCGGGCCTGTCGGTCCTCAAGCAGGTCGTCTCCTCCATCAACCTCTTCGCGGTCATCGCGACTGTCGGCGCGCTGTGCGTGGCCGGCATCGTCTGGGCCTGGGGGCACCACACCGGCTCCCACGGGGCCGAGGCCAAGGGCAAGCAGGGAGCCCTGGTCGCCTCGGGCGTGGCCCTGCTCCTGGGCGCGGCCAACGGCCTGATCTCCTTCTTCAGCGCGCTCGGGACGCAGGTCAAGTAAGTGTCTAAGTCCCGTCTTCTCAGCAGTGATTCGGTCTTCCACCGGCGGCTGCTGATCGGGCTGGGCGTGCTGCTGGCCGCCGCCCTGCTGGCCGGGCTCGTCGCCCGGCTGGCGGGCGGCGGCCCCGCCGACCACCCCGCCCCGGCATCCTCCGCCACCGCTTCTGCCGTTGCGGGCCCCGGCTCCTGGGCGGCGTCCTCGCCCACCGCTGTCGCCACCGCCACCGTCTCCACCGGTGCCGGTGCCGGTGCCGAAGCCGGTCCGAGCGTCGCCCGCCCCCCGCACACCGGCTCCCCGACCGACTTCGCCCAGGCGTTTGCCCGCACTCTCTGGTCGTACGACACCCGCATGCTCGACCAGCAGCACTTCGTGAACGGGCTGCGGCTGTGGCTCACACCGGAGGTCCAGTACGCCGACGCCGCCTCGGTCGAGTCCCAGCTCCCGGACCCGCTGTTGTGGTCGCGCATGCGCGACCAGGCCCAGACCTCCACCGCCGACATCGCCGAGGCGCACCTGCCGGCCGCCTTCCAGCAGGCCATCGCCAAGAACCCCGAGGCGCTGAGCACGGCGTACATCTACGCCGTCACCGTCACTGGCAAGGTCGAGGTCGCCTGGAACGGGGGCGGGCGCGGCGCGGAGGAGCGGGCCATCACCCTCGCCGTGCAGTGTCGCCCGCAGCGCGACTGCGCGTTGGCCTCCATCGCCTCCACCGTCTACCCGTGACCTGCCCGGTCCCCCTGCCTGAGGAGCTGAACAGCCCATCGGTTTCTGCGATTTGCCCGGCGCGGGCCTGCTGTGCGACGTCGTCACCGGCGGCGTCGGCGAATCCATCACCACCAGTATCGGCAACTGGATCGCGAAGAGCGCCGGCGACCTCGCGAAGAGCGCCGTCGACATGGCGTCGCGCGCCGTCGACAAGACCACCACCGTCGACCTGAACGCCGACTGGTTCCGCACCAACTACAGCATCGTCCTGCCCATCGCCCTGACGGTGATCGTGATGACCTTCATCCTCCAACTCGTGCGCGCCGCCTGGCGCCAGGACGGCCAGGCCCTGGTCCAAGCCGTCACCGGCACCGTGTCCTCCGTCTTCTTCGCGATGACAGCGATCACGTTCACGGGCGTCGCGGTCGTCGTGGTCGACGCCCTGTCCAGGGGCCTCTTCCAGATCGCCAACAGCTCGATGGACGACGCGGTGCGACGCCTCGTCAAGGTCTCGATGATCACCATAACCACCCCTCTCGGGTGGGCTGTTCCGACCCTGGTGGCCCTCGGGTGCGCGGTCGGCGCGATCCTCTACTGGGGCATGATGATCTTCCGCAAGGTCAGCATCCTCACCCTGGTCGTCCTCGCCCCGCTCGCCGCCGCAGGCGGTCCGTGGGAACCGACCCGAGACTGGAAGAGGCGCTGGGTGGAGGCCACCGCCACCGTCGTCATGTCCAAGCTCGTGATGACGATCATCATGTTGGTCGGCGTCTCGGCGATCGGCCAGAGCGACACGAAGGACGGCCTCACCGCGCTGTCGGACATCATCGCCGGCCTGGTCGTGATGGCCCTCGTCCTGTGCTGCCCCTTCATGATCTACAAGTTCGTCCACTGGGCCGGCGACGGACAGGCCCACGACCTGCACCGTTCAACCTCCGCGGGCCTGCAGACCGCCACCGCCGCCGCGAAGAAGGGAGGGCAGATGGCAATGAGCGCTGGCGCCGGCGGAGGCGCGGGCGCGGCAACCGGCGCGGGTGGGGCGGCCAGCGCGGGTGGGGCGGCCAGCCCGCAGGGGCCCGCCCAGGTTCCCGGCATGCAGACCGGCAGCCTCTCCGGCGGCGCCGACCCCTCGGGCGGATCCGCCTCCGGCGCCCTCGCCAAGGCCACCCCCACCTCGTTCAAGTACGGCGCCCCCACCAGGTCCGGCCCGGGCGACGGCGGTCTCCCGTTGATCAGCCGCTCCGGCCCCTCCCGCACCGACGGCGACCAGGACAAGCCCCTCATCACCCGAGCAGGCTCCTCTAACCCGTCTGGTCCGGGCGGATCCGCCACAGACACCGCCGCGCAGGCAGCCGGTTCCTCAACCCGGATCACGACACCCGGCGGCGCACCCGCGCCCTCCGCCGCCCGCTCGGCTCCTGCCGGTGCCGCGCCTGCCGCCGAAGGTCCTGCCTTCGAGCCGGTGATCGCCCCGCCCGCGGGCCCCGCGCCTACCCCTGGCAGCCCGGTACCCGCTTCCGGCGGCGCACCCGCGGCTTCCGCCGCCCGCTCGGCTCCTGCCGGTGCCGCGCCTGCCGCCGAAGGTCCTGCCTTCGAGCCGGTGATCGCCCCGCCCGCGGGCCCCGCGCCCACCCCGGCCGGCCAGCGGTTCACCTTCCCCCAGCGCCCGCCGTCCGCCTGACGCCCGCGCTTCCCTCCCCGCGTCCCCGACAGCCCCCGGCTGCCTGCGGCGCCCTCCCGGACCACAACCTCCGGGAGGGCGCCGGGACCGGTCCCCGCCCGCACCGTAGGTAGAGAGCACCCTGACCAGCGAGACCCCTGCCACGATCAGATTCCCCACCCGCTCGCGCCGCGGCATCCTCCTCGGCCTCACCTTTCCCCAGCTCGTGGTCGTCGGCTTCGGCGCACTGCTGCTCCTCACCGTCCTCATGACCATGGGCGTCCTCGCGGCCCTCGCGCTGAGCCCGCTGTGGGCCCTGCTCGGCGCCGTCGCCGTCGTTCGAATACGCGGCCAGTCGGTCGCCGAATGGGCGCCGATTGCCCTGCGCTACGGGCTGCGCCGCGTCCGGGGCCAGCTCCTCTGGCTGGCCAAGCCCTCCACCCGGCCCCGCCGCGAGGGCCTGCTCCACCTGCCCGGCACCGCCGCGTCACTGCGCGCCGTCACCTCACCCGACGGACGTCTGGGCGCTGTCCACGACCAGCAGCAGGGCACGCTGACCGCCGTCACCCGTGTCTCCAGCCGGGCGTTCGCGCTGCTCGACCCGGCCACGCAGAACAGCAACGTGGCAGGCTGGGGACGGGCTCTGGCCGCACTGTCGCGATCCGGGCAGATCGCCCGGATCCAGGTCCTGGAGCGGACCGTCCCCGACTCGGGCGACACCCTGCAGCGGTACTGGCTGGAGCACGGCCGTCCCGCCACCGCGGTGGCCGGCCCGATCTACGAGGACCTCCTCGCCGCCGCCGGACCCAGCGCCGCACCCCACGAGGCGTACATCGCCATCGCCCTGGACCTGCGCGAGGCCCGCCGCCTGATCAACCAGGCCGGTGGCGGCCTGCCGGGCGCGTTCGCCGTCCTCGCCCAGCTCACCGCATCCCTCGACACATCGATCCGCGGCGCGGGCCTGGTGCCCGGCGGCTGGCTGACCGCAGGCGAGATTGCCGCGGTCGTGCGCACCGCCTACGACCCGGCCGTCCTCGGCGCGCTGGAGCGCTGGAGCGAGTCCGGCCGCCCCGAGGCCGACGTCGCCGCCGCAGGCCCCGTCGTCCTGGTCGAAGAGCCCGAACAGATCCGCACCGACTCCGCGCACCACGCCACCTTCTGGATCGAGCAGTGGCCCAGGACCGAGACCAGCGCCGGGTTCCTCCACCAACTGCTCTACAGCAGCGGTGTCCGCCGCACGCTCTCGCTGACCTACGTCCCCCAGCAGCTCGACGCCGCGCTCAAGGACGTTCAGCGCAAGAAGGCCACGATCATCGCGGACGCCGCCGAGCGAGTACGCCGTGGCCAGGTCGACTCCGAGAGCGACACCGTCGAGTACGCGGACGTCAAGCAGCGTGAACTGCAGCTGATCGCCGGCCACGCCGACGTCGCGATGACCGGCCTGCTCGTCGTCTCCGCAGACGACTCCGAGCAGCTCAGCGCCGCCTGCGCCCAGGTCGAGACCGCGGCCGTCGCTGCCCTGATCGACCTGCGCCGCCTGACGATGCAGCAGGCCGAGGCGTTCACCGCCGCCGCCCTTCCCCTCGCCCGCCTCTGACCACCGAAGGGCGCCACCGCTCCTTGTCCCACGACTCCCCGGACCTGCTGCGCTTCGCCAGCGCCGCCGTCGACGTCCACCATCACACCCGGCTCGCCGACGAAGGGCCCCTGCCTCGCGCCGAGCTGGACAGCCTCCATGCCCACACGAACGCGCTGTTCGGCCTGTTGGACACCGCCGCCGACCGGGCCCGCGCCCACGACGCGGCCGTGGGCGACCACCTCCACGGCGCCCGCCTTCGCCTGTGGCAGGTCTGCGAGCACCTCCACGACGCCTACCACGCGGCCCCGCGCGCCGACGGACGCCGCCCGACCCGCGAAGCCTGCGCCTCCCGGTTGCCCGAGGGCACGCCCGACCTGGGCATCTGCCGGCGCCGCGGCGCCACGGCCGCCCGGCTGCGCAGGATCGCGACCCCGACCGACCTGCACGCACCCGTCACCGGCATGGTCCGGCGCTGACCGGCGACCCGCGAAAGAGAGGAGCCCCTATGCGCAGTACCAGCGCCAGCCCGCTGTTCACCCCCGCCCGGGGCAACCGGGCCGCCCGTCGCCAGGCCCGCCGCGACCTGGCCGAGGCCCGCCGCCAGGCCCGGCTCGCCGACCGGCCCCGCCGCCGGGAGGCTGGCGCCGTCGACGAGTTGGACGAGCGCCCCGCTTACCCTGCCGCCGGCCGTCCCGGCCCCGCTTCCGCTCGCGGCGGCAAGCTCACCCTCCCCCCGCACCGCATGACCACCGCCGTGGCCGCCGGCGCTTTCCCCTTCCTGGCCGAAGGCGGCCTCGGGGCGGGCGGCATGTACATCGGCCGCGACGTCCACTCCGAGGCGTCGTACGTGTTCGACCCCTTCAGTCTCTACGGGAAAGTTGAAGGTTTTACAAACCCTAACGTGGTGCTGGCCGGTGTGATCGGTATGGGTAAGTCCGCCCTCGCCAAGTCGCTGGCCTTGCGCTCGATCGCCCACGGCTACAAGGTGTACGTGCCCTGCGACCCGAAGGGCGAATGGACCTCCGTGGCAGCGGAGTTGGGCGGCCGGACGATATCGCTCGGCCCCGGGATGAGCGGTCGCCTCAACCCGCTGGACGCCCCCGCCGCGCCGCCCGGCACGGACGAGCAGGACTGGGCGGGCGAGGTCCGCAAGCGTCGCCTCCTCCTGCTGGCCGCCCTCGCACGCACCGTGCTGCACCGGGACCTGCTGCCGATGGAGCACACCGCGCTGGATGTCGCGCTCGACGAGGTCGTCGCCGATGCCCAACTCGCGGGCCGCGTACCGCTGCTGGGGGACATCGCGACGATGCTCGGCGACTCCTCGCGCCTGGACGACGCGCTCGGCGACCGGGCCCGGCGCCTGGGCGCCGCTGCCGAGGACCTCGCTCATGCCCTGCGCCGTCTCGTCCAAGGTGACTTGGCGAACATGTTCGACGCCCCCTCGACAGTCCGCTTCGACCCGAGAGCTCCGATGCTCACGATTGACCTCTCCAGCCTGGGCACGGCCGGTGACGACACCGGGCTGATCCTGGCGATGACCTGTGCTTCTGCCTGGATGGAGGCCGCGCTTTCGGACCCGGGCGGTGGCCGCCGGTGGGTCGTCTACGACGAGGCGTGGCGCCTCATGCGGCACCTGCCGCTGCTGGAGCGCATGCAGGGCCAGCTGAAGCTGGCCCGCGGCCTGGGCATCGCCAACCTGATCGTGATCCACCGCCTGTCCGACCTCTTGTCGGCCGGCGACGCGGGCTCGCGTGGCCGGGCCCTGGCCGAGGGACTGCTCACGGACTGCGCCACCCGGATCATCTACCGCCAGGAAGCGGACCAACTCGCCGCCACCGCGAGCCTGCTGGGCCTTACCAGTGTGGAGACCGCGGCCATCGCCAACTGCGGCCGGGGCCGCGGCCTCCACAAGCTGGCCGGCCGGAGCTTCGTCGTCCAGCACATCCTGCACCCGGCCGAGCGAATCTTGTTCGACACCGACGCCCGGATGGGCGAGAAGGCCAGCGGGTTCACGAATCCCGAAGCGCTGCCGGAGCTCTGACCGCCCCGGCGGCCGGCGTCCTCCCGCCCTCCTGCTCGGACGCTGGCGGAACCCGCACCGCTCGCACCGCCGGGCACGCCTCCGGCACGCGGCCACTCCCGATGAGCGGCCCGTCCACCGCCAGCGGCGTCCGTCCGATCCTTGCCGCCCCCATCCGCAGCCGATGACACGCGCTCCGGACAAGCCCTTCCACCAGGAGGAAACCATCGAGGTCCACCCCACCGCCGCCATCTTCCCCATGCTCGACGACGACGAGCTGCAAGCACTCGCCGACGACATCAAGGATCTCGGCCAGCTCCACCCGATCGTGGTGGACGAACACAACCGGATCCTGGACGGACGGAACCGCTTCAAAGCATGTGAAATTGCCGGAGTAGAGCCGCAGTTCGCCGCCTTCCAGGGAAGCGACCCCGCGACCTACGCGCTGTCGGTCAACATCCGCCGGCGAAGCCTCACCAAGGGCCAGGCCGCGATGGTGGCCGCCAAGGCAGTTTCAGTTTCTGAAGACGACCCCCGTTCAAAAACTGAGCGGTCGGTCCGTTCAATTTCTGAAACTGCGGGCGTCTCCATTGGACGGGTCGGCCAGGCCAACACCGTGCTGCGCCACGCTCCCGACCTGGTGGACGCCGTGATCGCGGGCGCCACGGGGCTGGACGAGGCGTACAAGGTGGCTCGCGAGAACAAGGCGTACGCCGACTCCGCCGAAGCCCAGCTCGCACGGCTCCGGGCGGAGGACCCGCAGTTGGCCGACCGAGTGGTGGAGGGCGAGCTCACACTCCCGGGGGCCTGGGCCGAGCGCAAGGAACGGGCGGAGGAAGAGGTCCGCCAGCGCAAGGTCGCCACCCAGTTCCTGTGCGAGGTGGTTCCGCCGCTCGCCCAGGCCCGGGGCACCGATACGGTCCGCCTCTACGATCCGCAGTTCATGCTGACCGGCCGGCCGATCACCGCAGAGGTGATCGACCAGGCGATCGAGGCCCTGGCCGAGATGGCCCAGGCGTGGCGGGAGCGTGAGGAGGCGTGATCGACATCGCCGACGTGCGGCTGCTGGAGATCGTCGAGGACGCCGCCGCGACGGTCACCGACGACATCGGACGTCTGCGCAAGGTCGCCTTCGAGAACGAGGTGTACGACCAGCTGATGGCCGAGGACCTCGACGCCCGCGTGCGGTCCGCCGCCGTCCGCAAGACTGCCAAGGCGCTCGTGCGCGGCTTCGGTGACAGCCGCAGCCCCAAGCCCCGCAAGAACGCCGGGATGTTCCATCCGCGGCTGGTCTTGAGGCTGGGCGGCGGTGTGTGGGTGTGGATGGATCGCGCCACGCCCACTGACCTCCTCGAATGGGGTCGGCTGTCCACCAAGAACCTGGCGCGGGTGGCCATCGCCGAGGCGGACCGCCAGGACTACGTCGCGGAGCGGTTGGAGATGTTCCGCATCCACATCGGCTTCGCCCACCTCGGGGAGCTGGAGCGGGCCGTCTACGGTTACACCGACAGCGACGCCTCCTTCGAGGACGGCGATTTCTGGCCGGAGTCGCCGTGACGTATGTGACTCTCACGCACGACGTCGGCCTCGCCACCTACGTCGCCTCGGCCCCCGACCGGCACAGCGCCCAGGAGCTGGAGCAGGCCGGGTTCGTGCGGCACGATGCGAGTGGGCTGCACCGCCTGCGCCGGGGCACCCCGTTGTCGGTGGGGGACCGGATGATCCGGGACGCCGCCCGGTACCTGAACGCGGTCGACTACGGATTCCTGCGGGTCTACTCCGAGGACGAGCAGCGGCGCCAGGCCGCGGCGGGCGTGCCGGGCCCGGCGCAGACCACCGCGCCCGGCACGATCCGCCGCCACCACGTGAGCGCTGACGTCGCCCGCGGCCACCTGGTCCTGCTGGCGCGCTTCAGCGGCGCGTACGGGGAGACGGAACTGCTGGGCACCTACCCGGTCACCGGAGGCGCGGCGACGTTCTACACGGAGGCGGACAGCGACTGGTGGGGCGTCGTCCGTCACGACGGTCTCGACCGGGCGGTCGCCGACTTCGGTCGCCCGCTGTCCCTCCCGGCGCCCGCGGGCTCGCGGGGAGATGCGGCCCGCGCCGCCTCGCGCAACGCCGCCCAGCTCCGCTCCGCCGCAGCCTCCGCCACACCCGCCCAGGCCGCCACCGCGGCTCGGGCCCTGCCCGTCGCGCAGGCCGAGCGCGGCAGGGGACAGCCCTTCTGATTCCCCCCGTTCCCGCCGACCTTCCCCGACAAGTCTGGAGCATCTCCTGGCCACCCATTCCGCGATCACGCTTGCGACCGAGACCGGTTACACCGGTGCCTACTGCCACTGGGACGGCCACCCCAGCCACCAGCTGCCGCTGCTGCTGACCGCTTACCAGCACCGCTTCGGCGGCGACCTGGCGGAGATGGGCCGCCATCTCGTCGAAACCGTGGAGGCTGGATGGTCCTTCCTGGGCACCGATCTGCTCGACGGTGCCCCCGACGACCTCCGGGCCGAGGTCATCGGCCCCCGCCGCGATCCCAGCCGCGAACTGAGCGGGCCGGGACGGTACGTCATCAATGAGCGCGACACCAAGGGCCTGCAGTGGGTGTACGTGCTGCGCCCGGACGGCGCCGAGGTGATCGGCCTGGAGGAGCACCGTCGCGGCCCGGTCGTGCCGTGGGGGACGGATCCGCGCAGCCGTTTCAGCGACCGCCCGCGCCTGTGGAGTCCGAAGAGGCGCCTGCCGGTCGATGCCCCGGCCCGGCCCGGCTCGGCCGCGGCCCGCGCCGGGTCCGGCGCGATCCTCTCCGCCTCGCCCAAGGCCCCGGCGCCCGCGGCGCCCGTCACGGCGAAGGCGCCCGGCCTGACCCGCTGACCGGCCCCCTTCCCGTCTCCCCGCCGTCCTTTTCCTCCTTCTGTCCTCACCTGTACTTCCGGAGGTTCCACTTGCCTACATCGCTTACCCGCCTCGACTCCCGGGTGGAGGCCGCGCTCGGGCACAGCATCGCCGCGCTGCACGCCGAACAGGCGCGCCTGGACGCCGCCGCCGCTCGCGTGCTGGACGCTCACCGCACGCTGACCCGAGCGGAGACCACCGTCGCCTTCGAGCGCGTACGGCTGCTAATCTGCGCCGACCGTCAGCGCCGGGTCGACGACCAGCTGCTGGACAACCTCAGCGCACAGCTGGAGGTGCTGGAGGACGCCGCCACCGCCCGCGACGAGGCGGAGAGCGACCTACTCGCCCGGATCGAGGAGCACCAGCGCGCGACCGCGACCGCAGCGGTTGCCGGCCCGCCCCGTGCCGTTCCCGTCGTCCAGGCCGCAGGGCGGAGCCGATGAGCCGGCCGCGGCAGGCCCCGGCGGTGCTCTTCGGGTGGGCCTACGACCACGGGGAGTTCGCCGTCGTCGCCGACGAGTCCTCCCCACTGGTGCGGCTGATCCTCGACCACTGCGGGTTCGAACACCGGATCGAGGAACTGGACGCCTGGGGGATCGAACCGGGCGCCGACGACCGTGACCAGCAGACCACCGCCGCCGGCGTTGCCGTCGAACTCCTGGCCGTGGCCGGCCTGAGGGTGGGCAACTGGCACGAGCCCCAACAGGGAACGGCCGACGTCGTGCGGCACTACCGGTGGCTGCGCAGCACGGATCCGTTCCCTGACGCGGCAGCGGTCGAGCGGGCCGCTGCCGCCGAGGCATGGGAGCGGCTTTCGACCCGTGAGCTGGACCCGGTCTCCCGGCAGACGACCGAGGAGGTCGCCTCCGGGCTGCTGCGGGTGGAGGCCCGGCGCACCCTCGACGGCACGGAGTGGATGCTGGCGACCCCGCAGGGCGAGCCCGACCACTACGTCGGCCTGCGCCACGACCTCAAGGACGGCCGTTTCGGCATAACCGACGACTACGCGACGTGGTTCGCGGGCCAGGCCCGGCGCGACTTCCGCATCGACATCCTGCGCGAGACCCGCCCGCCGAAGTCCGCGCGTGCCTGCGCGGCGGCCCTCGCTGGCGCCCCGGTGCGGCTGTCCGCCGGCCTGGCCGACCGTCCTGTCCATCCGGCTGTCGCGGCGCTCGAAGCCCGCCACCGCTGACCCTCGTTCCCGTTCCCCTTTCCACGAGCAGAGGCCCATCTTGCCTGCAGACATCTCCTTCACCCCCGGTGCGGACGGCGCGATCATCGCCGAGATCGCGCCCGGCCTTCCCGCCAGCGCCCGCCGGCTTCTCGAACAGCACGACGCCGTGCGGGGCGAGAGCGGCACCTACACGTTCGCCGGCAGCGACGCCGTCGCGCGGGCGGCCCGTGCCGCGCTGCTCCTGAACACGGGAGGGCTGCGTGTCGACACCTTCACCGGACCGCTGGAGCCCCCGGTGCCCGCCCCCGTGGACGGCGTGGACGTGATCTTCGCGCGCCACCCCACCGAGGGGATCGTCGCGGCCACCACCAGCGACGCCACCGAGGGCCTGGTGCCCGACGTCCTGCGGAAGTTCGGGTTCACGCACGACGGCAGCGCGCCGGACCGCGACATCTACCTGCAGCCCGCTGTCGCCGACGAGCGCCAGGCCCTGGTGGCCGCTGCCCGCGCCAGCATGGTCCTGCAGACCCTGGGCCTGCAGGTCGCTACCCGCGGGCTCGCCACCCCGCCGGCCAGCGCCGACCGGCTCGCCGAGGCCGCCGAGGACCTCGCCGTCGAGCAGGTCAACATCCGCACCCTGACCGACAGCCGGGACATCGCCGACCTGCTGGACGCCGCAGTCGACGGGCACACCGGCGCCCTGCCCCAGCTCAGCGGCCTGCTCGACGACATCAAGGAGTGGGCGGGCGCCCTGCCGGACGGGCAGGACCAGCAGATCCGCGCCCGGATCGACGAGGCCCGCACCGCTACCGAAGCGCTGCTGGCGAACGTCACCGGCCTCCAGCGCGACCTCACCGTCCTCGGTGCGGTCGTCGACGCCCCCGTTACCTCGCTGCGCTCCACCCGCTCCACCGCCGCCACGGCCGCCACCGCGCATGCCGTGACCGGCGGACCGATCCTCCAGGCCGCCGGGCCGGCCAGGACCACAGCGTTCGTCCCGCAGCCCGTCGCCAACCACGCAGCCTCCCTCTAGGAGCCCCGTATCACCGACCTCCCCTCCATCGAGATCGTCCGCCACCCCGTGCACGGCGTTGCGGTGACCGGCCTCGCCCACGCGACCTACCAGCACCGCCGCCTACTGGGCGACTACGGTTTCACGCCGCTCCAGGGCAGCGACGACCTCGTCCTGACTGCCCGGACCGACAACATCTTCATCCACGCCCGGCAGGCTGTCGTGGCCCTGCGCTCCACTGGCGCCGCCGTCAAGGCGGACCCGGCTTTCGACTACGAGCAGCACCCGGGCCACGCGAGCCCGGCCGCCATGGCCGCCGGACCGAACGCCCGGATCGTCACGCCCTCGGGCCTTTCGGTCCCCTCGGTCGACGTCGCGGTCGGCACGCACCCGGAACACGGCATCGTGGCCACCAACCACTCCGGCGACCCGGCCGCAGCCAAGCTCCTCGCCCAGCACGGCTTCTACCGCACCCCCGGCCACCCGACGCTGTTCGCGCTGACCAAGCAGGACACCGACGGGGTCCGGCGGGCTGCGGGCACCGTCGCCAAGATGCGCGCCGCCGGACTGAACGTCACCGCCGACCTCCCGTACGAGCCGGCTGCCGCCGCCCACGCTGCCGAGGACCCGTTCCAAATCCGCATCGTCAAGGTCGAGGAGAAGGCGCCGGCACCGCCTGCGCACGCCGGACCCGACGACCCGTTCCTGACCAGGGTCATCCCCGTCGAGCGGCCGAACAGCGGTGACCGGGCCGCTGCAGAGCCTGCCGTCCACATCACGGCCGATCCGTTCGCGACCCGGCTGCACCCGGCGCCCGCCGTGCGTGCCGGCGCCGATTCCCGGACGGCCGCGCTGCTGGCCAACCGGCAGCAGACGCTGGCGACGATCGAGGAGATCCTTGCCGGCCTGTCCCAGCAGCTGCGCGACGATCCGCAGGCACTGGACCCCGTGCAGGTCTCGGCCGTTCTCGAAGAGGCGCAGAGCACCCTCGGTGGGGTGCGTCGGGACCTGGACACGATCACGGCCGCCACCTCGGCCCGCCCCCGCTCGGCCGCGCCCGCCGTCACTCGCCCGGCCGCCACCGCGACGCTCGGCGCCCGCGCCCAGGCCGCCCGGGCCACCAGCCTGCGCCTGGGACGGGTCAGCGCCGCACAGCCGGTTGAGGCCGCCGCACAGCCCGTCGACCCGCGGCAGAAGTACAGCATCCACATCCGCTGACCTGGAGGTATTCCTCACATTGCCCGTCAAGACGACATGGGCCGTCACCCACACCTGCGGCGACAGCACCGACTATGACCTCTCCTCCCGTCCGGCGGACCAGCGCGCCGGCTACGCCCGCTGGCTCGCCGGGCGCGACTGCACCGACTGCTGGAAGGCCCAGCGCGACACCGCCGGCGCCGCCGACCGGGCGGCGTGGCTGGAGAACAAGCGCGCCGAGGAACAGCAGGCCGCCACCTCGTGGGCCGCGAAGTTCCGGATGCCCCCGCTGGGCGGCCCCGAGCGGGCCCTGGCCTGGGGCGAGCGCTCGCGCCACCAGCTGATGACCAGCGCCTACCGCGTGCTGGTCGCCGAGGGCGCCCTCGGCGAGAGCGGCTGGCAGGAGATCGAGGACCGGGCCCGCACCGTCGACCGCGCCGGCTGGTGGATCGACCAGCGCGACGCCGCGCCCGCGGACCTGCCGGAGCTGCTGGAAGCCGCCACCGACACCGACCGCAGCACCGAAAACCCTTACTGACACCCACCCGCCCGGAGGTACCCGCCGCCTTGTCCCTCACCACCGCCCTGTCCACCGCCAGCCCCGGCACCACCGAGACCGGGAAGATCGCGGCCTGGGCGATCCGCCGGCTCGGCGACCACCTGCACGACAGCGAGTCCCCGGCCGCCAGCGCCACCGCCCTGGAAGCGGTCGAAACCGCGCTGTACGAGGTGGAGGAAGCACTACGGCTCGCCGCCGAGAACGCCGCCGCCGACGACGGCGCCCCCGCCCGGTTCGTCGCAGGCCAGCTGAGCTCCTCCGCTCTGGACGCCGTGCGCCTGCGCACACGCCTGGAAGCCGTCGCGGTGCGCCTGCGCGGGTACGGCGACGACTTCCCCGCGCCGGACACCGAGCCGGCGCGCCGGAACGCCGCCCGCGCCGAGTCCGCCGTCCTCGCCATCGCGGCGGCCCAGCAGACACCCGCCACGGCCACCGGGTTCGAGCGGACGGCGGACCCGGGCCGCGTCGCCAGGAGCCTGCGCTGAACGTGCCCGCCGGCAAGGCGGTCCGAATCCGGCCCGGACGGGTCGGCCCGGTGGAGGTGAGCGGCGCCGACGAGCACGCCCTGCGCCTGATCGCGCCCCTCGGGTTCCGGCCCCCGCCCCGTGGATCCGGTCCGGTGCACCTGCAGACGACGGACGGGCCGCTCGCCCGCCGGGCCCTGGCCACCCAGGCGGCCGACCGCCTGGCCCGGGCCGGATACGCGGTCGACCTCGCCCCCGAGCTGCGGATCTCCGAGGCCGGAGAGCGCACCCTGGAGCTGCTCGCCGACCTCAGCCGCCACATCGACGAAGTCGTCGACGCCCTAGGCGAGTTGGACGATGTCAACGATCTGGCCGACGCGGCGGCCCAGATGGTCACCGGCCCGTACAACCCGCTCGCCGCGCTGCAGACGCTGTTCCGGCGCGCGGGGGACAGCGTGCGCCGCGCCGACGGCCGCGGCGCAGGCCGCGACGAGCTGGCCGCCTGGTTCTACGAAGGCGCCCAGCGGATGGCCGGCATCGTCTCCGCCGCGGGCTCCGTCGCCCACACCCCCCGCCCCGGCGCGGGCGGTGAGCGCCGGGCGGCGGCCACCGCCCGGTCGGCCGCCGCCCGGACCGGCGCGGGCGCACCGATCCTCACGGCGCCCGCCGTCCCCACACCCGCCCCGCCCACTACCCGGAGGACTCTTTGACCACGCCACCTGACGAGGCAGACCCCGCGAGCCACGCCGCCCTGCTGCGTGCCGCCGCCGACCGGCTCCAGCCGGAGGGCCCCGACCGGACCCTCCACCTGCTGTCCGCCCTGCTCGGCGAGACCGGCATCCTCGCCCTCGCCTCCCGGCTGGCCGCGCAGGCCGCCCGGTCCCTGGACCCGGCGACGCCCCTGGGTCACCGAGACCCCTACCGCCGCGTCCTTCAGGTCCGCCGCAGCCTCGCCGCCATCGCCGAGGTGATCGACGCGGAACTGGAGGAGACCGAGGAGGACAGCGACGACCTCCTGCGGGGCCTGGGCGCCTGGGCCGTGATGAGCCCCGCCGAGATCGCCGCGGCCAAGGGCACCTACGACCCGCGCCCGCGCTCCGCAGGCGCCGCCCCCGAGCGCCTCCACCTCTTCTGGGTCGACGGATCCGACCACGGCCCCTACCCCGGCCTGGTCGGCCCCGCCCACACCACGGGCGGCCTCGGCCCCTACTCCACCGCGGGCTTCACCCGCGAGGTGGCCGAGCGGATCGTCGACGACCTCCGCTCCGATCCCTGTGACCTGACCGCGGCCTGGCAGGACGACGTCGCACTGCGCTTCACCTGGTCCGCGGACTACGACGGCGTCGGCGGCACCGAGGAGCGCCGGCCCGACGAGCGCGGCCTCTACCGCATCGGCGGACTGTGGCCCTGGGACTACTCCAACGTCCCCGCCCCCGAGCCGCAGCCCCGGAACGACGCCGCCCGTGCCCACTCGCGCGCCCGTGCCGACAGCGTCCCGCAACCGGCCGCGGCCACCGTCCCGGCCGCGGCCACCGTCCCGGCCGCGGCCACCGTCCCGGCCGCGGCCTCGACGCCGGCTGCGGTCCCCGCCGTGCGGAAGTCGCTGTGACGAAGTCCCCCTCCACCTGGCTGGCGGCCAACGCCGCAGCGGCGGTGCGCCGGCTCACCGACGACCTGGCCGCCACCGCCGATCCGGCGGCGGCGGCACGCCTGATCGAGCTGGTGACCGCCGACGGGGGCGTCCTCGAAGCGGTGTCCGACTTCCTGGGCGCGGCCTCGCGTTGGACCGACGCCCGCACGGACACCGCACACCTTCGCAACCGCCTCGGCCGCGCCGGCGACGAGGTGTACGAGGCGGGCGCCGACCTCGAGACCGTGCCCGCCGAACTGCGCGCCCTCGCCGCCCGCGCCGCCTCCCCGTCCCCCGCCCGCCCGCGCACCGCCGTGGTATCCGCGGCCCCGGCCGCGCCCCGGCAGGCCGCCCCGCCGCCCCTGCGTCGCTGAGGAAACGTTTCCGCCCTGATTCCCTCCATCACCCGCTACGCCAGGACCCGCGACCTGCTCGCCTCCGCGCAGCAGCAGGCCCGCCACCGCCCGGGCGCCCCCGTGCCCCGGATCATCGCCTCGTGGCGACCCGTCCCCGAGCTGCCGCCGCTGGGCAGCGCTCAGCTGGACGCCCTCGCCGCCGACCTGGACGAGGACCTCGCCCGGCTGCGCCCGGAGAGCGAGCGCCGCCCGGGCCGCTCCCGCGACGTGTGGCACTGCACCCTGCGGGCCCACCCGGACTCGCCCGCACTGAGCGACGCCCGGTGGGCCGAGGCGGCCCGCCGCGTCTTGGCCGCCACCGGCGTCGCCCCCGACGGTGACCCGGACGGCTGCCGATGGCTGGCCCTGCGTGTGGACAGCCACGAGATCCGCATCATCGCCCCGATGGCCCGGGCGGACGGCCGCCCGCCGCGCCTGGAGCGCGACATCTCCCGTGCCCACGCGGTCTGCCAGCTCCTGGACTTCGAGTCCCGCCGGGTTGCCACCGTGAGCACTGCCGTCCCCCGTTCCGCCGCCGCCCGTGCCTCGTCGCCGACGGTGCGGGTGACCGGGCCTGCCGCCGTACACCAGAGCGGCTTCGCGGGCCTCGCCCGCACCGCAGAGGCACCGAGGCGCTGACCGAGCCGTCGCCGCTCCTACCGCCCGGTGCGCCGCTTCCCTCACCAGCCCGCTGTGCGGGCTTTCCCCGCCGACCGCGCCACCTCGGGCCGCGGTCCGGCTTCACCACGCCAACCACGCTGTCCCGGAGCGTGGTTGAGCTTCCTGCAAGGACCCCCCTCTGCCCTCCGCTTCCCCCACCTCACCGTCCTCGTCCCCCGGCACCGACGCCCTCCTCTACACCCTGATCGGCGCCGGCCTCGCCCTGGTCGCCTACGGATCCCTCGCGTGGATCGGCGGCAACACCACCAACCTCCTTGCCGGCCACGGTCCGTGGTCGCTCTTCCAACCGGTCACTGCGGCCCTCCACCCGCAGCAGCTGTGGCCCGACCTGACCGGCCTCCCGCTCCTGATCGGCGCCCGCGTCGTCCCCGCAACGGCCGCCGTCGCCCTCGCCGTGCTGGGCCTTCGCCTGTGGCTGCGACACCGCCGTTCCAAGGGCACCGGGCTCGCCACCAGCCGCGACCTCGCCGTCCTCCTGCCGAAGGAGGTCACGCTCAAGGCCCGCAGCCTGCGCCCGAGCCTGGCCGGCGCCAAGCCCGGGAGCATCCGTCCCGAGGACACGGGCATCCTGCTCGGCAACCTCGGTAGCGGCGGTCCGGAGGTCCGCACGTCCTGGGAGGACGTGGCCGTCGCGATCATGGCCCCGCGCTCCGGCAAGACCACCTCGCTCGCCGTCCCGTCCATCCTGGCCGCCCCCGGCCCCGTCCTGCTCACCTCCAACAAGGCCGCGAACGACGCCTTCACGGTGACCTTCGACGCACGCGCCGAGGCCGGACGCGTATGGGTCATGGACCCGCAGCAGATCGCCCACACCGAACAGGCGATGTGGTGGGATCCCCTCGCCGACGCCCGCGATCTGCCCGGTGCCAGACGCCTCGCCGGACACTTCGTCACCGCCTCCGTCGACGCCTCCAACCAGCAGGACTTCTGGTCCACGGCCGCCGCCAACACGTTGACCGCCCTGTTCCTGGCGGCGGGCGCCGACAGCCGGCCGATCACGGATGTCCTCGGCTGGCTCGCCCAGCCCGCCGACCGCACCCCGATCGACCTCCTCAAGGCGAACGGGCTCACCGCCATCGCCGCCCAGTTGCAGGGAACTGTGTCCGGCGCGGTCGAGACCCGCGACGGCATCTACGAGACCGCCCGCCAGTACGCGGCCTGCCTCCTGGACCCGAAGATCGCCGTCTGGGTCACCCCCAGTGAGACGCTGCCGCAGTTCCGCCCCTCCGAGTTCGTCACCGCACGCGACACCCTCTTCCTGCTGTCCAAGGACGGCGGCGGCAGCGCCTCGGCCCTGATCGCGGCGGCGGCCGACAGCGTTATGCGCACCGCCGTGGTGCAGGCCGAGCGTGACGGCGGTCGGCTCGACCCGCCGCTGCTCGCGATCCTCGACGAGGCCGCGAATGTGTGCAAGATCAGTGACCTACCCGACCTGTACTCGCACTTGGGTTCGCGCGGCGTCATCCCGATCACCATCCTGCAGTCCTACCGTCAGGGCCAGAAGTGCTGGGGCGAGGCTGGCATGGACGCCATGTGGTCCGCCGCGACGATCAAAATGATCGGCTCCGGTATCGACGACGCCGACTTCGCGGACAAGCTCAGCCGTCTCGTCGGCGAGCACGACGTCGAGAGCGTCTCCCACTCCACCTCGGAGTCCGGCCGCTCGACCTCGACCTCGATGCGCCAGGAGCGCATCCTTCCCCCTGACCAGATCCGCGCCCTGCCGAAGGGCACCGCGCTGCTCCTCGCGACCGGGATCAAGCCCGCGATGCTGGAGCTGCGGCCCTGGTACAAGGAAGCCGGGGCCGGCGAGATCGGCAAGGCGTCGTCGCGGCAGACCGCGGCGATCACCGAGCGGGCCAAGGCCAAGGCGGAGGCCGCCGCATGAGCCGCCTGCCCGCCACCCGCCCCGCCACTGCCGGCGCCGCGCCCGCTACCCCGACGCTGCGCACGCTCTCGCTAGGCGCCGGGGTCCAGTCGACCACCTTGCTCCTACTGTCCGCCCTCGGCGAGCTTCCGAAGCTCGACTACGCGATTTTCGCGGACACCGGATGGGAACCGAAAAAGGTCTACGAACATCTCGACCGTGTCGAAAGCGAAATAGCTGAGCCTGCCGGAATACCGATCCTGCGGGTCTCCTCGGGGAACATTAGAAGCGACGCCCTGGACCCGGCCCACCGCTTCGCCAGCATGCCGCTCTACATCCTCAATCAGGACGGCTCACCTGGGATGACGCGCCGTCAGTGCACCGGCGAATATAAAATTTCACCGATCAAGAAGAAGGTCCGGGAAATCCTCGGATACCCGTATCCGGCACGCATCCCGGCCGATATCTTCGCCGAGCAGTGGATCGGCATCAGCACCGACGAATTCCACCGCGCCAAGGACGCCGACGTCAAATACACCCGCAACCGGTTCCCCCTGATCGAACTGGGCCTGTCCCGGGGTGACTGCCTGGGCATGCTGGCCGAGCACGGGCTGGAGACCACGCCGAAGAGCAGCTGCCTGGGGTGTCCGTTCCACGGCAACGCCCAGTGGCGGGAGATCCGCGACAACGACCCCGAAGGATGGGCGGACGTTGTCGAGTTCGATGCCCAGATCAGGGCCGGCAACGCCCGGGCGAACGCGGACGGCAACCCGCTGCTCGGCCAGGCATACCTCCACCGCTCCCGCGTTCCGCTGTCCCAGGCGCCGATCGACAAGCTGACCCGCCGCGAGCAACTCGCGCTCGACGAGCGGCTCGCGGCCGACGAGGCCGAGTTCGGGCCGGCCGACGGCTGCTCCCCGTACTCCTGCCGCAGCGGCGACCCGGCCGTCTGACCACCCCTTTCGAAAGGAGGTGTCCACGCGTGAGTATCTGGAACACTCCTGCCGCCACACGCGTCGCGTCCCTGCGCGAGCAGGCCGAGTACCACGGCGACCCCACTGCGGGCCTGTCCGACCTGGAGCTGCTCAACACGGCGTACGAGTCGGTGCTGCGCGAGCAGATCGACACCCGCGACCACCTGATGGGCCTGCTCACCTCCCTACGCAAGCACGACGACCAGGTCCGCGCTGCCGCGGTTGCCGCGTTCAAGGGCCACGCCGACCGCTACGCGCAGGACCGGGTGCGTGAGCACATGCGGCCCTTCGACGAACTCCTCTACCGTGCGCAGAAGTTGCCCGACCGGCCCGATTCAGCCCAGGTGGACGGGCTTCGGTCGGCCGCCGTGCGGGTCGCCTTCCAGCTCAAGGAGGCGGGGCCCGCCACCGAGCTGATCGACCCCGACGGGGCCCGCCATACCCTGCGGACGCTCGGCAGTGTCATCGGCGTCCTCGACGGACGTGAGGGCCTGGACGGCGCCGACGTGCTGCGTCTGGTCAAGGCCGCACTCGACGGCGGGCCCCTGACCGACCTGTTCGACATCGCTGACTGCGGCACCCGCCCGCCGGATCCGGCGGTGCCGACGCCCCCGTTCGCCGGGCCCGGCTGGAGCGAGGAGCACAGCTTCTGGCTCTTCCAGCCGGACAACTCGGACGCCCACGTGAAGGCGTTCCAGCTCGGCCAGCACTGGCAACTGGAGCTGTGGTCCGGGCGCGGACCGTTGCTCGCGTTCGGGCGCGTTCCGGGCGACGAGGTCGCAGCCCTCGCCCCGGTGCTGACCGCCCGGGCCGGCGCCTGGGCATCGGTGCGCGGCGAGTACGCCTGGCGCCGCTTCGCCGACACCGCCGAGGCGGTTCGTACGGGAGGTGTCCCGGCTCCCGACAGCACTCGGGCGCGTGCCGCCGCCGCGACCTCCCCGGCGCACGCACGTGCCGGGGACGCGGCCACTCCGCTCACCCTCGCCATCACGGATCCGGTCCGGGCGCCGTCCGTCGCCCGCCTTGGCCGCTGACCTGCGTGCCGCGCCGCCTTCAGGAGGCCCATGACGAACACGATCGACGCGCCTGAGGGCGGGACGGCCGGTCATCCGGCCGGGGCCGTTCACCTGTGCCGGGGGACGGCGGCCGTGTCCGTCACCGCTCCCGCCTGCTGGGCCGGTGTTGCGGGGCGGCGCCCGCGGGGGGTGTCGTGGTGAATGCTCAGATGGAGGCCGAGCAGGCCGTCCTCGGTGCGATTCTCCTCGCGCCGCGCCAGCTCCGACTGCTGTCCGCCTGGCTTCGGCCGGCCCACTTCTACCGGCCCGCGCACGCCGCCCTGTACGAGGCGCTGCTCGCCCAGCAGGAGGCCGGCCACCGCGCCCTCGCCTCCGACCGCGCCGAGGACCAGCTCGCCTGGGTGACGCAGGCGACGGCGGCGACGACAGCGGCGAGCCCCGGCTTCACCGCCGCGTACGGCCACACCCTGATCGCGGCCTGCCCCGTTCCCGCCCACGCCGCCTCCTACGGCCGGATGGTGCTGGAGACCGCGGTGCGCCGCGAGGTGCACGAGCGCGCCCACCGGCTGCACGCCGCCGCCCGCACCGGCGACATCGACGCGACGCTGCACCTCACCCGCGACCTGCGTGCCGCGATCAGCCGGCTCGTCGACGCCTGGGGGTCGGTGGACGAGCGCCCCCGTCCCGCCCCCGGGCCGTGGCCGCTGGAGCTGGCGGAGCGCACCGTCGAGGAGACCCGTCGGTACGAGCAGGCGCTGCTCGGCGCCCTGACCGCCGTCCCGGGCGAGCTGGCGGAGATCACCACGTGGCTGCACCCGGCGGACTTCCTGGACCCCGGACACCGGGCCGTCTACCAGGCACTCGCCGCCCTCGGCCGGCGCGGCGATGCCATAGACCCGCTGACCGTGCTGTGGGAGGTCCAGCACCGAGGCGCACTGGCCGGCGGCGACATCACCGCCGACGCCGTCCGCGCGCTCACCCGCACCGGGTTCACCGGCGATCCGGGCTACTGGGCCGAGAAGGTCCTGCGGGCCCGCGCCCTGCGCTCGGCCACCGGCTCGGCCGGCGCGGTACGCCTGCTGAGCCTGGACGCCTCGGTCCCCGCCGCCCGCCTCCTGGGCTTCGCCCTCCATACCCTGCGGGAGACCGGGGCGGTGCACAAGCGCTGGCGCACGGTCACCGGCGGCGCGGAGCCCGAGGCGGGAGAGCCCGAACCCGAGCGCCGCCGCGGCGCCGCCCGCGCCCGCACCCTCGTGCCGGTCCCCGACACCGGCGCCGCCGCGCCACCATCCCCGGCCCAGCAGGCGGCCTCCCCGCGCGCGCCCGTCAGGAGCATGCACTGAACGCCACTGAACCCGTTCCCACCTCTCGTCCCGGCGCCGCCCCTTCGCCCGCGCACGAGGCGGCACCGGGACGCCCCGCCACCAGGAGCAAACCGCTGACCGACGAGAAGCGTCGCGCCGTTCCCCCCGACACCCGCCGCGACCGCTACAACTGGGAACTGGCCCGCGGCCAGCTCACCGCCTTCGGCGAGACGAAGAGCCTGCGTGACTGGGCCGCCGACCCCCGCTGCGCGGTCCGGAAAGAAGCCCTGCGCACCAGACTCGCCCTCGGCTGGGAGACGGAGCGGGCCATCGCCACCGACAAGCACGACCAGACGCTGCCCGAGTACACGCACAACGGGCGGACGATGACCCTGCGCGGCTGGGCCGAGCAGATCGGAACCACCTACCACACGCTCTACAACCGCGTCGTCACCAAGGACTTGAGCATCGGCGACGCTCTCGCCCTCGGCCCCGGATCGGCCAAGGGCGAGGCGCCGCTCACGGCGTTCGGCGAGACGAAGGCCATCCACCAGTGGGCCGTCGACCCGCGCGCGAACGCCACCGCGACCACGATCACCAGACGGGTCGAGGCCGGCTGGAGCGCGAGGCAGGCGATCACCGAGGAGCCCGTCCACCGAGGCGGCCTCGGCCGCGGCGCCCCCTGGGCGGCGTTCGGACGCCGGATGGGCCTGCCGGACTGGGCCCGACTGAGCCAGATTCCCGAAAGGGCCCTGAGCGCGCAGATGGACAACCACTCCATGACGCTGGAGGACGCCCTCCAGTCCATGGGCTGGCTGCCCGACTGGCACGGCCGCGCCGCCGACCTCCTGCAGATCGGCGCCCGCGACCTGCGGCCCGGCGACCTCGTCGTCGAGGTGCCCGCCCCCGACCACGGCGGGGAACAGCTGTTCTCCGTGCGCCGCACCGCCGCGCCCCCGGAGCCCGCAGCCGGCTGCGCCGCCGCCGCCGTCAGCCGCAGCAGCGCGATCCGCCCCGCGCAAAGGCCCGCGAGCCGTCCGGCGCGGCTGACCGAACCCACCACCACGCCGAGCGCCACCCGCGCCCGGTAGATCCTCCAAGGAGCCCCCGCTGTCCTCCCAGACACCACTACGACCGCCGACCCCGACGGCCACCCGGCTGCGCGCCGGCGCCGACACCATCGACGAGCTGATCACCGCAGTACCCGGCGCCTACCGTGAACAGGGCCCGCCGTCGCCGGCCGAACTCGCCGATGTCGCCGCGAAGATCGGCACACACCACCAGCACCTGCTCCAGACCGCTTCGGCGCTGGCCCAAACGCACGCCGATACCGGGCAGCGGGCGCAAGCCCGGGCGCTGGCCGACGCCGGCATGAGGGTCGGCCAGGCACTGGCGACGATCAGCCGGGCGGGCGCCATGGCCGCCCACCTCCACGAGGTCGAGGGCCTTGACGGCCGCAGCCGGCAGGACGTCCGGGAACAGGCGGGCCGCGAGCTGAACCTCTCCCTGTCCCGGACCCGGCTTGCCCTCACCGAGGCCGGCGAGGGCCTGCGCGAGGAGGCACGGGCAGGCCGTAACCTAGCTGCCCCGCGTGCCGGGCGTCACCGCGCGGCTGTCGTCCGCAGCGCGAGTGCCCGCCCGGCGCTCACCGCGGCGCCTCCTTCGGCCGCGGCAGCCTCGCTGCCCGCAGCACTGCCCGCCGGCTCGCACCGCCGGTAGCCCCCACCCCCGCTCGGAGCCAGTCATCACCGCACCCACCACCGCCGGCCCCGCCGCCGAACTGACCCGGCTCACCGATGTTCTCGTCGGTGTGGCCGAAGCACTCAACGCTGCCCCCACCATGCCCGAACACCTCTCCGTGCCCACCTCGGCGGCCCTGGCCACCGCAGCCGAGAACGCCCTCAGTGTGTTCCGGCACTGCTCGACCCGCGCCGACGCTCTCGACGGCGGCGACCCGGATCCCGCCCGGCAGACGGCCGCCCGAGCCTTCCGGGCAGGTCGCGTGCACGCCGCGCGCATCCACCGCCACCTGGCCCACGCGCTGGACTGCGCCGCCGCTCTCGAAGCCGGCCCCGGGCAGGCGGCCGGGCCGCGCGAGGAGGCCCTCGTCCACCAGGTGCTCAACTCGGCGGCGCTCGCCCACAACACCGTCGTGGCCGGCTGGCGGGAGATCGCCGAGATCCGTGAGGAACTGCCGCCCCTGGCATCGCAGACCCCGCCCGTACCGCCGACCCGGCGGACCCGCCCGATGTCCGCCGTACCCGCAGGGCAGAGCGCGCTCCTGCCGGCCGCCGGTCGGCGCCGATGAGCGACATCAAGGCCGAGGACGTCCAGCGGCTCGCCGACCTCGCCGACAACCTCGCCCGGATCCGGCGCGACCTGCGGCACACCGCGAAGAGTCCGCCCGCCAAGATCCCCGATCTGCTGGCGCAGGACATCGCCGCGCTCGCGGACTACATCGTCGCGGCGTCCCTGCTGCGCGCCCAGCTCTCGCACCGCACCGGACCGCGCGCGGCGAACCTGGGTGAGGGCTGGGGGCTCAATTTCGCCGCCACCCGGGCGAGTTTCCTCCTGAACAAGCTCACCGACCTGCTCGACAAGGTGTGCGACCTCGCCAACCAGGTCCGGCCCCGGGGCGAGACCCGCTCCCATTTCTACTCCCCGGGCCTGGGCGACCGGGTGGCGACGCAGTTCGCCGAGGCCGACAACATGCTGACCCACACCCTCGGCGTCCTGCGCGACGCCCGCTCCGGCCTCGCGCGGATCCGCAAGCGCGAACTCGCCCGAGAGCAGGAGGCGCTGGCCGACCCGGGCGGCAAGGCCGCCAGGATGCTCGCCGAGCGTGCTCGGTACCGGGGCGAGCCGCTGGTCATGGTGCCGTCCGGGTTCGCCGCGGAGGCCGCCGCCACCGCCAGCGCGGCGGCCCGGCGCACCGGCAGGACCCGTCTCGTCTCCACGCCAGCTCCGGCCGCCACCGCGGACACTGCGGACACCGCCGCCCCGGCCACCACCGCTGTGCGGCGCTGACCCCGACGATCGGAGCACCCTGACCGACACCGAAACGCCGGCGGCGCTGCGCTCCCTCGCCGACCGGCTGGAGGCCCTGCGCGCCACCCTGCTGCCCGCCGTCGTCTCCGGACACCCGTCCGAGACGGCCTGGCCCATGACCCACCTGGTGGCAATCGCCGTCGACGCCAGCGACGAGTACCTCTTCCGGGTCTCGCAGCCGGGCGCCGACCGGCACCTGCTCGCCACCCTGACCGCCGTGACCGCCGATACCGCCCTGGCCCTGTCCGGCCTCGCCGTCGCCACGAACCGCCTCCTGGCCACGCCGGCCCACCAGGACCCGGGCGTGGCCGCGAGCACCGTCGCCCATGTCGACGACCTCGTGGCCCGCGCCGCCCGCGAACTGCGCGACGCCGCCGAGAAACTCGCGCCCACCCCGCCGACCCCCGTCGCCGATCTGTCGCGGCTGCGCGGCGCGCAGAGCGCGGCGGCACGCGCCCGATCCAAGGCCGTCAGCGCCCAACCCGCCACCATCGACCAGAGCCCTCCGGCCACCCGCGGCGCCACCGTCATCCCCCTGCACCGGGGCCGTTGAGGGCCACGATCCTCCGGAGTCCTTCTGCCTCACACCACCGACCACCAGCGGCGACTGCGGGCGCTCACCGACCGCGTGGACACCGCCCGCGCCCACTGGCCGAACCCGTGGCCCGGCGGCCCGGCCGGTCTTCCCGACGCATTCCTCCTCCAGGCGCAGCTCGCCGTCCTGCGCGACCTCCACACGGAGGCGGTCACCGCAGCGGTGCGGCCCATCGACCCGTTCGCCGCGCCGGACGCGGCCACCGCCTCCCGGCGAAGCGTCAAGGCCGCCGCCCGCGCCGCAACCCTCGTGGCCACCGGCACCCAGCGCCTGGGCGAAGTCCTCGAACTCGTCCTCGCCGGCGCCGGGGAGGCGCGCCCGCCGAGCGCCGCCCACCTCCAGCACGCCGAGGCCCTGTACCGGGAGGCGGGCGGCTACCTCCACGCCGCCGCCCAGCACCTGCGCCTGCACGCCGGGCGCCCCTCCGACAAGCCGCCCGCCACCGCGAACGACCTCGGGGCGGTGCGCCGCACCGCCGCCCGCCTCCGGTCCGCGCTGCGACCGGCAGGCGCGGCCCAACCTACGGCAGCGGCGCCCGCCGACCAACCGAGGCCCAAGGCGTCGCCCACCCGCTGATCCGCCGCGCCCCGGCTCGCCGCCGCCCCCTGCCGCCGGCTCGCCGGGGCGCGCCACTTCGCACCGCCTGCCGTCGCTGACCACTCGCGACCGGGCCCACTTCCCCGGAGCACTTCCTGTACCTCGCACCAGTCAGCCAGGCCGAATGCCTGACCAGCACGGCGACCCTGCTGCGCGGCACCGCCCAGCAACTCGCCCGGCTCTCCCAGCGCCCCGGGACACCGGAGGTCGACATCGTCACCGACCGGCTGACCACCCTCGCCGAGACCCACGCCCACGTCGTCCGCGAGACCTGGAGCCCCCCTGCGTCGCACGACGCCGAGAGCAGCCCCGCCGAACGCCTCGCCCACACCCGCACCACCACCGCCCTCGCCTGGGCCGGCACGCTGACGGCCCGGGCCGCCCTGATCGCCGCCCCGGCCCTGGTGGCCGCAGCCCAGCTCCAATCGTGTACGAAGGATGCCACCCCCGAGGAACTGCAGACCTTCCGCACCGCGCTGGCCGGCTCGGCCGCCGCGCTGGAGGAAGCCGCACAGGCGCTGCTCAGCGTCGCCCGCCACCTCGACGGACCCGAGCCGAAGGTCCTGCGCGACCTCAACTCCCGTCCCGCCGGAGCCAAGGCCGCCAGCACCGCCCGCTCCCGGCCCCGGCCGCCGGGCACGCCCGCTCCCGTCGCCGCAGGGCGCACCCGGTGACCGCCCGCCCGCCGGGCCCGCGCATCGGCTCGCTGTGCTCCGGCTACGGCGGCCTGGACCTGGGCATCCAGGCCGTCCTCGGCGGCACCGTCGCCTGGCATGCCGACCCGGCGCCGGCCGCCTCCGCGATCCTGGAGCGCCACTGGCCCGGGGTGCCGAACCTGGGCGACATCACTGAGGTGGACTTCACCGCCGTCGAGCCGGTGTGCGTGCTCGCCGCCGGGTTCCCTTGCACCGACGTCAGCGTGGCCGGCACCCGCCTCGGCCTGGCCGAGGGCACCCGCTCGGGCCTGTGGCACACCATCGCCCGCGCCATCTCAATTCTCCGACCCTGCATGGTGGTTCTTGAAAACGTCCGCGGACTGCTCTCCACCCCCGCTCGCTCGGCAGCCGATTGCGACGTGGAATTCTGCCCGTGGTGTCTGGGAGACACCGGCGATGAACATCATCTGCGGGCACTCGGTGCCGTTCTCGGCGACCTGGCCGACGCGGGGTTCGATGCGCGCTGGCAGGTGCTACCTGCCAGCGCAGTCGGAGCCCCTCACCGACGTGAACGGGTCTTCCTCGTTTATCTGGACAATGTGGAGTTCTTCGCCGGGAGAATTCGCCCGATGGGGTGGCTGCTACTCAGTGGCCTCGGGCGTGTCGTTGGTGGACGTGTGTTGGTCCGCGAGTGCGCACAGTTCGTCGATGAACTGGCTCGGCGCCAACGGCCTGAACTGGGCCTCGTTCCACTGGTCCCAGAGGCCGCCAGGGGCCAGGAAACGGGCGGCGTGTTCGATTCCCGTGCGGCTGTCGATGTGGAGGAGCGCGCTGATGGCCCAGTGCTGGTCGTACTGGCAGTCGGGGCGTTGGAGGTAGCGGTCCAGGTAGGCCGTCAGGTGCAGGGCGTCCTCCTCGGTGCCGAACTGCGCGAGGGCAAAGCAGTAGCCCTGCCCGGAGAAGCAGAACTGGCTGGCCAGGAGCAGGTCACCGAGGATGTCGCGGAAGTGCTCACGCCGGTCGAAGCCGATCAGCCAAGCCGCAGTCAGGCGGGAGCGCCATTCGCTCTCCAGCAGGATCTCGAGTTCCTCGTCGGTGATCTTCCGGGCGGCAGCACTCAGCGACTGGAGAAACGGGGTGCGCTCACTTTCCTCGTCCCGCGAGAAGTTGGCGTGCAGGAGGTGCAGGTAGCGCCCGACTTCCTGTGTCGTCGGCTTGACGTAGCGGTCGATGACGTCGAGCAATTCGGGGTCGGAAGCACGAGGAAAGCGCATGAGGGCATCCTCGCGTTGTCGGCGGCCCCTGACCAGGGGTTTCCGCATTCAAGCCTCGCCGGACGGAGGCGTGATGTGCGGCTCGCCGAGGTCGTTGAGGAGCTCTCGAATGCGATCAGCGGTGCGCTGGTGGCGCTCGACCTCGCGTTCCCAACCGCGCGTTTCGGCATCTGTGACGAGCTGCTGTTCAACGCAGAGGCGGTCGCGGAGCCGCGGGGCGTACTGCGGGGTGGTGATGAACTTCGCGCAGCTCAGGTAGAGGTCGCACTCGCAGGGGCCTTCCTGGGGAAGGCGCATGCAGCGGCCCAGCTCAAGCTCGGTTTTGTAGAAGTTGGTCTTGAGCCAGTTCAGGGCGTCCTGGTCGAGCCTTCCGGCACGAAGGGTCTCGGCGAGGGGGCCGGCGATCACCGCGCCGGGCTGGAGGACAGCCTGGTAGTCGGCCAGAACGGTCGGGTCCGAGATGTGGGTGTAGGTCATCGACATGCCGGGACTCTTGTGGCCGAGGACCTTCATGATGGTCTGCATCCGGGCGCCTTTCTCGGCCAGCTGGGTGCCCAGCGTGTGGCGGAACCGGTGAGGGTGGATCGCCGGTTTGCCGTCGCCGTTGAGGATCGTCAGCTCGCTGCAGATCTCACCGAGTGGGTTTGCGAACAGGTAGTCGGGGTGGGCGAGGCCGCCGTTTCGCAGGAAGAGGTAGCGGACCGGGCGCCCCAGATCGGCGTCCAGGATGCCCCGGTCGGGCTGGGCCTCCCGCAGCCTGACCAGGTCACGGATCGCCTCGGCGGCTTCCTCGTGCAGCGGGACGGTTCGTTCCTTCAGCGCCTTGCCGGCAGCCAGCCGAAGGCGGGGCGTCCCGTCCGGGTAGGCGTCGAGGCAATCGAGGTGGAGTTTGCGGATCTCGGTGCGTCGGGCTCCGCTCCAGCGCGCGACCAGCAGCGCGCATCGCTGCAACGGGCAGGCCAGAGTGCGCACTTGCTCCATAACTGGTTCGAGCTGGTGCTCTGGGATGAAGCGCGGGACTCGCTCGATCCGGCGGGGCATGTCCGCGTGGCTGATCAGCGGTCGCGCCGGGACGTCATCCCACTCGGCGAGTGCGGCATGGCGGAAGAAGACCGCGGCCGCGGAGATGATGCCGGCCCGGTAGGCCGGGCCGATCGGCTGATCAGGGTGCTTGATCTTCCGGAGTCGGTGGACCGACTCCATGAAGGCGACCATGTCGGCGCGGTTCAGCTGGGCGAGGCTGTCGATGTGCGGGCGCTCGGTGTCCAGCCACAGGCCCAGTCGGCGAAGGCCGGCTCTGGCGCTGCTCATGCTCTCCGGCCGGAAGACCAAGGCTCGTTCAGCCAGGAATCGTTCCATGACGACGGCGATACGCGGCTTGCTGCTCAGCGGAGGGCGGGGCAGGCCGCCATGCCGGGCGGGAGGCCGATCGGTGATACCGCCATGGAACAGCGCCATCCCGGCGCGGTAAGCGTTGGTTCCCCATGCGCTCTTGCTACTTGGCCATCGGGACGGGTCGATGACGTCAGCGATGCCGGGGATCTCGTCGAGGTTCTTGATGGCCTCGCGCATCCGGTCGACGTCGTCGGCGGTGATGGCGCTCAGGTCGGGGTCGCCGCGATGCAGGACCAGTCTGACCAGCGCCCAGGAGAGGCGGAACGTCGCATCGTCCCGGACGTGCCCGAGAGCGATCAGTCGTTCGCGCAGGTCGCTCGCCTGCCGACTGAGGGGCAGGCCCAGCTGGTCGGCGACCAGGAACGGCTTGAGCACACCGATTCCCAGAAGCCATCCCCAGTCCAGGCGCAGACGGCTGGTCAGCGCGAGGTAGGTCAGGTAGTGGCGGGCGTTGAAGTTGATCCAGCCCAACGTCGAGTCGAAGTCGAGCTCAGGGCCGTTCCGCCGGTTCTGGTCCTCTCCGGTCCGCCAGCCGAGCCGTTGTCGCAACGGTTGGTCGAACCAGTCCTCCAGCTCGGGGTAGGTCCGCAGGAAGCGAAGATGGTAGTTGGCGTGCTTGCGGCGCCATGCCTCGCTGACTGGAAGAGCAGCGACGAAGTTCGCGTACTCCTTCTCCGGGCAGTGGCGCGAGCTTCGCGGCTCGGAGGAGAGCGATGAAGCCAGCAGTGGAGCAGTCGAGTTCATGCCTTCTGCTCCCCGATCGCCAGGCGGTAGTCCTTCACGACCTCTGGATCACTGACGCGTGTGTAGATCTTCATGGAGTCCGGTGTGGCATGGCCGAGCCTGGTCATCAGGGTCAGCTCCCGCATGCCACCCTCGAACATCCGGGTGGCATGGGTATGCCGCAGACTGTGGGGTGTCAGCCATGCATCGCGCACCCCCGCCCTCTCGGCGGCCCTGGCGAACATGCGCACCATTCCGTCGTAACTCAGAGGCTCGCCACGGCGCTTGCCCTTGCCGCCCACGAGGAACACCCAAGGGCTGTCCGTATCGGTGGGCCGTTCCCGCATCACGTAGTCGTTCAGCGCCGGCAGCGCGCGCCCCTCCAGGAGGTCGACGACGCGGTCACGGCGCGACTTCTGCTGCACCCCGCGTGGGTGATCGTCCCGCTTGCGGACCGTGATGCGTCGCTGGCCGTAGGAGATGTCCTCCAGCCGCAGCCCCAGGACCTCCCCAGGCCGCAAGCCGCCCTCCCACATCACCTCCAACAGGGCCCGGTCGCGGCGGTTACGCAGTTCCCCCAGCAGTGCGCCGTAGACCTCAGCGGCCATCGGACGTGGAACGGCCTCAACTGTCTTAACCCTCAGCACTCTTCGGACCGGACGTTGCCTGGCCGCATTGCTCAACGGCGGCCGGTAACGGTCTGGCACCCGCGCGGCTGCCCGGTCGAGCACCTTCACGATCGGATTCTCCCGGCCCGAGTATTGCTCGCTGGCGATCAGGAACTCGTAGAACGACGAGACCGCGGCCAAGACCCGGTTGCACGTCTTCGGCGACAGGACCCGCCCCTGGCCGGTCGCTACGGCCAACTCCAGCCTCTGGGCTCGTCGGGAAGACGAAGCAAGCCGCAGCCAATGCAAGAAGTCCATCGCCCGGGCCGGGGTGAAGTCCGACGGCGTCAGCCCCGCCCCTTCAAGGAACAAGAAGAGCTTTTGCAGATCATGGGCGTAGGCCCGCAGTGTGTTCGGCGAGTACTCCCGCACCGCGAGCAGCTGCAGGAACCCGTCGACTTCGACCACCGGCTCGCCGGTCCGATCAACCAGCCGCACCCGCGGCTGCCCCGGACGAACATCCACCACCTTGACCACACGCATAGCCGGAACCCTATGCGCCGAGTGCAGTACGCACAGTCACCGATTCGGGCGACCTGTCCAGATAACACCGTCGCGTGGCCTGCCGACACCGCGGGCCCGCGACTTCAAGGGCCCGGATGCGCGCCGGGAGGACCTGAGCCATGTGGTCACGCTGCTGCTGACCCCCACCTCCAACCTGGGCTCGATCGGGGGCTCGCAGCACCCCGACCGGCGAAGGGAAGGCGGCCACGGCCCGAACCTCTCGGACCTGGTGGAGCACCTGCTTCCGACGCCGAGGGCCACCGACGGGACGAAGGGGGGCCCGAACCAACGCGGTTCGAAGGGCGACCTGACGATGTCGAGCGCGGCGGCCCGGCTGGCCCCCGGCGGCCCGAGCCCCGCCAGCCCCCCGAAACATCCTGGCGTCCCGGCGATCCCGCAGGAGGCGCTGCCGATGTGGACGGAGCCACAGGGCTGAGCCGCTGGGGCGAGTACGGTCCGGCCATCGCCCGCTGGGAGCGGGAAACCCGTCCGGCGCCCGATCCGCTCGATTCCCGGGGCCGCCTGTCGCCCGAACTGGTCGAATGGGTCATGGGCCTCGAAAAGGGCTGGGTGACGCAGATCACAGGACTTTCCAGGTCGGCGAAACTGACCGCGCTCGGGAACGGCGTGGTCCCCCAACAAGCCGCTGCTGCACTCAAGTTGATCACGCCGGGAATTCCCCTGTGCGGAAATCACCGAATTCCTTGCGTGTGAGAAACGGGGTTGCATACCCCACCTGATATCCCCCGGACAAGGACAGGGGGAGAGGGCATTGTTTGGGACGTCGCCCCGCCTCCCCGACGTTCGGAGCAGCCCTTGTCCCTTTCCAATCCCGACGATCCGCCGGGCCGTCAGACGGTCACCGATGAGACCGTGGCCGAGTGGCGCGCCACGCTCGCCGCGCTCCAGGCGAAACGCGACTCGCTCGCCGTCGTCACCGACCGGCTCGCCGAGGACTTCGCCGAGGACTTCGACGAGGAGGACGACGATCTCCTGGACATCGAGGAGCCCTTCAGCGAGGCCGACGGTGATGCGGAGGCCGAGGCCGAAGGCACGTCGCTGACGATCCTCGCCTTCGACGACGACGCGTTCGCCGAGGAGATCCGCACGATGACGCCCTGGGTGGACCACATCCTGCTGGGCGCCTTCGGGGCCGAGATCACCTCCGGGCGGCCCTGGTGCGTCCGCTGGCCCGAGCACGACGAGGCGGTCGCCCGGATGTACCACTGCTGGCTGGCCTGGCAGGAGTTGACCGACTCCCGCTCCGGGGCGACCGGCCCGAGCGTGTGGCAGCGCGACCACCTGGAGCCTCTGCTGCTCAAACTCCGCAGCCCCGACGGCCCGTTCGGGGCCTGCACCACCAACCCCGACCACCCGCACCACCGCCTGCTGCCCCACCCGCCACACACCGACCCCACCTCGCTGCCCGTCCCCGGAGAGCCGCGGACCAGCGTCTGACCCTGCCGAAGGAGCCCGCCCGTGACCGCCACCGCCGTGCTCCTCGGCTTCGACGCCCACCCGGCCGCGCTCGCCGACCTCGACCGCCTGCCGCCCGCCGTCCAGGAATCGGCCGTCACCCACCTGCGCACCCTGGTCAGGGCCGAGCAGCGCGGGACGGCCCTGGACCGGCGGGGCCCGTGGGACCTGACCGGCTGCCGCAAGCTCTGCCTCGACGACGACAAGCGGTGGCGCCTGGTCTACCAAGAGCGCCCCGCCCGGCCCCTGTCGCCGCATCCGAGCGAGATCTACCTGCTCGCCGCCGGAGCGCGAAGCGGCCACGAGGTCTACAACACGGCCGCTCGCCGCCTGCAACTGCTCACCGCCGGCCGCTTCTCCGCCTGACCCGCCGCCGGGCCCACCATCCCGCTCCACCACCCGTGAAGGACTCCTTGATGCCTACCTCCATCGTGCACGATCTTGCCCAGGCCCAGCAGGTGCAGCAGGCCATGTCCGTGCTCGGCCCGCCCGCCACCGTCGCGGTGCTGCGCACGCTGGACCGCAACGGCGGGGAACTGCCCATCCAGGGGTTCGCCGACGCGATGCCGTGGATGGGCTCCCGGCTCGCCCCCCGACTGACGGCGATGGAGGCGGGCGGCCTGGTGTCCAAGGCCCGATCCGGTCAGGCGAGTGTCATCTGCCTGACCGCGGCCGGGCGCGACGCCCTGCGGATCCAGATGCCGTTCACCCGCTGGGCATCCGCCCACCAGGCGGTTCCGGAGTCCGGTACTGGCATGGGCGCCTACACCGAGCAGGCCCTCGCCTCGCTCAACCGTACCCACACCGTCGCCACCCTGTGGGCGCTGGCCGCCGAGGGCGAGCCGGTGTACCCGTCGGAGATCCAGGACCAGGTCCTGCCCGCCGACGGCCCGCACCCCTCGGCGCTCTACCGCCGGCTGGCGCAGCTGGAGGAGGCGGGCCTGGTCGAGCGCTCGGGGGAGCGCCACGCCTACATGTACGCCCTCACCCAGGCGGGCCAAGACCTGATGGAGCCGCTGGAGGCCCTCGCCCGCTGGGCCGATCGGCACGTGCCCGCGCCCGCGGCCCGCCCCGCTGCCTCGGCGCCCGTCCGTGTCGCGGCCATCGCGCCCGTGACCCCTTCACCGGTCAGCGCGCCCGCTGCAGGGCAGCCCTCGCCGGCCGCACAGGCGGCGGGCCGGGCCCAGGCCGCCTCGGTGCGGTCGGTCACCACCGCTCTGGCCTTCAGCCACCACCCGGCGCCGCAGCCTGCCCCGCTGGTGTCCAACTCCGCGTCCGCGCGCCAGCGCTGACCGGGGAGAGGCGACATGAACGCGACCCCCGCAGTTTTCGACCCGCTGCCCGCCTCCCGGCTGGCTGCCGCAGCGCTCCCGTACCCGACCGCCGTGCCCGCTCGGCTCGCCCGGACGTACGTGGAGGTCCGTCCCGCCTACCTCGCGCCGGCCACCGCCCGCTTCACCGCCATGGCCCTGCGCACCCTGTCGGCCGCCCTGTGGAGGAGGACGTCCCAACCGGACGGCGCCGAGTTCCGCCACCCCCCGACCGCGACCGTCGTGACCGTCAGCGCCAGGAGCGTGCGTACGGCGGACCGGCTGGTGGCGAGCGGCCCCAACTGGCAGGCACGGTTCAGCGCCGCCGCGCCCGACGAGGTCCTCGCCCACGCGGTCGCGGCCCTCGTCGAACACGCCGCCCACGGGTCGCCGGACGCTGACCCGGACGCCGCCTTGGAAGGCTTGTCCGAGGCCGGATGGAGCGGCACGCACCACGACGGCACCCTCCGCAGCGCCTCGCCCGACTCCCTGGCCCACGTGAGCTGGGGCCGGGACGAGGACACCGGACAGCCGAGCCTTCGCGTCGTCGCCGGCCACCCGGGAGGCCTCCAGTGGGACGCCGAGGTCAGCGGCGCCGCGATCCCGGACCTGCTCACGGAGTCCCTCCTGTCTTACTTGGCCAGTCCCGCCCCGGCCCGCCGCCGCCTCGGGGACGTCCCGGCCGACCTTCTCCAGGACCTCGACGTCGTACCGGAGAACGCCCGCTCCGTCGCGGCGGTGCGGACCTCCGCGGGCCCGTCGCCCGCGGCCGGATCCGCACCGCAAGGCGTGCGGATCCTCACCCCGCCGGCCGCCGACCGGCCCGTTCGGAGGCCCCGTTGACGTCCCCGCCCAGCTCCACCGGCGGCCTCGTCGCCGACCTCGTCGAGGAGAGCGAACAGATCCAGGCCCTTGCCCGCTCGCTCGACCTCCCGCTGCACTCACCGGACCCCGCCAGCCTGCTCGGGCGGCACCTGCTGAGCACGCTCGTCCACCAGGCCAGGGCCACCGCGAGCGCCGCCGCCGTCGTCGCCCTCGCGGACCCCGCCACCACCGGCCGCCTGCGCGCGCTCGCCCGCATCCACTCGGCCCTGTCCTGCCTGCTGTCCGCGAGCGGCTCCATGGCCACCGTGCTGGACCAGCTCGCCACCGGCCGGCCCGTCACCGACATCGCCGGACTCGTCCAGGCCGGCCGGGTGCGCGGCGCGATCCTGCTCACCAGCGCCTCCGCCCACCTGGGCGCCGCCGCGTGCCTCCTGCGTACGGCCCCGGCCACCACCCTGCCCGCCCCACAACCGGCCGCCACTCGTCCGACACTTCCCTCCCGGAGCCCGTGACTCACCCCGACCCGCACCCGCCCGGCCTGCGCCGAGTCCTCGCCACCCCTCACGTCACGCCCCTGCTCGTCGGCACCCTCATCGGACGTCTGCCAACCGCGATGGCCCCCATCGCACTCCTGCTGGCCGTGCGCGCCGAGGACGGCCCGCTGCTCCTGGGCGCCACCCTCGCCGCCCTCTACGGCCTGGCGAGCGCGATCGGGCAGCCACTGCTCGGACGCCTCGTCGACCGCACCCGGACCGCCCCCGTCGTCGCCGCCTCGGCCACGGTCAGCACCGCCTCGTTCACCGCACTCGCCGTCCTGGGCTGCACCCCGCAGCCGGTAGCCGCCGCGTTCCTCGCGGTGCTCGCCGGAGCGGCGACCCCGCCACTTGAGCCATGGCTGCGCGCGATGTGGCCCCGCCTGGTCGCCGCCGAGGACGAACGCGCCGCGTTCACCCTCGACAGCACCAGCCAGGAGATGGTGTTCGTCGCAGGACCTCTCGCCGTCACCGCGCTGTGCCAACTCACCTCCCCGGCCGCGGCCCTGGCCGTGTGTGCCGCCGCCGGAGCCGCCGGAGCCCTGGCCGTCGCCACCCGCCAGCCCGCCCGGTGCAAGCCCCGCCCGCGACCCAGCACCCACTGGAGCGGACCCCTGCGTTCACGCGGCCTGCTGCTGCTGCTCTTGGCCATGGCCGCCCTGGGCGTGAACCTCGGCAGCTTCAACGTGCTGGCCATCACCCTCGCCGACCGGCACGCCAGCGGCTGGCTCGCCGGGATACTGCCCGCAGCTCTCGCTGTCGGCAGCCTGATCGGCGGCCTGGTCCACGCCCGGTCCCCGTGGCCCGTCCCACTGTCGCGGCAGATGGTCCTCGCCGCCGGTGGGTACGCGCTGTGCTTCGCGCCGATGCTGTTCGCCACCGCTCCGGCGGTGGCCGTGGCCCTGAGCGCCTGCCCCGGCCTCTACCTCGCGCCGATGCTCGCCATCTCGTTCATCCTCTCCGACCGCCTGGCACCACCGGGCACCACCACGGAGGCCGCCGCCTGGATGATCGCGGTCATCGGCGTCGGCCACGCCCTGGGCACCGCCGCCGCCGGACGGCTCGCCGACCACGGCCCCGCCGCCCTCGCCGTCCTGCCGGTTCTGGCCGCGGCCCTGGCCGCCGCCGTCGTCCTCGCCCGCACCGACCTGCTCACCCCCGCCAACACGCCTACGGAGACGTCCGCTTGACCCACCGCACCACCACCGCCGTCCGCATCCGCATCGTCTGGGACTGGAACGGCACCGTCCGCGACGACCTCGGCGACCACGTCGCCGCGCTCAACGCCACGCTCCCCACCCTTGGTGGCCGGCCGGTCAGCATCGACACCTACCGCTCCCAGCACCGGGTGCCGATCCGCTCGTTCTACGACCACCTCCTCGGCCGCTCGATCAGCGACGAGGAGTGGGCCAGCAACGACGCCGCGTTCCTCGCCGTGCTCGGCCAGCGCCCGGTGAAGCTGCGTCCGGGCATCCGGCAGGTGATGCTGGGTCTGCGAGCCCGTGGGATCGGGCAGTCCCTGCTCTCCCTCGCCCCACACGAGCGGCTGATCCACGAGGTGCAGCAGGTCGGCATCGCCGGGCTGATGGATCGCATCGACGGCCGCGTTGGTCCCTCCGTCTCCACCAAGGCGCCAGCGCTCGCCGCCCACCTCGCCGCCCTCGGCCCCGGCATTGACCCGGCAGGCGTCATCGTCATCGGCGACAGCGCCGACGACGCGGTCGCCGCCCGCGCGGTCGGCGCCGTCCCGGTGCTGCACACCGGCGGTTTGCACTGCCCCGAGCGCCTGGCCACCGCCGGCGCCCCGCTGGTGGACACCCTGGCCGAAGCCGTCGAGGTCGGACTCGCCGCCGTCCGCGCCCGAGTGACGGCCACGCGGTGAACCAGCCCTCCGACACTCCCACACCCGCGTCGACCGACCCGACGATGATCGGCGCCGCGATGGTGCTCAAGGAGTTCGGTGTCGGTCGCCTCAGGGACATACCGGGCGGGCACGACGACGAAGGAGGCCTGCTCGCCAGCTCGGCCTCCGAGGTCCTCCGTGTTGCGCGCCGCCTCGACCACGTCCAGCAGAGCATGGTCGACAAGGCCCGCAGCCTCCGCGGCGACCTGCAGCGCGTCATCGACGGCCTCGACGCCGACATACCGATGACCACCGGCGTGATCGGCACCAGCGCCCACGCGCTGGACCTCCTGTGCGCACGCCGCGCGGAGCCCCACCAGAGACTGGAGCGGCTCATCGGGCTGCACCAACTGCTGGCCGCCCGGATGCCGGCCGAGCCCGCCGCACCGGACCGCGCGCCCACGCGGCAGCGCGGTCCGGCTGAACCGTCCCGGCCGATGAAGCTGAGTCCCTCCCAGCGCCTGGCTCTCGACGCCGTCGCACGCGGCGAGGTCACCGTCCATTCGATGAGCATCCGGCAGGGCCAGCGCGTCATCAGCCCGGGAATGCGCGTCAGCTCCGTGTCCGTCACCTGGTTGCTCGACCGCAAGCTCGTCGAGCACGACCGGAGCCGGTCCCTGTACCACGGGCAGAAGGTTCGCCTCACGCCCGCCGGTGCCCGGGTCCACGCCACCCTTGCCGGAATCGCCCGCGCGGAGGCGGCATCCCCGTCCGTTGCGGCGGCGCAGACACTCAGCGCCGATCCGGTCCGGGAAGGAAGGCCGGCACGATGACCACCGTTGAGCCGGCCACGGGCTCGGCACCCGCCACGCTGGTCGGCGGTGCCCCGGCGTTCGCCGGGCGCCTGCTCGTCCTGGAACAGCTCGGCCACGCCCCCGACACGCTGCTCGACCGCCACCCCGAACCCGGCGCGCCCCGCTCCCTTGCCCGCCTGCTGTACCGGCACGCCGAGCGCGTCGACACGCTCGACGACGAACTGCGACGCACCGCCGACCAGGTGATCAAACGCCTGTCCCGCACCCGTGGCGGCGACCACCGCGACATCCAGCCCTGGGGCCTCCTGCGCGCTCTCGGCAGCGACATCGAGACCGTTGCCGCCCGTTACCACCTCGCCTTCGAGCAGCTCGGCCTGACCGTCCATCTCTATCGGCAGGCCCTCGCACCGCCCGCCGACACGCAGCGCCGCGACGCCGCGCAGGCCCGCACCAGCGCCGCCATCGAAGTGCCGGCCCCCGGCGCCGCGCTCGTGAGTACCGCGGCGACCACCTCCGCACCCCCGCACCCCCGCACACCGGCACGCTGAGCGCAGCCGACCACCCACCGAGGAGCACGCACCGCTATGGGCACCTGGGGCATCGGCCCGTTCGAAAGTGACCACGCCTGCGAGTTCGGCGACGAGATCGACCTCGCCCTTCCCGAGATGCGGTACGCCGTCATCGAGGAGCGGCTGGTCCGCTACCTCGATGGCGGCGCAGGCCACTACCTGCGAGACGAGGCCGTCGCCGCCGCGTCCCTGGTCGCCGCCCAGTGCCCAGGCGGTGCGGACGCCCTCTCCTCCGGCTACGGGCCGAAGGAGCCGATCCCCGAACTGCCCGCACGCCTGCTCCCGCTGGCGGCCCGCGCGCTCGACCGCGTGCTGTCCGACGTGCAGGGCGACATGGACGCCTGGGCCCGCATCGGACGGCAGGAGAAGGGCGAGCAGTGGCTGGACGGCCTGGAACGCCTGCGTGTGGCCCTCGACCCGGGCTCCCCGTACACCGTCGTCTACACCCCAGGCCCGCTCCTGCCGCACCAGATCGGCACCCGCACGGTCCACCATGCCTTCGGGGTGGACCGGATCCGCGCCCTGCCCGGTGCGGGCGAAGGCGCCACCGGTCAGCTCGTGCGGCAGATCACCGAGGCCGCAGCGCAGTTGGACCAGGCACACAAGGACGTGCGCTCCGACGCCGACTACGCGCTTCAACGCCTGGACGCCTTTCGTGTCCGTCTCCAGGAAGTTGCCCTCGGCGACGGCAGCGGCGAGTTCCACCCGAGCGACGTACCGGTGTTCACAGTCCCCGCCTCGCTCGGCCAGGGCATGGCCCAACGCGCCGACCGGCACCGCCACCTGAGCGCCCTGATCGACCTGTACCGGGCGACGACGGTCCCCGCCCCGGACGGGAACCCCCGGGCCGCAGCCGCCCGAACCCGCGCCGCCGCCGCCCACAGCGCCGTCGGCCCCGCCACCTCCGCGGCCGTCCGACCGACCGCGACCTCAGCCGCTGCGACCCCGCACCGCTGAGAACCAGAACCGCCGAGGACCACCGGCCCGAACCCGAGGACGCCCAACTGACCACCCCGCCCCTGACCGAAGCCCAGCAGGCCCTGCGGATACTGGCGCCGCCAGGTACCGCCCGAGTGCTGCTCGCGGTGCGCCACCACGAGATCCCCGTCGCCGACCGCCCCGCGGAAGGTCCCGCCACTGAGGGCATGGACGCCGCCGAGCTGCGCGACCACGTACGCCGCCTCCAGGACGCGCGGCTACTCACCCGGAGCGGCAGCTACGACATCGACCAGCAGGCCACCACCGAGACCGCCCGCGAGCTGTGGCCGGTGTGGACCGCTGCCCTCCAGTTCGTCCACGCCATTGAGCCCGAGCACCCGCAGAAGCCTGTCGCGGCAGCCATCGAAGATGCGCTCTACGTCGCCGACCATCCGAGCGCTCTCAAAGCGCTCCACGCCGTGCAGGGCGCTTCCGCCCCGATGATGGTCATGGTCCGTGGCCTTGCGGGCTTGATGGACCGCCTCGAACGCAGGAAGGCGGACAGCGGGCAACCGACCAATCGTGCGGCGATCGAAGGACTTGACCGCCTGGCGCAGTTGCACACCGCCCTCGGCGACTGGCACCGGATCCACTACGCCGCCGCCCGGTCGGCCGCCGCCACCACCCGCACCATCGCCCCCACACCGGACCGCCCAGTCGAGGCCGTACCGCCCCCGCCCCCCGCCCCCCGCGCCGCCCCGGCGCCCGCCCGCGGCCCGAAGACGCCGGGCCGGTGACCGGGCCCGATACGGAAGGCACGGACTTCGGCCTGGCCGGCCTGGAGCCCGCGACCGCGGACGACGGCGCGAACGCGGCGGCCCTGTTCGCCAGCGGCCTCGCCTTCGCCCAGGAGCACGAGCACGGCCTCGCCGCGAGCAACTACCTGGGCACCGGCGCCCAGCAGGTCCTGGCCGCCCGCGTCACCCGCGACCAGGAGGCTGGCACCTACACCGTGCGCCTGCACCGGGCGGGTGACGCCTGGGAGGGCCTGGCCTGGCTGAAGGCCCGGGCGGCGGAGCAGCTGGACCCCGCCGCCGACCGCCGCGCCGCCGCCCTCGCCCGCAGCGCCCGCACCGTGCCGCCTCCCCGGTCGGCGATGCCCCGCACCGCCGCCGAACAGCCCCGGGCCCCCGTCCGCAGGCGCTGACCCGACCACCGGAAGACACCCGCCATTCCCCAGCACCCCACCACCACCGCCGACTTCGGCATCGGCGACCTGGAACCCGGCGACCCGGCCAGCGAGCACACCGCCGACTACCTCGCCGTCACCGCCACCGAGCTGACCGCCCTGTCCGACCAGCACACGGCCAACCCGCACACCGCCGACCTGACCAGCAGCTTCTACGTCATGCTCGACACCGCCACGGTGTGGCACGCGGTCCCGGGCCTGGCTTCCTTGCGGGCCGTCCATGTCGAACGCGACCTCGCCGACCGCGTCTTCAAGGTCGCGTCGGCTCCCTTCCCGCTGGAGGCGATGGCCCAGGGCTGGCTCGTCGAGCGCGGGGCCGACCCCGCCGCGTTCACCTCCCGCACCCCCATCGGCCCGGCCGACGAGGAGACCCGGCGCATCGAGGAGCTGCTGCGCGGGGCAGGCCCCGGGCGCCTGGCCGTCCACGAGGACTACACGTACTCCACCGAGCCGTACGACATCTGGGTCATCGCCACCGACACCCGGGCCGAGGATCCACGGCTGCCGGTGCGGGTCTTCCACGAGCGGCGCCAGGTCGACGACGACACGTACACCCTGCGCGAGGGCCATTTCCCCACCGTAGCCGCCGCCCGCACCTGGACCCAGGACCCCGACGCGCCGCTGCCGCAGCGTTCCTCCCCGAGCGCCCGCGCCGCAGCCGCCGCCCGCGCCAGCACCTGCACCGCTACGGGGCCCGTCGTCAGCGCCGCGTCGGCCGCCGGCCCCATTGTGCCCCGGACCGAACCCGCCGCGCCGCCGCCACGGCCCACCCGGAGAGCCGCACTGTGACCACTTCCCCGACGACCACCGCGCACCAGGGCCTTGCCGCGTTCACCGAGGCGCTCGCAGCCCGCCTTCCCGGCCGGTGGACCCCCTCCACCACGACGCTCACCACCAGCGCCGCCCGCAACGCCGTCCACGACCGGCTCTGGGACCTCGCCCACGCCTCCTGGGCCCTGCAGACCTTCGTCTACGAGCGCGGGGGACTCCTGCGCGGGCCCGGCGGCCGGGAGCTGTTCGTCCTGCCCCGGCCCCACCCGCACACCGGCCAGTACATCGCCGCCCCCCTGCTGCCCGAGGTCCTCGGCTCTGCCTACGACCACCAGGCCCTCGCGCCGCACGGCATCGCGGTCGGCGCCGACCCGGCGCGCGCCGCCGCAGCCGTCACCGACCGCCTCCTGCCCCGCTACGAGCAGGCGCTGCGCCGGATGCTGGAGCACCTCGACCCCGACGCGGACCTGCCCGCCACCACCCAGGACACCGACCCGCCCGTGCTGCGCGGCGCCGTACGCAGCCTGCTGCTGCTCGCCGAACTGCGGGTGGGGGACGGGACAGCGGACCTTGCCGAGACGCTCGCCGGCCTGTGCGACCACCTCCGACTCGACTACGACAAGGCCGCGCTGTACGAGGCCGCCGCCGTGCAGACGCTGCTGGCCGCCGCCGGGATCGACAGCCCCTCGCTACTCGACCCCGCCGTCCCCGACTACCTGCGGCGCCTGTCCGCCCTGCCCCTCGCCGACAAGCGGGACCTGCTGCGCCGGGCCGTCGCCTCCCTCGACGACCTGCCGGACACCAGGGCCCGAGCAGCCCGGACCCGGACCTGGATCGTCTCCTCCACCCCGCCGGCCGCCGCCGCAGCGCAGGCCCCGCTGCCGGCGACCGCCCCCTGCGCTCCCGCGCCCGACCGCTGACCAGCGCTGTCCCGATCACCAGAAAGCCCCCGCGTGACCACTGCCCCCGCCGACCACATCTTCGTCCACCCGCTCCACCTGGCCGGCCGCGGCAACCCCGGCTTCGGCCCCGACCTCGTCACCCACTTCGGCTGGCGCGTCCCCTCGTCCGGCGACGGCGACATCCTCCTCACCAGCCCCGACGCGCAGGCCCACCTGACGTGGCGGCCCGGCCCTGCCCGATGGGAGGTCACCGCCCCCAGCCCCCACTGGCCCCGCGCCCGGTGGAGCGCCGTCTTCGACGACCGCGCCCCGGCCGAGATCACCTCCTCGTTCCTCTACGCCCTCGCCCATGCCCTGGAACACGAACCCCAGGAAGTCCTCTACGCGCCGTCAGGCCACGACGCGGCGCTCGGCGTCCTGCGCCAGGGCGGCTGGACCTCTGGGCAGCGCGACGGCCACGAGGTCCTGCTCGCGCCCGACCGGCTCGCCGTCCTCACCCGCCCGCTTGGCACCGACGACGCCCCCACCGTCCTGACCGGCACCGGCGAACAGGGCACCTGGACCGTCCAGTTCGGCGACCGCACCCCGGCCCTGCTCCTGCAGGCCGCCGCCGCCACCTTGCTGCGCCCCGCCGTGCGGCACGTGGACGAGGTGCCGGCCGCGCACCGGGGCCGGCTGTCGGCGCAGCCGGTGGCACAGGGGACCGCGCACCGCGCGCTCGTCTCGCCGCGGCGCCTGGCTGGCCCGGGCACCGGCGCCGACCTGCTTCCAGAGGCTTCGGCGCTGTGGCACCGCACCCGGCCGGGGCGGCTGGACAGCTCCTGCGGGCGGGCGCGGATCGAGACGCCGCCCGGGGGCGGGGTGCGGGTGAGCGCGGGACCGGACGGGCCAGGGCAGCGGCTGGCCTGGACGGCCGAGTTCACCGGCGCGGTGCCGCCCGAGATCGCCAGCGCGTGGCTGGACAGCCTCACCGACTCCCTCGCCGCCGACATCGACCTCGGCACCGGCGCTTCGTTCGGGCCGGGCCCCGGCGCGAGCATTGGGGACGCGCTCCGGCCGCTGACCTCGGCCGGGTGGAACGTCCACACCGACGACGCTGACCTGCACCTGGTCGCACCCGACGGGCACACCACCGCCCGGATCACCCATGGGCTGCTCACCCCGGCGACCACCACCGACCGGGCCCTCGCCCACACCGCTCACTGGGGTGCCTCCGTCGACTGCGCCGGGGCGCCGGGCCACCGCTGGCGCGCCGCCGTGTCCTCCCTCACCCCGCTGCACCTGGTCGGCGCCCTCGCCGTGGCCGTCACCGACCCGGCCCCGGTGCCGCGACGCCTCGACCGCATCCCGGCCCAGTACCGCGCGGTGCTGCGCGCCGAGGCGGCCGAGCGCCCGCTGTCGCAGGCCGCGCGGGCCACCCTCGCCCGCACCGCCGTCCGCCCCGCCGCCCGGCCGGCCGTCGTCTCCACCGCACCGGCCGCAGGCCCGACGCCCGCCTCGAGGCTGCCCGGCCGCTGACCCGCCCCTCTCCCCACTCCCCGGAGGTCCTGCCTTGTCCCCGTCCCCGGCGTCCGATCGGGGCGCCGCCCTCGACATCTACTCCCACGGCCGCGCCGCCGTACGCGAAGTGCTCCACGATACCCGCCTGCTCGCCGGGCAGGCGCCCCTCGCGGCCCTGCTGACCTCCTCGGCGAAGACCCGCAACAGCCTGGGCTACGCCTTCTCGCCGGTCGTCGCGGCGGACGCGGCGTTCCTCCTCGCCCACGCGGCCGACCCGATGGTCGGGCACGCCCTCGACGGGCGGCTGCCCCAGATCCTCGCCGACCTCGACAGTGCGTCCGCGGCCCGGCGCGAGGAGGTGATCGCCGCCGCCCAGCGCGCCGCCGACCCCGGCCGGGCCCTCACCGGCGCCGACCCCTCACCCGCCACCCGCACCGGCGTTCCCGGCCGCTCCGATTCGTGGCTGCACGACAACGAGCTGCGCGAGCGCCTGGGCTCGGCCGTGCGGGCCGGACTGCAGTCCGCGGAACAGCGGTTCACCGGCCAGGACCGGCCCGGCGCGGCCTGGACCCCCGCCACCCGGCCTATCTGGGACGCAGTAACCGGCGTCAGCGCCACGGCGACCCGAGGGGCCGGGCTCACCCCCGGCTGGTCCACCTTCGTGGAAATCCAAATGATCCACGCCATCGCCCGGGCCAACGACCTGCCCTCCGCCGCCGGCCCGCTCGACGACCGCATCCCCGCCCGCATCCGCCAGCTCCCGACGTTCGGTGTCGTCGCCCAGGCTGACATCCTCCACAACGCCCACCACTACCTCACCCCGCACTCCCTCCCCACGACGGCGCCGCGCATGCAGGCGGCCACCATCCGCACGGGCCCGCCCGCCGCGCCCGCCCGCGCACTTCCCGCCACCACTACCGTCCCGCCGCAACCGGCGAGGAAGTCCCGGTAAGCGCCGGACCCGGCCACCGATCGTCGCGGCTCGCCCGTCCCGGCAACGCTTCCCGTACGCCCGCCGCCCGCGCCCGCCGGAGCGGGCAGCAGTCCTGGGCGTGCGAACACCTTCCCGCCCCCTCTACCTCCGGAGACCTCCCTGTCCGCCACCTTCCGCGACCTGATCCAACGCCAGGACTGGGCCGAACCGTCCGGCATGGTGACCGTCGCCCCCCGCCACATCGTCGGCCCGGGACGCGACGCCGAGCGGCTCATCACCGAACACTTCCTCGCCCGAGGCTGGCAGGAGAACGGGGGCCGGCTCTCCCGGCCATGCGGCCGGCTCGGCATCCACCGGCCCACCGCCGAGACGAACCTGTGGACCGTGTGGGGAGCCCAGCACCGCGGCGCCGAGATCGCCTGGAGCCTCACCGTCCGCCCGGCCATCCCCCCGGAGGTGCTGGCCGCCACCGTGGCCGAGGCCGAAGCCGTACTCGACGAGACCCCGGACCCGCGCGCGCCGTTCGTCCGCGGCGTCCTGGCGCTCGGCGTGCTCCCGCTGGCCCGGGCCGGCTGGAAGGACGAGGCCACACCCCAGGGGACGCTCACCCTCCGACCGCCCGACGGCTACGCCAACGCACTCGTCACCGCCCCCTCGGCCCTGAGCGAGCTGCGCGGCAAGCCCGCCGCGAAGATCTCCTCCTACGGCCCGAACTCCTACTGGGAAGCCGAGTTCACCGCCGGAACACCCTCGCGCATCCTCGCCGCGTTCACCCGCGAACTCGCCGACCCCGAGCCGCTGCTGCGCACCGCCGACATCCGGGAGCAGAGGCTCACCGTCAAGCTCGCCACCATCCTCCCGTTCGCCCCGGACGAGGGCGAGCAGCTCTCTCCCTCGGCGCAGGCGGCCCGCAGCCGAAGCACCACCCCCGTCGCGGCGGCCCCCGCGCCCGCCGCCGCGGTGTCGGCGGACCCGGCGCGTGCCGGCGCCCAGGCGCAGCCTTCGGGCAGGTCCCGGTGAACGACGGCCCCCGACCCGAGCCGGTAGCCGTCCGCCCGCTCGCACTCGCCGGCCCCGGGACGGCGCCGTTCGACCTGCAGACCCGCCTCGCCGAGGACCACGGCTGGCGATCCCTCGGCGCCCCGGGAGTGCGCACGCTGCTGGTCAGCCCCTGCCTGCGGATGACCCTGGAGCGCAGCGACCGCGTGATCGGCAACCGTTGGCTCAAAGACGCCTTGGTGCTCGCCGCCCGCCGGAGCCCGGGGGACAGGGACGAGTGGTGGGCCGCCTTCAGCCCCCGGGCGCCCTACGAACTCGCCACCGCCTTCGTCCTGGGCGCCACCGAACTCCTCGTCACCGATCCGGACAGCGTCCTGTCCGAGCGGCCACGCACGGACGTGGTCGAGCTGCTGTCGAACGCCGACTGGACGGTGGAGCACGGTTCCTACCGCACCACCATCGGCTCCCCCGGAAGCGAGACCGGTGTGCTGCACCACCCGGACCAGCCCTGGCGGCCCCTGAGCTTCTCGATGCTGGAGACCACCAGCGACCTCGCCTGGAGCGTCACCATGTCGCCCCAGGCGCCCGCGGCCCTGATCACCGCGATGGCGACGGCCCTGGCCGACGGCCACGCGCTGCGCCGGCCCGACGAGATCCCCGCCCACCACGCACACCGGATCCGGGTGGAGAGCGCCGACCGGCGGGAGAAGGCGGCGCTGGTCCGCAGCCGCGACCGCAGTTCCCCGTCCCCGGCGATCCCGCCGCAGCCCGCAGGTCCCCGGGCCCAGGACCCTCCCCGGCCGCGGCGCTCCCCCTGACCACCCACTACGTGCGGAGTTCCACATCCCCGATCCCCACGGCCCGCCCCCGCTCGTCCACGTCGCACCGCCCTACCTGGCCGGCGGCCCGTACGACTTCAACCGCGCCAGGGCCCTGCTGGCCACCGACCACGGCTGGACCCGCGTCGAGCACATGAACGGGATCCGCCAGGCCCGAAGCCCCTGCGGGCAGGCGCTGGTGAGCGACCCGAGGCGCGGCGCCGACCGTGTCCTCACCGTCGACGTCGCCTCCGCCGGCCGGCCCCGGTGGCACGCGGCCATCACCGCGCACACCCCGGAGGAGATCTCCCTCACCCTGCTCCACGCGACGGCCAGGCTCCTGGCCGAGGACCCCGAGCGGGCCGTCGGCCCGGTGGACCCGGCCGACGCCTACCGGCCCCGCGACCCGGCGCCCGGCTGGAGCCTGGCCTTCGACCATCCGGACGTCGAACTCCACGCCTCCCCCGACGGGCTGGCCGCGTTCGCCGCCCGGCGCGCCCTGCCCACCGACACGGCGGGCCCCCGGGCCGATCCGCCCGGCACCTACCTCATCGGCGGTCCCGGGCTGAGCCCGCACCGCTGGTCCGTCACGCTCTCCACCGGTGCCCCGCCCGAGCTCGTCGACCTCCTCCACGCCGAGTTCACCCACCCCGGCCCCGCCCGCCGGTCGGCGAACACCATCCCCGCGCACCACCTGCCGTACGTGACGATCGGATCCATCGACGATCCGTCCCCGACCCGGGCCGCGGCCCTGCTCCGCTCGATCCTGCCGCACACCGCTGAGCCGCACATCACCGGCGGTTCGCCGCCGCCCGGCCCGAGCTGTCCGCCGCCGCGCCCGGCCCGGACACGAACCCGCTGACCAGACCACCCACGATCGGAGACGCCATCCGCGACCCGTCCACACCCATCGCGGCCATCACTGCCGCCGCCCGCGGCATCCAGGAGGCCGTGGACGCCTGGGACACCGTGAACGACGCCTTCTGCGACGAGGACGGCCACGTGGTCGACACGGCCAGCTGGGACAAGCACGTCGTCGAACGCGACCTCACCGCCTGGAAGCACTTCACGGCCGTCCTTGAGCACGGAGGCGCCTTCCTTTTCCACATGAACCGCCTCCTGCGCGCGCGGCCGGATGCTGATCTCACCCACCTCCGCAGGGAACTGTCCACCGCCTACGCCTCGGCGCACCGGACCGTCGACGAGATGCTGGGGAGCGGAAAGGACCTCGACCACCCGCTGCGCGAGGAACTGGCCGCGGAGACATGGCACGAGATGGTCACCTGGGCCGAGAAGGCTCCTGCCCTCGTCAATGCCTACCGGAGTGCCGAAGCTGTCACCCGCTCCCTGCACAGGCCCCCCAGGGCCGAGCGCCTGCCGCCGACCGCCCACCAGACGGTCCTCGCCGCCGCTGCCGACCCCGACCACCTCCTCGCCGGCGACTCCCACCAGCGCACGCTGGAGTACCTGCTCGCACACGGCTTCGTCCGGATCCGCCCGCCGTCCACCGGCCACCGGTTCACCCACCCCCGTGCCCGCAGGCCCGCCGTTCACCTGACCGAGGACGGCCGCCAGTACGCCGAGCGCCACCGAGCCCCCGCACCACGGCGCCGGGCCGTCGTGGTGTCCTGCGGCTTTCGCAAGGCCCCGGCCCCGCCCGGGGCAGGCACCCTGCCGGCCGGAGACCTCTACACCGGCAGCTACCACCGGGCGCTGCGCCGGGCCGCCGAAGCCCTGACCGAGGGCTGGGGCACGGTCTACATCCTGTCCGGCCAGTACGGCATCGTCCGTACCGATCAGCCGCTCGTCCCATACGACATGGTCATCACCGACCGGGAAGCCGTTTCAGGCGAGCAACTGCTTCGGGACGCCGAGGCGTTCGACCTCGGCGCCGCCGATGTCCTGTTCCTAGGACTTGTCCGCCCGATCATGTGACTATCGCCTGACTTGCTCGTTGGTCCGGGCATGGGGCGGGGAGATCTGACAGATGCCGAGTGGGAACGGCTGCGGCCGTTCCTGCCGGTCAGCAACAAGCGTTGTGGCCGGTGGCGTGACCACCGGCAGGTGATCGACGGGATTCTGCACCGGGTGCGGACCGGCGTGCACTGGCGCGATCTGCCCGAGCGATTCGGGCCCTGGAAGACCGTCTACGAGCGGCACCGGCTGTGGTCGGCCGACGGGACCTGGGAACGGCTGCTCCAGCAGGTCCAGGCCGAAGCCGACGCGGCCGGCGACATCGACTGGGACGTCTCCGTCGACTCCACGATCGTGCGGGCCCACCAGCACGCGGCCGGTGCCCGCACGGATCCGCCGCCGGCCCTGGCCTCAAAGGGGGCTGGGCCAGGGGAACACCAGGACGAGACGCCGTGGCAGAGCCTCGTCGCCCGCCTGGTGGAGGTGGTGCTGGAGGCGAGGGCCTGGGCCGCTCGCGCGGCGGGTTCACCACCAAGGTCCACCTGAGCGCGGACGGCCGCTGCCGCCCGCTGTCCCTGATCGTCACGCCGGGACAGCGGGCGGACTGCACGCAGTTCGAGCCCGTCCTGGAGAAGATCCGCGTCCCACGGACCGGCCCGGGCAGGCCCCGCAAGACCCCAGACAGCCTGGCCGCCGACAAGGCCTACAGCAACGGCCCGTGCCGCACCTACCTGCGCAGGCGCGGCATCCCGCACACCATCCCGGAGAAGACCGACAGCCGGGCCGCCCGCCTGCGCAAGGGCTCACACGGCGGACGGCCACCGGGCTTCGACGAGGAGCGATACAGGAAACGCAACACCGTCGAACGGGCCATCAACAAGCTCAAACACGCCAGAGCCGTCGCCACCCGATACGACAAACGCGGCTACGTCTACCTCGGAACCGTCACCGCAGCCGCCCTCGTCATCTGGCTCCGCACGTGATCGACCGGACAGTCCCTAGGCGGCGCGAAGTACGCCGAGGTCCTGCACCCGGTGGTGCCCCACAGCGTGATGCCGCTCGCCGGTACGCGCGGCATCGGCGAGCAGATGGGACTGCTCAAGGCCCAGTGCGACCCCGAGGTCGGGCCCGGTCTGCGGTCCGACTGGTGGGCGCAGGCCGAGGAGCGGGCGAAGAGCGTGCGCGCGGCCGGGCCCGGACAGGTGTTGGGGGACCGCCCGCAGGACGCCGCCGTGGCCCGGACCGTAGCCGGCCCGACGACGTCCTCCACCCCGGCGTTGCCGCCGCGGCCCGTCACCGCCGCCACGGAGTACCGCGTCAGGTGCAGGCCCTGACCGCCCGCCCGTCCCGTGCGCCGCACCCGGGCAGATGTACGGGGCGGGCGCGTCACTGCGGTGCGGCTCCCGGCAGCCCGTGACGTGCTTGGGCCGACCTCGTTGGACGGGCGGTGGGCGGCGCGCGGCCTCTAACCCCCGGGCATGCGCCGCCCCGCTCACGGTCCCCAGCCCCCGCAGTCCGCCCGGTGGGTACTGATCACCATCACCGTGGCGCCGAGTGTCACCCGCCGGGCGCGGGTGATCGCACAGCAGTCCGGCACCGTAACCGGCGCGGCGGCGTCGACCACCGGCGCGGCCGGTTCCACGGCGACCGAGCCGCCCTCGGCCGGCTGCTGGAGTTCGTACAGGCTGACAGCGAGGTGCGCGGCGCGGGCGCGACGGCGGCTTCGGCGGGGTCCGCGAAGCTTCATCGCCCCACGATGCCCGCCAGCAGGAACCTGATCCGACCCGGCCGCGGACTGTCAGGCCGAGGTTGCCGTCGTCACCCCCGCAGCGGTGAGACCCCCAGGCCCCGCACCACCGAGTCCCGCACCCCGGCTGGCACCGCAGCCCAAGCCCTCCCCCCGAACCGACCATCACGGAGGAATCCTGACCCCGCATCCTCTCGACTCCGTCGCCAGCGTCAAGGCCGGCGCCGTGGCACTGCACGAAGTCGCCGACCACCTCACCGCCGTCGGCACCGATCAGCTCGATCAACTTCTGGAGCACCTCCTGCGGGACGGCGGCCTGCTCCACGCCGCCGAGCGGCTTGTCACCCGTGCCCGTACCGCGGTCGGCCCCGACCTCGACAGGACCCACCCCGACCCGGACTCCGTCCCCGCGTACACGCTCATGCACGCCCTGGCCAGGATCGGCGAGGACCTGAACGACCGCCGCAGGGCGGCGCCCGACACCTTGCCGGCGGCCCACGCCCTTGTCGTCCTGGGGCCCTCGCCCGTCCCCGAGGTGGCGGCGCCAGCAGAGCGCAGCACTCAGCCGTTCGTGACGATCCGGCACACCAGCACCGGCGAGATCACCACCACCGGCTACAACGCCGCCGCCCGGCGGATCCTGCTCCGGGTCGGCTTCGAGGAGGCTCCTGGCTGCGCCTGCCCGGCGACCGAGACCAGCACGGACGGGACGCGCGGGCCTGCTCGGCAGTCGGCGAGCTGCTCGTCGCCAGCGGCCCCGTGCGCCTGGACCGAGCCCTCGGCCGGCTGGTGAGGGCCGACGGTACGCCCCTGCCGGGCACGCCCGTACAGACCGGCGACGAGACTTCCCACGCCGGGCCGTCCGCCTGGGTGAGCGGACGGTCCGGTGTACCCCCTGCCGGGCCGGTCGCCGACGTCGGCCCAGCCCGTGATCCGTTCCGAGAGCGGCCCGCCTTCCCAGCACATTGCCAACACCGCCCGCCCGCGAACCCGTTGGAGGATCCTCGCTTTGACCACACCCGGACCGCCCGCTAAACCAGCACACGCCAGGCCCGGCGAGCTGCGGGCCAAGGTGGCCAGAATGTTGGCCGACCGGCCGGCGGACACGCTCACCATCGGGGAAATATCCAAGGCACTGGGTCACTCCCACGGTGCTGTCCAGCAAGCGGTCACGACCCTGGTGCGCCGCGGCGAGGCCGACCAGCCCGGCGCCGGGCCGCAGTTCCGCGCGAACGGGAAGACGGCCGCCGCCGCGGCAGTCGCGGTGATCAGTCCGCCAGGAACACACTCTCCCCGTGCTCAGGCGGCCACGGCCCGCACGACCGCTCCTGCAGCTCCTGCAGCGAACACGCTGCCCAAGCAGGGCGGCGGTGGCCCGATACGCCGTCCGGGAGGCCAGCTCTACCACCCCCGGGAGCTAGCCTCCCTGCCGGACGTCGAAGCGCTGAATCGCCTACGCGACGCCGACGTACCGGTGCTGCTCTACGGCCCCCCGGGCACCGGCAAGACGAGCCTGGTCGAAGCGGCGTTCCCGGACTTGATCACCGTCGCTGGTGACGGCGACACCACGGTCGGCGACCTGATCGGCGAGTACACCCAGGACGACGCCGGCAACTACGTCTTCCAGTACGGCCCGCTGGTCACCGCTATGACCGAGGGCCGCGCCCTCCTGATCGACGACGCCACCCTCATCTCACCCAAGGTCATGGCCGCGCTCTACCCGGCCATGGACGGGCGCCGCCAAATCCAGGTCAAGGCCCACAGGGGTGAGACCATCAAGGCCCAGAAGGGTTTCTTCACGATCGCGGGCCACAACCCCGGCGTACACGGCGCGATTCTGACGGAGGCGCTCGCGAGCCGGTTCAGCGTGCAGATCCAGGTCGGCACGGACTACGACCTCGCCCTGGCCCTGAAGATCGATGCCCGGGTGGTCCGGGTCGCCCGACACCTCGCTGGCCAAGTCGAACTCGGTGAACTGGGCTGGGCCCCCCAACTGCGGGAGCTGATCAGCTTTCAGAGGGCTGAGGCCGTCCTCGGCACCAAGGCCGCGCTCGCGAACTTGGTCGGGATCGCGCCCATCGAGGACCGCGACGCCGTCGCCGCCGCGGTGAGCAAGATCGCCGGCGTCAAGCAGGTCGCGCCCCTCACCCTCGGCCGACAGCTCTCCGCCGCGACCGCTTCGGCCGCCCAGCAGCCTCCGGGCAGCACCGCAGCCGCGCACCGGGGCCGCCCACGATGAGCACCCACCACCATGTCCAGCCCGCCACCACCACGCCCGACGACGACGCCGACCTCGCGCGCTGGGACGACGACGGCGCCCCACCCCCGCAGCCCCTCTCCTCCCCGGCCGCGTGGCTGCGCGTGGGCGCCGAGATGGGCGACCGGCTGGTCGCCCTGTCCGGCCGCCAGGACCTGCTCGTCACCTGCCGCCCCGGCACCCGTAGCGGCGCACCGGCCGCCTACTTCCCCAGCCTGGCGGAGATCGAGTTCGACTCCGGCCTGTTCGCCCCCCTCCAACCCCACGAGATCCACCCGCGGATCATGGGCGATGAGGAGCGCTACCCGGCCGCCTGGGGCGTTCTCGTCCACGAAGCCGCCCACGCGGCCCACTCCGTCTGGCGCCAGCCGGTCGGCGCGGACCCCCGCGTCGTCGAGGCCGCACTCCTGCTGGAGGAGAGCCGTGCCGAAGGCGCCCACCTGATCAGGCGGCCGACCGACCGCACGTACCTGCGTACCAGCGCCCGGACCCTGGTCATGCCCGACATCGCCAACCCCACCGTCCAGGGCATCAGGCACGCGGCCAGCGTGGCGGCCCTCATCCTCGGCCGCCGGGACGCTGGCATCCTCGACGCCGGCGAGACCCGGGCCGTCGCCGACCTGTGCGAACAGGTCCTGGGCGCCGAGCTGCTAGCCACCCTCACCGGCATCTGGACCGCAGCCCAACGAACTGCCGACCACGACACCGCCACCATGCTCGCGCACGCCCAGGAGTGGTGCGACGCGCTGGACACCGCTGTCCCCGCCCTGCCCATGCCGGAGGACCTCACGGATCTGCTGTCGGACGCCGTGGTGGTCGTCATGGACAGCATGGCCGCCAACGACGCCGCCGACCTCTCGGCGCAAGCCGCCGCGACCAACGCCGTGGCCGCGCGGTCCAGGGCACAGGCCCAGGACCGCGCCCAGCAGGCCGGCCAGCGACGCAAGGCCGCCGCCACCGCCAAGTCGGTCTTCAACCCACGCGGCACCACCGTCAGCCCCGACGGCACACCGGCGCCCTACAGCAACCCCGTCACCGGCACGCGCAAGCCCACCGCCGCCGAGCAGACCGCTGCAGCGCGCCTGAGCCGCGCGCTTCGAGTCGCTGCCTATCGCGAGCGCACGGAGGAGCGGACCACCAGCCCGACCCCGCCCGGACGCCTCAACATGCGCCAGGCCCTCGCCCGCGAGGCCCAGCGCGCCATCGGCGCGGTGCCCACCGCAGAGCCGTTCACCCACACCCGCCGCCGCAACTCACCCACCCCACCACTGCGTGTGGGCATCGCCGTCGACGTCTCCGGCTCCATGCGTGCCGCCTGCGGGCCCGTGGCGTCCGCTGCCTGGATCGTGGCCCGCGCGGCAGCCCTGACCGACCCCGACTCCCGTACCGCCACCATCGCCTACGACATGCATCTGACCGCACTGACCCGGCCCACCCACCGGGCACCAGACCGCGTGTCGATGTTCGACGCCCGCGGCGTCAGCCACAAGCTGGGCGACGCCATCGACGCACTTGAGCACGGCCTCGACCTCAGCCGCCCCGGCGCTGGCCGCCTCCTCGTCCTCGTAACTGACGCCAAGTACACCGACGGTGAAACTGCAAACGCTGTCACCCGCATCAAACGCCTCACCGCCGCCGGCTGCGCCGTACTCCAGCTCACCCTCACCAAGGAATCCCTCCACCTGCCGGGGACCACCCTGCTCCACCTGCCCCAGCCCTCCAGCGCCCCCGCCGCCATCGCCAGGGCCGCCACCGACGCCATCCGCAAAACACGCTGAGACGCCGCCACACGACCACGGTGATCAGACGCAGAAGCCCCTGTCCGCCAACTTCACCGAGACGACTGGTCCACCACCGGCCAAGCTCACCGGGACTCCGCTGGGCTTATCGGGACAGGACACCGACCGCCGCCGGGATGTCACCCGCGCCCACCCGGCGCCAGTGTTCGCCTACGGCAGACGTAGTGGACTACGAGAACCAGTCGGACCCAAGCAAACATGGACGCTTCCCTCCTCCCCGAACAGGAAGGCGAAGCGCCTTGACCGTGGCGATCACCGCTCCCACCGTCCCCGGACTCAAGCCGGGCGCCAGCATCGAGCACCGGAGCTGGCTCGTCGGCCCCGGCAGCCCCTACGCGGTCTCCGAGTTCCTGGCGGCCCGTAACTGGAGCTGGGTAGTCGACCCCCGCGGAAGCCTCCACGCGGCGAGCCCCGACACCCGCGTCTACCTCGGCTACGCGCCCGACGACCCGAACGCCGACACCTGGACCGTAGCGGTCACGGGCACGGCCCGTCACCCCGGGTGGAAGGCGACCTTCGACCGCGAGGCCCCCGTCGAGCTGGTGCTCGACCTTCTCGCCGCTCTGTACGAGCGCCCCACCCGCTGAGCACCGCGAAGGGATAGCACCATCACCACCGGCTCCACCTCCCCGGACGCCAACCTCCTCCGCCTCCTCGCCTCGGCGTACTACCTCGCCATCGCCAGCACGGTCTCCACCGCCGCCACCGCCGCCGTCTGCGCCGTTCTCCACCTCGGGCTCCTGAGCGTCACGCTCGCCCTGACCTGCTGCCAGCAGATCGCACTCCAGAACAGGATCCACCGGCTCCAGAACGCCGCACGCGCTGCGGCTGTCACCGCGCGGATGCCCCAGCAGCGCGGCCCGTCCGACTAGCCACCGAACGCCGGAGGGCGTGGCCCGCCCCACGCCCTCCGGCCGGCCGCCCCGTTCCCCGCCGAAGGAGAAGCCGTGAAGCCGTCCGCCCGCCCTCGCCCGTGCGTCCGCACCGTCAAGGCAGCAGCCCTAGCCTGGGCCGTCGCAAGCACCGCCACCGCCATAGCCGCCGCAGCAGCCGTCCTCCACGACGCCGTACGCCACCACGTCGTCGCCAGCGGGTACCTGCTGGTCACCGCGCTCGCTGCCATCAGCCTCCGGCTGGCGACCTCGATCCTGGACGACATCACCGACACCGAAGTCCTGCACCGCCTGCGCCTCGCCGAGACCCCCAGCAGCGCTGCGAACCTCGCCCGCCACCTGGGCCGCCGACGCGGGCCCGTCGAACTGAGCCTGCTGCGCCTCCTCCGCGCGGGCCTCGTCACCCCGGTCGACTCCGTCAACGGGGTGGTCCGTTACACCTGCACCGCCGACTGACGCGAGGGGAACGCCGGCCACGCACCGGGAGAATACGTGGAGCCCGCACCGCGCAAGCGGTGCGGGCTCCACGTGTTTCGGCTCCGCAGCGGACGCAGGGCTGCAGAAGACCGGGGAGCGGCACGATGCCCGGCGGACAGGGGCCGATTACCGAACCGACTGTCCCGGAGTCTTGCCCCCCATGCAACGCCGCTCGTTAGCCGAGGTACGTCATGCGGAACAGGCCGTCGAAACCGAGGCCGGCGTACAGCTGCTCGAAGCTGTCCCACTCCCTTTCGGGGCCGTCGGGGTTGCGGGCGCCGTCGACCTCGCCGGCGTCGAGGTCGTGCTCCTGCCACTCGTGCGCGCAGCGGCAGCGGACGAAGACGAGGTCGCCAACCTGGATCAGGAGCCAGTCGCGGCCGGCGCCGCAGGCAGTGCAGGTGATGATGATGCCGCGCGGGCGCAGGGCGGCGGGGTGGGGAACGGCGAGGACGGCGGCCGGCGCGGGCGCGGGCTCGGGGGCCTCGCCGTAGCGGAAGTGGGTGTATTGGGGAGTCTCGGGGTCGCGGCCGTCATCGGGAGTGTTCAAGGGGCCCCTCTCGCGTGGTGTACGGGAGTAAATGCTCCGAGGTGCGCGATTGGTTCCCCGATGTCCGATATTCCGGAGTGATCCGGAGCACACCGACCGATGTCCCGTCAGGGTGTCAGCAGGGACCTTTCGTTGAGTAGTCGCACGAGAGCGTCGTATCGCTCGAAGAACACCACCCGCAGCTCGTGCAACTTGTGCTCGGTCACGCCGGGCCTGTACTGCCCCGGGCGCAGGACGTAGCTGTCCTGCGGGTGAGCCAGCCCGTCCAGTGCGGCCAGTGCTGCTGGGGTGAGCGGGTCCGCGAACAGGCCCTCCGTCGCTTCGTTCAGGTCCTGGGCTGCCTGCTGACATGCGGCATCCGCCTCGTGCAAGGCCGGGTCTACGTACCAGACCGGATCGGTCATCAGCTCGGTGACGGCCTCGTCGAAGAGGCGGTCGACCTTGCCGGAGTGCGTGTAGAAGTTCTGGGTCCGCAGCCCTCGGAGCCATGGTGCGTGGGGGGGAAGGGCGCGCAGGAACCGCTGTGCCTTGTCCCGGTCGCCAGGGTGTGGGGGGCCGGCAACAGGCACGGCTGCCTGCGGGCCGGGAGTCTGGGATGCCTCCAGCACGTGGGTCCGCAGCGCCTGGTAGACGTCGGCGTCCGGGGAGGTGGGCCGGATGATGCCGCTGTGGTCGCCGGCGAGCATCCGGGGCTGGGGGAAGTTGCTCTGGGCGGAACTCCTGCGGACGATGTTGTCCTCGGTGCCGCCGTAGACATGGAACGGGATCGGGCACGATCCCGGTCCCAGTTCCTTGGCGTAGACGATCTTCTCGAGCACCCTCCGCTGCGCGTCCTGTACCTGCTCGTGAAGCGGTCGCAACTGCTGTTCCTGGGGGTTGCGCAGGAATCGGACACGCAGGGACAGTGCGAATTCCGAGCCCTCGTTCGGGCAGGCGAACAGAACGACGGATTTGATCGAGGCGAGGTCGGGGCCCCGGGTGTCGGCGATCACGCGTGACAGGAACCGCTGGACCACGAGGCCGCCCTGACTGTGCGCCACCAGTACGAAGCGCTCGTAGCGGTCTGCTCGAAGTTCCAGGAACGTTCTCAACCGATCCGCGAGGTCGTTGAAGTCGGGGATGCGCCGATCGGGCCGAAGCCGCAGCTTCGGAGAGCTGTACGGGAACCGGTGCACGTCGGCGAACTTCATCTCCTCGTCCTCCTCCAGGAGGTTCACCAGCGGATCCCAGGTATGGGGACCGGAGAAGAATCCGTGAACGAATACGACGGCGACACGATCCCGCGCGGGCATCATTTGCGGCCTCCAAGGGGGTTCGGACTGCCCGAAGCAGCGGGACGCGATGATTCTTCCGCAGCGCGGCTACAGCCGCAGCCAGTTCAGCGGGCTGGAGCCGACTCGGCCGTCGTGGAGGGCGGCGCCTCTCCTGGCGGAGGGACTGAGAACAACGAGTGCCGGGGCCTGCCGCGGCTCGCACGAATGCGCCCGTAGCCAGGCCGGATGTACCAGCGGGGCCGGGGCCACACGCGGTGTGCGGCCCCGGCCCGTTTTCGTCGGGTCAGCTGACAGCGATGTCGAGCTGGTGGCGGGCGTCGGCGAGGTGCTGGAGGCAGATCTCGGCGGTGGTGGCGGTGGCGACGAGGTGGGCGACACGTGCGGTGCCGAGGTCGCCGTCGGGCGGCAGGATGACGTGGTCGCCGGCCTGCTTCTCCCACACCAGGCGCTCCAGCCAGGGCTCGTCGCCGAGGGCGGGGTCGGCGTCGGCGCGGGTGAGGCGGCCGGTGGCGGGGGCATAGACCAGGCTGATCGCCGCTGCCCGGCGTCGGGTCGGTGCGAGGTCGGGCTCCAGGCCGAGGGCGATGTCGGCGGCGGCGAGCGGCAGATCGATGCCGGTGGCCTCCCGCACTAGGTGGGGGATCAGGTCTCCGCCGAGACGGCCGTTGACCTCGATCAGGCGGGGGCCGCCGGTGTCGGTCAGTCGCATCTCCACGTGGCTGACGCCGTTGGTGAAGCCGAGGGCGTCCAGCGCGGCGACGGCGACGGGACCGGCGACGGCCAGGAGCGGGTCGCCGGCCTCCACCGAGTGGCCGACCTCCTCGAAGAACGGCTCCTGGCCGAGCTGCTTGCGGGTGAGTGCTACCGGGGTGGTGACGCCCCGCACGGTGACGCACTCCACGCTGATCTCCGGCCCGTCCAGGTACTCCTCCACCAGGACGTTCGAGCCCTCGTCGTCGGCTGCGGCCCAGGCGGCCCAGGAGGCGTGGGCGTACGCGGCGGCGAGGTCGCCGGGGCCTTCGGCCTTGATGACGCCGATGCTGCCGGCCTGGCGGGCGGGCTTGAGGACGAGCGGGTACCCGGTGGCCGCGGCGGCCACTTCGGCTTCCTCCCGGGTGGTGACCAGGGTGCTCCTGGCCGAGGGAACGCCGCGGGCGGCGAACGCGTCCCGGCTGGCTGCCTTGTCCCGGCAGGCGGTGGCGGTGGCGGTGGAGTTGCCGGGCGTGCCCAGCAGGGCGGCGACGTGGGCGGCGCCGACCAGGGAGAACTCGTCCCAGGTGAGCACGCCCCGGATGTCGTTGGCGAGGAGGTCGTCCACTGCGCCGACCAGGTCGTCGAGGTCGTCGAGGTTGGCGACTTCGTGGTCGGCGATGTACGGGCCCTCCCAGCCCGGCCCGCTGCGGCCGATCAGGACGACCCGGTGGTGCGCGGCGATCTGCGCGAGCGAGTACTCCCTGTAGGCACGGTCACCGGAGTTGATCACGAGTAGCGAGGTCAGAGTCGTTCCTTCGGTAGAGGGGGAGGAGGTACGGGCCCGGCTGTTCACCACGGCAGGTCCGCGTGGTGGCGCAGGGCCTGTTCGCCCAGGCGGCGCGAGAGGCGGGTGAGGGCATCGGCGGTGGTGTCGGAGCCGGCGGGCAGGTGGATGACGGTGCGCAGGACGTGCGGCCGGTAGCCGAGGCGCTTCTTGGCCAGGTAGTTGGCGCGGCCGGCGTCGATGCGGATGGCGCCGTGTTCGAGAGCCCAGCGGGGGGCTTCGGCCATCAGCCAGGTGTAGGCGTTACGCCCGAGGGGGTGCCGGTAGTCGATGCCCGAGGCCCACAGGTAGAGGCAGCGGTCATGGAGGAAGGCGAACATGCCGCCGACGAGGTGGCCTTCAGCACGGGCGGCGAGCAGGACGGCACCGGGGACCTGGGCGAGGTGCTCGAACATGTCGGGCCCGTAGAGGGCGGTGCCGTGGCGCTCGGCGGTGCCGACGGCCAACGCGGTGAACTCGGCCAGGTGCGGCAGCATCCGAGGGCCGGTGAGCGGGTCGAGTGCCAGTCCGGCCTCGGTGGCGCGGCGCCACTGGCGGCGGGCGTCGCGGCGGTGGCCGGCGGGGGTGTCGGCCCACCAGCGGTCCAGGCCCTGGTCCGGGGCGAGGTCGCGGACGTGGGCGACGTCGGTGGCGAGATCGAGGACGCGGGCGGCGCCCTGGTGGCGTCCGGCGGCGGTGAGGCGGCCGGCCTGCTCAGCGCCGAGGCCCGGGTAGACGACGGCGTGGGCACCGTACTCCTCGGCCAGGCGAAGGCCCGCGTGCGCGGCCAGGTGGGCGCTGGCGTCGGTGGCGGCTCCGGCACCGCCGTACTGGCCGTGCGGGCTGCCGGAGTAGAGAACGGGGCCGGGCCACACCGGTGCGACGCCGGCGTCGGCTTCCTGGCTCGACCAGTACGGGCAGCCGCAGGCGGGGACGAGGAAGTACGGCACCGTCTCGGTGATGCCGGCGTCGAAGTCCGTGATCTGGAGGTGACGGTGGGCGTCGATCCGCTCGGTGGTGAGCCGCTCCCAGGCGGCGCTCCACGCACGGGTGCGGGAGGGGTGGGCCGCGGGGTGGCTGTCGGCGGGGGCGTCGGCGATCGTGTCGTACCAGACGCCGAGGGCGTGGGTGACCTCGTCGTCGGCGTCGCTGGTGATGGTGTCGGTGCTGGTGGTGATGGGTCTCTCCCGTGGATCTGTCGGGTGGACGGGCCGGTCCGGGCGCGGTGGGCACCCGGCCGGGTGGATGGTCAGCGGGTGGGCCGGTGCCGGCCTGGCGGCGGTGCCGCGGTCGCGGCCGGCGGCGAAGTGAGTGAGGGGCTGGCGGGGAGGTTGCCCGCGCGGGCGAGGGCGGCCTTCATCTGCTGCTCCCGGTCGGGGACGGGCGCTCCGATCCTCGGCGTGATGTACGCGGCGAGGGCCGTGAGCGGGCCTTCGGCCAGGCGCTGGGCGTGCGGCCACGCTTCCTGGTTCCGCAAGTCCTCGGCCTGGCGGCGAAGCCAGGAGCCGTCGGGCGTGTCGACGAAGGCGGCGATCTCCTCCTGCCATCCGGCGCGGATTTCCTGGAGGCGGGTGAGCGCGCCCTCGGTGAGGGTGAGCTGCTGGAGGTCCTTGCGGACGACCGGGTCGAGGCGGTCTTCGGCGACGGTGAAGGCCCGGATCGCGGCGGCGACGGCCGGTGCGGCGGCGATGGCGGTCTCGATGTGGCGCCAGGCGGCGCGGCCACGGACCGCCTCGGACTCGAACGTCTCGCCCGCTCGGCGGCCCGCCCGGCGCGGCCTGGTGATCCGGGCGCTGCAGAGGTCCCGGAGCGAGTCGATGGCGAACGTCATGGAGCCCACGCGGGCCTGCCAGGCCGCCTGCCGGTAGCGCGGTGCGATCACGCTGGTGATGGCGGTGGCGGCTGCGGCCGTCGGCCCCACCGACAGCGGGGCCGGCGGTCGGGCCTGTCCGAGGTCGAAGGGCCGGACGCCGTCCGGGACGGCGGCGCCGACGAGGATCGGCGCGTCCGGGAGGAGCCGTACCGCGAGGAGCCGTTCCCCGGCCGGGCCGGTGAGGTCGGAGGCGTCGTGTGGTCCGGCGGTGCTGGTCCATTGGCTTCCGCCCCAGCCCCAGGTCTGCTCTTCGAGTTCGACGAGAGCGCGGCCTGGGGCGAGGTGGCAGGCTTCGACGGACCAGCCGGGCAGGTGCTCGGCCAGGTCTTTGGAGAGTGGGGAGTCCGGCCGCGGGCTGGCGGGGCGGTCGGGGAGGGCCCGGCCGTCCTCGTCGAAGAAGACCCGTACCACGTCCTCCGCCGCCGGGGAGGAGTCGGTGAACGCGAAGCGGAGCGGGCTGTGGAACAGGGCGTAGGCGTACTCCCATGTCCCAGGGGAAGAAGTGCTGCTGGTGGAGAGCAGCATCTCCCACTTCGGGTGGATGAAGGGGTGGCCGTCGCGGCGTGCGGCGAGCAGGTGCTCGAAGGCGGTGTAGTCCGCCGGAACGAGGGCGGCGTGGTCGGTGTAGGCGGGGGTGTCGTCGGTCATGGGAAGTTCCTTCCTCCGGTCGGTCAGGCGGCCTTCAGGGCCGGCTCGGTGTCCTGGGCGGCCGTCCAGCTGGTTCGGTGGGCGCGAAGTCCGCGGAAGCACGCCCAGGTGCCCGTCGAGACGGCGGCTGCGGTGATCGTGACCAGCAGGCGCAGGTGGTCGGCGGGCCACAGGGCGACCAGCAGGCCGGCCAGGGGGAGCGGGGTGAGGACGAGCAGCACGGTGGCGGCGAGTGTGGAGCCGAAGGCCCGCTCCGGGATGAGGCGGGCTCGGGCGGTTCGCAGGACCACGGTCACCGCGCCCTCACCGGCCATCAGCAGTCCCACGGCGGCGGCGTAGAGGGGGAGGGTGGGGGCAAGCGCGCTGGCGAGGGTGGCAGCGCACATCGCGGCGGCCGAGGCGGTGCCCACGCTCAGCAGGCCCCACCGGTCGATGGCCCGGTGGGCGGCGGCGACGGCGGCCAGGGAGAGCGCGGCGGCGATGCTCCACACCAGGCCGACGGCGGCGCTGGAGTGGTGCAGGGTGCGGGTGACGGTGATCGGCGCGGACACCTGCAGCAGACCGGAGGCCAGGTTGACGCAGGCGAGAGCGCCAACCAGCCAGGCCAGCGCGGGGGTGCGGCGCAGGACCCCCAGGCCGGTGGCAAGCCCGGTCAGGGGGCGGGGGGCGGCGGTGTCGGTGACCAGGTGGAGGTGGGGCCGTCCGGTGCGGACGGTGAGGGCGACGGTCGCAGTCAGCGCGGAGAGGATCGCGACGGCGGCCAGCAGCAGGGCGGGGCCGGCGAGCAGGAGCAGGCCGCCGAGGAGCGGACCGATCAGCAGGGCGACCTGGTCGGTGCCGGTCAGGACCGCCTGCACGCGGTGGGCTCGGTCTTCGGCCCGGCGGCTGGCCTCGCCCCCGAGGGCCTCGTTGGCGAGGAAGGACGCCTCGGCGAGCATCCCGGCGGCAACCCCGAAACCGAGGACGAGCCACGGGCCGGTGCCGACGGCGAGGCCCGCCAGGGTGGCCAGGGCGGCGGCGGCCCGCAGCAGACTGGTGACCAGGATCGCCGAGCGCGGGCTGCGCCGGTCGATGATCGGGCCGGCGCCCGCGATGGCGAGCAGCCGGGGCGCCCACTCGAGGAGGAACGCGAGGCCCGCCCAGCCGGGGGAGTGGGTGAGGGTGAGGACGAGCAGCGGGACGGCGTACATCACGACAGCGGCGGCCAACGAGTCGGTGGCGCGCAGGAGGTAGCAGCGCAGCAGCCAGTCGCGTTCAGCCGCGCTGGGGCGGTAGCGGCGCCGTGCGGCGGAGGTGGGGCTGGGCATGGCGGTCTCCCGGATGGGCGCGGTGTGGGGGCGGTTACACGGCCGCCGGCGGAGCCTTGGTGGCGTCCGTCGGCGGCCGGGTCAGCGGCGACGCGGCGCGTCGGAGGCGGTGGTGCTGATCGGGGCGGCGGTGGCCGGGGGCGGCGTGGCGTCGGCGCGGCCGGGCGCGGCGGCCCGGACGGGCGGCTGGGTGCGGGTGGGGACGGGAAGGTCGGCCAGGCGGCGAACCCGCCATGTCAGGACGGCGCTGACCGAGTCGGCGCTGCCCAGTTCCCGCCAGGAGCGGGCCCGTTCCAGGAGCGCCTGCGGGTCGTGCCCGGCTGCCTCGGCCTCGGCAAGGACGGCGGCGAGCGCGTCGAACTCCGGCTCTGCCAGCAGTCGGCGGCCAGCCTCGCCGGGGACGACCCGGCGCAGGGCCTGCTCCTGGCGCTCGCGCACGGGCCTGGGCAGTTGCCGACCGCGCTGACGCAGTGCGGCCATCGGCCGGGTGGCTGCCTGGCGGTAGGCCGCGCGCAGGTGTTCGGCGGTGGCGCGGGCGGCAGCGGCCTGCTGGCGATGCCCGCGTTCGGCGTGCCAGCGGCTGCTCGCGATCACCAGCAGCAGCAGGGCGGCGAGCAGAGTGGCCGCCGCGGTGGCGTCGGGCGCCTTGTTGGTGGTGTAGCCGCCGGCCAGGATCTGCCGGGCGGCCGAGCGGACGCTGCGGGTCTCGGCGGAGGCGGCGCGGATGTGCGATCGGGACGCCCTCTCGTACGCCCTGGCCGCGGCCAGCAACTGGGCTTTCTGTGCGGGCAGCGCGGTGCCCGCGAGGGCGTCGAGGACCTCGCCGGTGTCGGTGATGATCCCGGCGGCAGCGGCGTCGTCCTCGCCGTCCAGCACGTCGATCGCCTCGTCGACCGCGTTCGAGGCGGCGAAGCGGGCGCGGGCCGGGGCCGAGCGTCGCCCGGGCGTTCGGTCGACGCCTTGCGGCTGGCGCTCCTCGTCGGCGCGCTCCTCCAGCGGCACCGCGAGCCGCTGGCGGATCCTGGGCAGGGTGAGGTCCGGGGCGAGCTTGTAGCCGCCGAAGAGCACCGGCTTGCCGTCGGAGTCGTGCTCCCCGACGACGGCGACGCTGTAGCCGAGCACGTCGCCGGACGGGCCGGCCTTGCGCTGGACCAGTACCCCGGCCGTCTCCAACCGGGCGAAGAACTCCTCCTCGTCCGTCGCGCCGGCCAGCGCCTGGCGGACGGCGTCGCGCAGCAGCTGGCGGCTGGTGTCCTCCCGGCCGAGCCGGGTCGCCTTGTGCTTCTCGCGGTTGGTCGGCTCCTTCGCCGCGGTGCCGTCGCCTGGGTTGAGCCGGCGCAGTCCCCACTCCTTCTCGATCTTGCGGCACTCGGCCTGGGCCCGGCGGAAGTCGTGCTCGATGTCGGCCTTGAGTAGGTCGCCGCGCACGATGGTGGCGGCGATGTGGACGTGGTCCTCGGCGTGGCGGACCGCCACCCAGCGGCAGCCGTCCGGGTCGCCGTCCGGCGCGATGCCGGCGGCGGCGACAACCCGGCGTGCTGCCTCGGCCCACTCCTCGGTACTCAGCGGCCGGTCTCCGGGGTCGGTCCGCAGCGAGCAGTGCCAGACGTGCTTCTTCAGGGCGCGGCGCTTCCCGCGCTGGTCGACGCGCATGTCCAGGACGGTCTGGAGCTGCTTGAGGCTGGCGGCGGGGTCGCGGCCCGGGTCGGGGGCGTAGCCGTCCCATGAGGCGATCAGATGGGGGTCGACGTGTTCGTCGCGCCGGCCGGGACCGTAGAGGTAGGCGAGCAGGCCGTACGTCCGCGAGCCGCGCGTGATGTTCGGCACCACGGCGTCTATCTCTCCTTTGCGATCTTGGCTGAGGCGGTGTCGATGGCGGCGATGGTGCTGCGGACGCCGGTGAGGGCGGCGACCAGGTCGGCGGGGTTCGGCAGTCCGCCGCTGTTGAGCTCGCGGGCGATCTGGTTCAGGTTGTTGCCGCAGCGGGCGACTTGGTGGCGGGCGGCGGCGAGTTCGTCGAGTGCGTGGTCGCGGCGCTCTTCGGGGTCGTGGTCGGCAGTGAGACGGCGGGCGGCGTTCAGGCTGCTCGTGGCGATGAAGCGGGCGACAGTCAGCGTGCGCTCGGCGGCGGCGTGTTGGATCTCGGCTTCTTCGTCGGGGCTGACTCGGATGGTGAGCTTGCGTTGGCGCTGCTGTGGCTGGTGGTGGCGGCGGCGCGGACGGTGCACGGCGCTCTCGTCGTCGTCGACGGCGGCGGTCATCGGTGTGCTCTTCCTGTCTGTTCCTGCCTCCGGAGCCCCCTGGCTCCGGAGGTCCGGAGTCGAGACGAGCGCCCCCGCTCGCCTCGACTCCGAACGTCCCGGCCCCCTGGCCGGGGCCGAGCCCCCGGACCGTCCGATAGGACGGTCCGGGGGGATAGCTCGCTCCGCCGTAGGTGGCAACACGGTCGGGATGCGAGCGGGTCGGCCGGGGCTTCGAGGTTGGGGCGTGCTCAGGTCCGGTTAGAAGTCGAGGCTGTCGTCGGCCAGACCGTGGGCGGCGAATGCGGCGATCAGGTGCTCCATCACCAGCTCCTCGACCTGGTCGCCGGCGAGGACTTCGACCGGAGCTGTGCCGGTCCGACGGACCTTCCAGCGGCCGTCTTCCTGCTGTTCGGCGGTGTGCAGGTGGCAGTGGTCTGCGAGGACGTGCATGAAGTCGCTGACGATGTCGTGGTCGGCGAGAACGGCGGTGGTGCTCATGGGTGTGCTCCTGGGTGGAGGGCGGGAAGCGGGTGCAGGTGAGGAACAGTCAGCGGCGGTGTGGTGGCGGTTCGTCGGTCCGCAAGATCTGCAGGATTTGCCCGACCCGCTCGTTCGAGGCGCTGTGGCCTGCCTTGCGGATGGCAGTGGCCACCACGGTCCGGGAGGCCCGGCCCGCGAGGGCCGCTGCCTCACGGCTGATCGCCAGCAGCTCTGGAGGTGGGTCGGATGGCTTGGACGGACCGGACCGACTGTGCGGACCGGACGGCTTGGGCGGTCCGTGCGGACCAGACCGATCGGCTGGTCCGGTGGTGTTGGTGTGCGGACCGGTGGACGGACCGGACTGGTTGGACGGACCGGACGGCTTGAATGGTCCGGACTGGTTGGACGGACCGGGCTGGTTGGACGGACCGGGAGGCGGACCGGGCTGGTTGGGTGGTCCGGTGGTGTTGGTGTGCGGACCGGTGGACGGACCGGGCTGGTTGGACGGACCGGGAGGCGGACCGGGCTGGTTGGACGGACCGGTGGTGTTGGTGTGCGGACCGGGAGGCGGACCGGGCTGGTTGGACGGACCG